>NZ_JBWKWP010000001.1:0-463758 GCF_059422285.1 Curvibacter sp. GW821-FHT01G03
AGTCCTGGGCATCGACGGCAAGCGCAATTTGGCCTCACATCATGCGGTGGTGCTTCACTGGGTGCTGGGGGCAAGTGTGCTCCTTAAGTAATTTGCAGGACAGGTAAGTTCCTGAAAGTAGCCATAATTGGCTCTATGAGCTTCCTTGCTATAGATGTCGGAAACACACGCCTCAAGTGGGCGCTGTATGAAGCCCCACACCGAGGGGCGACCGTGTTGGCGCAAGGCGCTGAGTTTCTGGAGAACGTTGACAAATTAGCCGACCATGCGTGGGCTTCTTTGACCCCACCCGACCGCATGCTGGGCTGCATTGTTGCGGGCGAGGCGGTCAAGCGGCGGGTCGAGGAGCAGATGGAGATCTGGGATGTGCCGCCAAAGTGGGTGGTCTCAACTCAGGGTGAAGCCGGGATGCACAATGGGTATGACCATCCAACCCGACTGGGTTCTGATCGCTGGGTCGCCATGATTGGCGCCCGACATCGCATGTTGAGTCGCGGAGAGTGCGCGCCGTTGATTGTGGTCATGGTCGGAACGGCCGTGACGGTGGAGGCAATTGATCCAGAAGGCGTGTTTTTGGGGGGGCTGATTCTTCCTGGTCACGGGATCATGCTCCGTGCCCTTGAATCAGGTACCGCAGGTCTTCATGTCCCGACGGGTGAGGTCAAGCTTTTTCCAACCAATACCAGTGATGCATTGACCAGCGGTGGAACTTATGCGATTGCCGGGGCTGTGGCACGCATGGTCGATCACCTGAGGGTGCACTGCGGGCAGGAGCCGCAATGTGTGATGACGGGCGGTGCTGGATGGAAGATGGCTCCGAGCATGTCGGTTGAGTGCGAACTGGTGGACAACCTCATCTTTGACGGCTTGTTGGAAATCGCGGCTCGCAGATTTTCCAGCGCTGACCAAGCTTGATTGGCATTGGGTCTATGGCTCAATGGGTTGCCAACTCGGTCCTGGCCAACTCGCAATAGAGCGCCTCCATGGCGTCGACAGGCACACAGCTGGCCGCACGTTCGTAGAGTTGGTTTGCTTGGTCATGACAGGCTTCGCCATTCAACATGACCAGTGCGTCGGCATACTCCACCAGACCCGCTGCCGAGTCCGGATTTTGTTGCAATGCCTCTGCCAAAAGTTGCAGCCCGACATCTTTGCGCGCGCCGTAGGTCATCCCACCTATCAGGGCCCCTACCTTGTCGATGACTTCGGCATGAAATGATCCCAGCGCTATGCGTGCTTCAACATGCTTGGGGCAGAGCTCCAGGGTTCGTTCAAGAGACTCTTTGACTTTGCTGCCCAAGCCTTGAGCCAAAGCTTTGGCGACACTGATGGCCTGGCTGTACCGCCCCAATGCGTAAGCCAGCAAAAACCACGCATTCTGATCCTGAGGAGCATGTACCGTTTGCACACCCGCACGCTGAGCGACATCCATGAACAAATCAAGGCGTGCGTGCTCACTTTTTTCGAGATAGCAGGCATAGATGCAGGTGGCTTTGTTGGCGACGGTCATTCCGCCTGTTTCGCCCGTGGCTGCCGCTTCCAGGCCCAGCGTTCTGGCTGCCGAAAAATCACCATTGTGGAAGTATGCCCAGGCTTGCAACAGCAAAGGGCTACGGGGCAGAGGTTCAGAATCGCCCGCATGCAGTACTGCCCAGGATCTTTTCACGGAATCCGCTGTGAAGCTGAACAGACCCGGATGTGGAAATGGGGACCAGGTTGCCATTGCTTGTCTCCTTAGGAAGTCGTGACGTCAAGCGTGTTGCCGCGCTCGCACATGAGAGGCTCTTGGAGGCGTTCTCGTTCGGCCGTTCCCAGCCAGGGGATCAGCAAACTCAGCGCTTGCAGGACGCCACGCGCAGTGCTGAGTTTTCCTTGCTCCGGGCTGGACGCAAGACGTGGAGACTGGACATATTCATAGCTGAGCCAATAATTGAGCACCACCATCAGGTTTGATGTCGTCACTTCCACTTGATCGGCATTCATTTGAAGGGTTCCGCCAGCCCTGAGACGCTGCAACAGCCCCATCAGTGCACTGGATGAGTCGATCTGAATTTTCTGCAATTGGGTTTCCAAGTGGCGGTTCTTACTCAGCAAATCGTTGAGATCGCGAAACAGGAACCGATGAGACCAGTTCAATTCGAAAAGCAGATGAAGCGAGCGCTTGGTCCCCTCCAGGTCGTTGATGCTTGAGACATCCTGCAGCAACGGACGCAACTCGGCTTCGTAGCGGTCGGACAACGCATTGACCAGTTCGTCCTTTGCCGGAAAGTGGTAGTACAAATTTCCGGGGCTGATGCCCAGAGCACCAGCGATCAGCGTCGTCGAGACGTTGGGTTCACCAAACCGATTGAATAGATCGAGCGTGACTTCGAGGATTCGCTCGGCAGTTCTGCGAGGCGCCTTTTTCACCATGAAGTCGTCTCCCAGTATTTTTCGAAATCTGATTTCACTCTAGCCCAGCGAGGCAGGTACAGATACTAGGGATCTTGCTAGCCCCGGTCCGGCGTGAGCGCACCCAGTTGGCGGCATCGGGCCCGAAGCGGACGTCGGAGTCCGGACGTCAAATGAGATAATCCGGCACTTTGGCTCCGGCTGAGCCGACTCCATCCAGGGCAGACAGATGATTCTCGTAACCGGCGGCGCAGGCTTCATTGGCGCCAATTTCGTGCTCGATTGGCTGGCTCAGAGCGATGAGCCTGTGGTCAACCTCGACAAGCTGACCTACGCGGGCAACCGCGAGAACCTGGCCTCGCTCGAAGGCGATGGCCGCCACCACTTCGCGCACGGTGACATCGGCGACAGCGCCTTGGTCGACGAGCTGCTGCGGGTGCATCAGCCCCGGGCCGTGATCAACTTTGCGGCCGAATCGCACGTGGACCGCTCCATCCATGGCCCGGAAGACTTCATCCAGACCAACGTTGTTGGCACCTTGCGCCTGCTCGAATCGGTGCGCGGCTACTGGAATGGTCTGGCTGCAGAGCAAAAAGCCAGTTTCCGTTTTCTGCACGTCTCGACCGACGAGGTCTATGGGTCACTGTCGCCCGCCGACCCCGCGTTCACTGAAGACAACCCCTTTGAGCCCAACAGCCCCTACTCGGCCAGCAAGGCTGCCAGTGACCACCTGGTGCGCGCCTGGCATCACACCTACGGGCTGCCGGTGCTCACCACCAACTGCTCCAACAACTACGGCCCCTACCATTTCCCGGAAAAGCTCATCCCGCTGATGATCGTCAACGCGCTGGCGGGCAAGCCCTTGCCCATCTATGGTGATGGCCAGCAGGTGCGCGACTGGCTGTATGTGAAAGACCACTGCAGCGCGATCCGGCGTGTGCTCGAGGGCGGGCGCGTGGGCGAGACCTACAACGTGGGCGGTTGGAACGAAAAGCCCAACCTCGACATCGTGCACACCGTGTGTGCGCTGCTTGATGAACTGCGCCCCCGCAGCGACGGCAAACCTTACCGCGAGCAGATCACCTACGTCAAAGACCGCCCCGGCCACGACCGCCGCTACGCCATCGACGCCCGCAAGCTTGAGCGTGAACTGGGCTGGAAGCCGGCAGAAACCTTTGAGTCCGGCATCCGCAAAACCGTGCAGTGGTACCTCAGCCATGAGGACTGGGTGAGCCACGTGCAAAGCGGCGCCTACCGCGACTGGGTGCAAAAACAATACGCCAGCGAAGGCGCCGCATGAGCCTGCACATCCTGCTGCTGGGCAAAAACGGTCAACTGGGCTGGGAGCTGCAGCGCAGCCTGGCCCCGCTGGGCCGGATCACGGCACTGGATCGCCACAGCACCGAACACTGCGGCGACCTCAGCCGGCTGGACGACCTGGCTGCCACCGTGCGTGCCTTGCGTCCCGACGTCATCGTCAACGCCGCCGCCCACACCGCAGTCGATCGTGCTGAGAGCGAGCCCGAACTGGCGCGAACCCTCAACGCCCTGGCCCCCGGCGTGCTGGCCCGCGAGGCGGCCCAACTGGGCGCCACCCTGGTCCACTACAGCACCGACTATGTGTTTGACGGCAGCGGCGATGCGCCCTGGCACGAGGGCGATGCCACCGGCCCGCTCAGCGTCTATGGCCGCACCAAGCTCGAAGGCGAGCAACTGATCCAGCAAAGCGGTGCCCGCCATCTGATCTTTCGGACCAGTTGGGTGTACGCCGCACGCGGTGGCAACTTTGCCAAGACCATGCTGCGCCTGGCGGCCGAGCGCGAACGCCTGACCGTGATCGATGATCAGTTCGGCGCCCCCACCGGGGCCGACCTGCTGGCCGACCTCAGTGCCCACGCCATCCGTGCCGTGCAAGTACGCCCCGAACTCTCAGGCCTGTACCACGCCGTGGCCGCAGGTCAGACCAGCTGGCATGGGTATGCCCGCTTTGTGATCGAGCATGCGCGCCGTGCTGGTGTGGCCCTCAAGACGCCAGAAGACGGTATCGCCCCTGTGCCCACCAGTGCCTTCCCCACGCCAGCACGGCGCCCGAACAACTCGCGCCTGAGCACGGCCAAACTGCAAAGCGCATTTGACCTGGCCTTGCCCGACTGGCAGCAGGGCGTGGCCCGCATGCTCGACGAAATCCTGCCGGCCTCGCTGCCGACCCAGGCCTGAGCGAACCGGCAAGAACTTCAGGGAGAACCACACATCATGACCACGCAACGCAAAGGCATCATCCTCGCCGGGGGCTCCGGCACCCGACTGCATCCGGCCACGCTGGCCATCAGCAAGCAGCTGCTGCCGGTGTACGACAAGCCCATGGTGTACTACCCCCTCAGCACCCTGATGCTGGCGGGCATGCGCGACATCCTGCTCATCAGCACCCCGCAAGACACCCCCCGCTTCCAGCAACTGCTGGGCGACGGCAGCCAATGGGGCCTGAACCTGCAGTACGCCGTTCAACCCAGCCCCGACGGGTTGGCCCAGGCCTTCATCATCGGCGAGCAGTTTGTCGGCAACCACCCGAGTGCCCTGGTGCTGGGCGACAACATCTTCTATGGCCATGACTTTGGCCCCCTGTTGGCCAATGCCGATGCGCAGACGGCCGGTGCCACCGTGTTCGCCTACCACGTCACCGATCCTGAACGTTACGGCGTGGTGGCCTTTGACAAGAGTGGCAAGGCCAGCAGCATCGAAGAAAAGCCCCCGGTCCCCAAGAGCAATTACGCGGTCACGGGCTTGTACTTCTATGACCAGCAGGTGGTGGACATTGCCAAGAGCATCCGCCCCAGCGCCCGCGGCGAGCTGGAGATCACCACCGTCAATGAAACCTACCTGCAGCGTGGCCAACTCAACGTGCAGATCATGAAGCGTGGCTACGCCTGGCTCGACACCGGCACCCACGACAGCCTGCTGGAGGCGGGCCAGTTCATCGCCACGTTGGAGCGCCGCCAAGGCCTGAAGGTGGCCTGCCCAGAAGAAATTGCCTGGCGCAACGGGTTCATCACCAGTGAACAGCTTGAGCGCCTGGCCCAACCCTTGGCCAAAAACGGCTACGGCCAATACCTGCTGCGCCTGCTCAAAGATTAAGCCCATCATGAACGTCATCCCAACCGCCATTCCCGAAGTCCTGATCCTTGAGCCCAAAGTATTTGGCGATGCCCGGGGCTTCTTCTTCGAAAGCTTCAACCAGAAGGCCTTCAACGAGGCCACCGGCCTGCAAGTCGAATTTGTGCAGGACAACCACAGCCGATCGACCCAGGGCGTGTTGCGTGGGCTGCATTACCAGTTGCAGCAGGCCCAGGGCAAGCTGGTGCGTGTGGTGCGGGGCTCGGTGTTCGATGTGGCGGTGGACATCCGCAAAAGCTCGCCCACTTTCGGCCAATGGGTGGGCGTGGAGTTGAGTGAGGACAACCACCGCCAATTGTGGGTGCCGGCCGGGTTTGCCCATGGCTTTGTGGTGACCAGTGAAAGCGCCGACTTTCTGTACAAGACCACCGACTACTATGCGCCGCAATACGAGCGCTGCATTGCCTGGAACGACCCCACCCTGGGGGTTCAGTGGCCCGATCTGGGGGAGCCGCCTCGACTGTCGGCCAAGGATGCCCAGGGTGTGCCTTTGGCTCAGGCCGACGTCTTTGCCTGAACCTGCGCGGTGCGCGCAAAGGCCTCAGCTTGATACCGCGCTGAAGCGGTAAATCCCGTCCGCGCCCAGTTCCCGCCGCAGCAGGCCCTGAAACCACAGTGCGTGCAGGTGGGCCACGGCTTCGCCCATGGCAAACGTGGTCTGGTGCAAATCAAGGGGTCGCTTGAACATCACCGGCAGGATGTCGGCACCACTGCAAGGGTGTTCCTGGCAGGCTTGCAGCACCTCGCTCAAGCGGTCTCGGTGATGATCATGAAGCTGCCGGATGCGCGCATGCAGGCCACGGAAGGGTTTGCCGTGGGATGGCAGCGTCAGGGTGTCCGCCGGCAGCGTGGCAAATCGATCCACTGAATCCAGAAACAGCTTCAAGGGGTTCGACTCGGGCTCGATGTCGAACACGCTCACATTGGTCGAGATGCGCGGCAGCATCATGTCCCCACCCAGCAGAACGCCCAGCGTAGGGCAGTGCAGGGCCATGTGCTCCGGGGCATGGCCATAGCCGCTGATGCATTGCCAGTCGTGGGCGCCAATGCGCACAGAGGCGCCGTCCATGAGCCGGTGAAAGCGGCTCGGCATGGCGGGCACCATGCTGGGGTAATAGCGGGTGCGCCCACGTATCTTGTCCACGGCCTCGGGGTCGCTCAGCCCATGGCTTGCAAAAAATCCCGCGGCATCAGGCCCGCCGAAGCCCGTGGTGCTCTGCGAACCCAGGCGGGCAGCGTAATAGTCGGTGGCGCTCATCCAAAGGGGGGCGTTCCAGCGTTCGCACAGCCAATGCGCCAGTCCGACATGATCCGGGTGCATGTGCGTCACCAGCACGCGCAGGATGGGGCGCCCTTGCAATTGCGTGGCAAAAATCTGTTCCCAGGTGGCCTTGGTGTCGTCGCTGGCAATGCAGCAGTCCACCACCGTCCAGCCTTTCACCCCATCCAGCTCGTCAGCGAGCAGCCACAGGTTGATGTGATTCAGCGCAAAAGGCAGTGCCATGCGAATCCACCGCACCCCGGGCGCCACTTCCAGGGTGTGGCCGGATTCGGGCAGGGTCTCGCCGAGAGGGTAGTCCAGTTCCAGTTCGAGGGAGTTCATGGTGTGGGGCCTTCGCTTGGACTTGTGTCAGGGCTTTGACGCGGCGTTCGCCAGGATTGACGTTGACGTAAGCGTCAGCTGTAATCGGCTCATTCTAGGCAGGCGTGCACAGGGCAGATGTCACCGCCGTGCTACCGATTCGATCTGTTTTTTCCATGGCCACCACTTACACCATCAGCGACCTCGCCCACGAATTCGACCTCACCACCCGCGCCATGCGCTTTTATGAGGACATGGGGCTGCTGCAACCGCTGCGTGAGGGGCCTGGCGGTCGCACCCGCATCTACACCGCCCGCGACCGCACCCGCCTGAAGCTCACGTTGCGGGCCAAGCGCCTGGGCTTGTCCCTGTCGGAGGCGCGTGAAATCATCGACATGTATGACAGCCCGCGTGACACCGGACCGCAGTTGCGTAAATTTCTCGATGTGCTGGCCGGGCACCGCCGTCAACTCGAAGAGCAGATGGCCGATCTGCAGGCCAACCTTGAAGAGGTCAAGGTGCACGAGAAGGAGGCCCGGGCCCTGCTTGCCAAAGCCAGCAAAGGGCAGGGGGCC
Organism: Curvibacter sp. GW821-FHT01G03; assembly: GCF_059422285.1. Taxonomy (NCBI): domain Bacteria; kingdom Pseudomonadati; phylum Pseudomonadota; class Betaproteobacteria; order Burkholderiales; family Comamonadaceae; genus Curvibacter; species Curvibacter sp. GW821-FHT01G03. The sequence continues at coordinate 7,720 of NZ_JBWKWP010000001.1, forward strand.
GAGGGGGACACGGGGCCGGCGGCGTCGCCTCAAGCCCCGATCGGCGTGTCCTCCACTCGCAAGCGTCGCGCCGCCTGATCCGCTGAGACCTTTCGCAGTCTTTCACTGATTGACGTTTACGTAAACGTCAATTAAGCTGCCGGCCCATGAACCGATCCACTTCCGACGAGGCTGCAGTCCCCAACGCCCTGCATGCCCGCATCGAAGCCAGTCTGGCCCGTCAGGGGCTGATGCAGCACCTGGGGGCGCGCCTGCTGCGGGTCGAGCCCGGCTTGTGCGAGATCGCCTTGCCCTATTCCGATCGGGTCACCCAGCAGCAAGGGGGCTTCCATGGTGGGGCCATGGGCGCCCTGGCGGACATCGCCGGCGGCTACGCGGGCCTGTCGGTGCTTGATGAGGGGCTGGAGGTGGTCACGGTCGAGTACAAGATCAACTTTCTGGCCAGCTTCAACGGTGGCGAACTTCACGCGTTGGGCCGCGTGGTGCGTCCAGGCAAGCGGGTCATCGTGACCACGGCCGAACTCTTTCACGTGGCGCCCGATGGGCGCCGTCAATCCTGTGCGGTGATGCAGCAGACGCTGGCACCGGTCCCTCAAAAATACTGAATTCCAAGGAGACTTCCATGAACCTGCCCGGCCTCAACTTCCAACTTGGCGACGACATCGATGCCCTGCGCGACGCGGTGCGCGACTTTGCCCAGGCCGAGATCGCCCCGCGCGCGGCCGAAATCGACCGCAACGACCAGTTCCCCATGGACCTGTGGCGCAAGATGGGTGATCTGGGTGTCTTGGGCATCACCGTGCCTGAAAGCTATGGCGGTGCCAACATGGGCTACCTGGCTCACATGGTGGCCATGGAAGAGATCTCCCGTGCCAGCGCCTCGGTCGGCTTGTCGTATGGTGCGCACAGCAACCTCTGCGTGAATCAGATCAACCGCAATGGCACCGAAGCCCAGAAAGCCAAGTACCTGCCCAAGCTGATCTCCGGCGAGCACGTGGGCGCTCTGGCCATGAGCGAGCCCGGCGCTGGCTCCGACGTCATCAGCATGAAACTCAAGGCTGAAGACAAGGGCGGCTACTACCTGCTCAATGGCAACAAGATGTGGATCACCAACGGCCCCGACGCCGACACCCTGGTGGTCTACGCCAAGAGCGAACCCGAGCTGGGCGCCCGTGGCGTCACCGCGTTCCTGATCGAGAAGGGCATGAAGGGCTTCAGCATCGCGCAAAAGCTCGACAAGCTCGGCATGCGCGGCAGCCACACGGGCGAGCTGGTGTTCAATAACGTCGAAGTGCCGGCCGAGAACATCCTGGGCGGCCTCAACATGGGCGCCAAGGTGCTCATGAGCGGCCTTGACTACGAGCGTGCCGTGCTCACCGGTGGCCCGTTGGGCATCATGCAGTCGGTGATGGACAACGTCATCCCCTACATCCATGACCGCAAGCAGTTCGGCCAGAGCATTGGTGAGTTCCAGCTCATCCAGGGCAAGGTGGCCGACATGTACACCGTGCTGCAGGCCGGCCGTTCGTTTGCCTACACCGTGGCCAAGAACCTCGATCTGCTGGGCACCGAGCACGTTCGCCAGGTGCGCAAAGACTGCGCCAGCGTCATCCTGTGGTGCGCCGAAAAGGCCACCTGGATGGCGGGTGAGGGCGTGCAGATCTTCGGTGGCAATGGCTACATCAATGAATACCCTCTGGGCCGCCTGTGGCGCGACGCCAAACTCTACGAGATCGGCGCCGGCACCAGCGAGATCCGCCGCATGCTGATTGGCCGCGAGCTCTTTGCGGAGACTTGCTGAGCCTCAAGCACCTGACATGCACAGCCGCTAACATCGCCGCATGACTTCTTCCTCCAGCCTTCAGCATCTGATCGACAACAACCGCGTTTGGGCGGCCCGAATGGAGCAGGCCCGCCCTGGTTTTTTCAGCCAACTGGCCCAGCAGCAAAACCCCAAGTACCTGTGGATCGGCTGCTCCGACAGCCGAGTGCCTGCCAATGAGATCACGGGGCTGGATCCGGGCGAAGTGTTCGTGCATCGCAATGTGGCGAACGTGGTGGTGCATTCCGATCTGAACGCCTTGTCGGTGATTCAGTTCGCGGTCGACTACCTCAAGGTCGAGCACATCATGGTGGTCGGGCACTATGGCTGTGGTGGCGTGCTGGCTACCTTGCGCGGCATGCGTGTTGGTCTGGCGGACAACTGGCTGCGTCATGTGCATGACGTCAAGGTGCGTCATCGTCGCCGCCTGGATCACCTGAGCCTGGCCGAGCAAGAGGATGTCCTGTGCGAGATGAACGTCATCGAGCAGGTCGGCAACGTGGCCCTGACCAATGTCGTGCAAGACGCCTGGCACCGGGGCCAGAAGCTGGCCTTGCACGGCTGGTGCTATGGCCTCAAGGATGGCCTGGTCAATGACCTGCACGTCAGCATGCAAGGCCCCGACGATGTGATGCCCATGTTCCGCAACGGGCTCAAGCGCTATCCGCGCGGCGTCGGCGTCTGAGTTTCTGAGCGGCGGGGCGAGAGCCATGTTCCCATCCCGGCTTGACGCCCCCCAGGCCCATGGCATCGCAAAGGCCATGATGGACGGCTTCAACCGCCATTACCGCCTGTTCCGCACCGAATCGGCCCGCGCCAAGCACCGCTTCGAGACCTGCGACTGGCACGGGCAACAACGTGCCCAGCGCGAACGCATCGAGTTCTATGGCCTGCGCGTCAAGGAATGCGTGATGCGGCTTGAGAAAGAGTTCAAGGCCGGCGCGCAGCCCATGGATGTGTGGCAACAGGTCAAGCTGCATTACATCGGGCTGCTGGTGGACCACCACCAGCCTGAACTCGCCGAGACCTTCTTCAACTCGGTCACCACCAAGATCCTGCACCGCACCCATTTCCACAACGACTTCATCTTTGTGCGCCCCGCGGTCAGCACCGAGTACATCGAAAACGACGAACCCGGCGCCCAGCCCAGCTTTCGGGCCTACTACCCCTCGCGCGCCACCCTGCCCGAGGTGCTGACCCAGCTCATCGAGCATTTCCGGCTGCAGCGCGAGTTCGAAGACCTGCCCCGCGATGTGGCCAGTGTGCTGCAGGCCCTGCACCTGCGCCTGGGCGAGGTCAAACTGCGCGCCAACTTCCAGATCCAGGTCCTGTCGAGTCTGTTTTTTCGCAACAAGGGCGCCTATGTCGTGGGCAAACTCATCAACGGATTCAATGAGCTGCCCTTCGCCCTGCCCATCCTGCACAACAGCCGCGGCCAGTTGCGCATCGATGCGGCCCTGTTCGGCGAGGACGACTTGCAGATGCTGTTCAGCTTTGCTCGTGCCTATTTCATGGTCGACATGGAGATCCCTTCGGCCTACGTGCAGTTTCTGCGCTCCCTGATGCCGCGCAAGCCCCGGGCCGAGATCTACAACGCGCTGGGGCTTGCCAAGCAGGGCAAGACGCTGTTCTACCGCGATTTCCTGGCCCATCTGCGTCATTCCACCGACCGCTTCCGCATCGCACCCGGCATCAAGGGCATGGTCATGCTGGTGTTCGATCTGCCCTCGTTTCCCTTCGTCTTCAAGCTCATCAAAGACTACTTCCCGCCCCCCAAAGACACCACCCGCGAGCAGATCAAGGGCAAGTACCTGCTGGTCAAGCAACACGACCGGGTGGGGCGCATGGCCGACACGCTGGAGTACAGCGAGGTAGCCTTTCCACGCGAGCGCTTCAGTGACGAGTTGATCGCCGAAATCCAGAAGTTCGCTCCCAGCCAGCTCGAAATCAGCGACCGCGACGGCGATGGTCGCACCGAGGTCATCATCAAGCACCTCTACATCGAGCGCCGCATGATTCCACTCAACCTGTACCTGCAAGAAGCCTTCGACCAGGGGCTGGAGCATCCGGCCGCGCGGGCCCAGATCGAGCGCAGCGTCATCGAATACGGCAAGGCCATCAAGGACCTGGTGGCGGCCAACATCTTCCCGGGCGACATGCTGTGGAAGAACTTCGGCATCACGCGCAACGGCAAGGTGGTCTTCTACGACTACGACGAAATTGAGTACATCACCGACTGCAACTTTCGCCGCGTGCCTGAGCCCCGCCATGAGGAAGACGAACTCTCGGGCGAGATCTGGTACAGCGTGGGCCCGCGCGACGTGTTTCCCGAGACCTTCGCCCCCTTTCTGCTGGGCCATCCCGCGGTGCGCGAAGTCTTCATGCAGCACCACGCCGACTTGCTTGACGTCAGCTTCTGGCAACAGCACAAAGAGCGCATCCAGGCCGGCCACGTGCACGACATCTTCCCCTACGAGCGCAGCAGGCGCTTTTCACCCTCGCAGGCCAGCCTGGCTTCATGAGGGCGTCTTTTCATCCGAGCAAGCCCATCCAACATCAGGAGATCAACATGTCCGAATCCATCGTCATCGTCGGCGCCGCCCGTACCCCCATGGGCAGCTTCCAGGGCGACTTCAGCAGCCTCGCGGCCCACGATCTGGGCGGCGTCGCCATCCGTGCGGCCATCGAGCGCGCGGGCGTCTCCCCCGATGCGGTGGGTGAGGTGCTGTTCGGCAACTGCCTGATGGCAGGCCAGGGCCAGGCCCCGGCCCGCCAGGCCGCGTTCAAGGGCGGTCTGCCCAAGGGGGCCGGGGCCGTCACCCTGTCCAAGATGTGCGGTTCGGGCATGAAGGCCGCCATGTTCGCGCATGACATGCTGCTGGCCGGCACCCATGACGTGATGGTGGCCGGCGGCATGGAAAGCATGACCAACGCCCCCTACCTGCTGCAAAAGGGCCGGGGCGGCTACCGCATGGGCCACGACCGTATCTTTGACCACATGATGCTCGACGGCCTGGAAGACGCCTACGAACCCGGCCGCTCCATGGGCACTTTCGGCGAAGACTGTGCCGCCAAATACAGCTTCACACGTGAACAGCAGGACCACTTCGCCGTCACCAGCGTGCAGCGCGCCAAGGCCGCCACCGAATCCGGCGCCTTTGCGGCCGAAATCGCCCCCGTCACGGTCAAGTCGCGGGCCGGCGAGACCGTGATCTCGGTGGATGAGGGCCCGGGCAAGGTCAAGCTCGACAAGATCCCCGGCCTGAAGCCCGCGTTCAAGAAGGACGGCACCATCACCGCCGCCTCCAGCTCGTCGATCAACGATGGTGCCGCCGCCCTGGTGATGATGCGCGCGTCCACCGCTCAGAAGCTGGGCTGCCAACCCCTGGCCCGCATCGTCAGCCATGCCACCCACGCCCAGGAGCCCGAATGGTTTGCCACCGCTCCGCTGGGAGCCACTCAAAAGGCCCTGGCCAAGGCCGGCTGGTCGGCCGACCAGGTGGACCTCTGGGAAATCAACGAGGCTTTTGCCGTGGTGCCCATGGCACTGATGACTGAGTTGAAACTGCCGCACGACATCGTCAACGTCCATGGTGGGGCCTGCGCCCTGGGCCACCCCATCGGGGCCAGCGGTGCCCGCATCATCGTCACGCTGCTGCATGCCTTGAAGGCCCGCGGCAAGAAGCGCGGCCTGGCCACCCTGTGCATCGGTGGTGGCGAGGCCACGGCCATGGCGGTCGAACTGCTCTGACCCGCGTCTGAGGCGTTCCATGATCCGTACCCTGGAGCAACTGCGTGCGCTGTACCCAGCGCCGGCCGAGCGCCCGCGCCTCAAGCAGATGGCGCAACTCGACCGGCACGCGCGGCGCTTCATCAGCCTGTCGCCTTTTTGCGTGCTGGCCTCCGCAGGCGCCCCGGGGCAGTGGATGGACGCCTCGCCGCGTGGCGGCGCCCCCGGCTTTGTGCACACGCTGGATGAGCACACCCTGCTGTTGCCGGATTCCTCAGGCAACAACCGCCTCGATACCTTGCAGAACCTGGTGCATGACCCACGCATCGGCCTGCTGTTCATGATCCCGGGGGTGGACGAAACCCTGCGCATCAATGGGCAGGCCCGCCTGCGCGACGAGGCCGAGTTCACCCAACGCTTTTCCGAAGGGCGTCAGCCGCCCAGGCTGGTCATCGAGGTGCAGGTGCAAGAGGCCTACCTTCATTGCGCCAAAGCGCTCATGCGTTCGCGCCTGTGGCGGCCCGAGGCGCAGCAGCCGCGCAGCGTGCTGCCCACCCTGGGCGAGATGCTGCATGACCAGATCGGTCTGGCCACCGCGCCCGAATCACAGGCCGAGATGGTGGCCCGCTACCAGGCCCAATTGCAACAGGAAGGCCTGGGTTGAAGCCCGAGGCCGTGTTTCACGGAGCATTCCCATGAGCACCACCTTGATCATCGGCGCTTCCCGCGGCCTGGGCCTGGAACTGGCCCGCCAGGCGCTGGCGGCCGGCGAGCGCGTCATTGCCACCGTGCGCAGCGAGGCCGCGCGCAGCCAACTGCAAACGCTGGGCGCCCAGGTGCTCAAGCTGGACGTGGCCGATCCGGCCAGCGTCAGTGGCCTGTCGTGGCAGCTGGATGGTGAAAAGATCGACCTGGCCCTGTATGTGGCCGGTGTCATGGATCGCGGCAATGCGCTCTCACCGCCCACGCGTGAGCACTTCGATGCCGTCATGCATCCCAATGTGCTGGGCGCCATGCAGGTGCTGCCCCAGGTCATGCCCATGGTCGAAGAGGCGGGCGGTGTGTTTGCCGCCATCTCCAGCGCCATGAGCCAGATCGGCAGCGTGCCCAACAGCAGTGCCTGGCTGTACCGCGTCAGCAAGGCCGCACTCAACATGGCGGTGGCCGCGGCCCAGCACGATTACCCGCGCGCCACCCTGGTCACCATCGACCCGGGCTGGGTGCGCACCGACATGGGCGGCGAGTCCGCTCCGCTGACGGTTGAGCAAAGCGTGCAGGGCCTGCGCCGCACCCTGGCCGGCCTCACCCAGGCCGACCGGGGGCGCCTGCTGCACCACGACGGCCGCCGCGCCAGCCATTGGTAAACCCTCCGCCAGCCGGAGCACCCCAGAACAACGATCCAGGAGACAAGAATGCTGTTGACCCAAGACCAGGAAATGATCCGCGACGCCGTGCGCGACTTCGCCCGCGAGCAACTCTGGCCCCATGCCGCCCGCTGGGACCGCGAGCACCACTTTCCCAAAGAGGCCCATCAGGGCCTGGCCGCGCTGGGGGCCTATGGCATCTGCGTGCCTGAGGCCTATGGCGGCGCCGAGCTCGACTATGTGAGCCTGGCCCTGGTGCTTGAAGAGGTGGCCGCGGGCGACGGCGGCACCAGCACCGCCATCAGCGTTACCAATTGCCCGGTCAACGCCATCCTGATGCGCTATGGCAACGAGGCCCAGAAGCAGCAGTGGCTGGTGCCCCTGGCCCAGGGGCACATGCTGGGCGCTTTCTGCCTGACCGAACCCCATGTGGGCAGCGATGCCTCGGCCCTGCGCACCACCGCGGTCAAGCAAGGCGACGACTACGTCATCCATGGCGTCAAGCAGTTCATCACCAGTGGTCAGAACGGCCATGTGGCCATCGTGATCGCGGTCACGGACAAAGGGGCCGGCAAGCGTGGCATGAGCGCTTTTCTGGTGCCCACCGACAACCCAGGCTACGTCGTGGCTCGGCTGGAGGACAAGCTGGGCCAGCACAGCAGCGACACGGCCCAGATCAATTTCGACCACTGCCGCATCCCGGCCGAGAACCTGATCGGGGCCGAAGGCGAGGGCTACAAGATCGCCCTGTCGGCCCTGGAAGGCGGGCGCATCGGCATTGCGGCGCAAAGCCTGGGCATGGCGCGAAGCGCCTTCGAAGTGGCGGTGGACTACGCCAAGCAGCGCGAGAGCTTTGGCACGGCCATCTTCAACCACCAGGCGGTGGGCTTTCGCCTGGCCGACTGCGCCACCCAACTGGAGGCGGCCCGGCAGCTGATTTGGCACGCCGCCGCCTTGCGCGACGCCGGCCGCCCCTGTCTCAAGGAGGCCGCCATGGCCAAGCTGTTTGCCAGCGAAATGGCGGAGAAGGTCTGCAGCGCGGCCATCCAGACCCTGGGGGGCTACGGCTACGTGAAAGACTTTCCACTGGAACGCATTTACCGCGACGTGCGCGTGTGCCAGATCTACGAAGGCACCAGCGACGTGCAGAAGATCATCATCCAGCGCGCCCTGGCCTGATACCCCTGGGGCGGCCGCCCCGGCCGCCGTCTCGTAGAATCCGGGCCTTTGCCCTGGCCGGCAACGGCCTGTCAATGTGATGGCCCCCTCTGATCCCTGCCCCTGCGGTCGCCTGGACCCTCGCAGCCGCCCTCTGGCCTGGGCGGATTGCTGTGGCCGCTATGTCGACCACTTTGATCACGCACCCGCGCCCGATGCCGAAAGCCTGATGCGCTCACGCTACAGCGCCTTTGTGCTGCAGCGGCGCGAGTACCTGCTGGCCACCTGGCACCCTGACACCCGGCCCACCGAGTTGGACTTCGAACCCGCGCCGCGCTGGCTGGGCCTGGCGCTGCGCGGCCATTGGCCCGATGGCGATCGGGCCCAGGTCGAGTTCGTGGCCCGCTACCGTGAGCAGGGCCGGGCGGTGCGCCTGCATGAACGCAGTCGCTTTGTGCGCGAAACCCGGCCTGTGGCCGATGGCCCGGGCTTGCCCCGCTGGTATTACGTGGATGGCGAGTTCCCAGCCGACCGCCCCTCTTGAAGCCAGTCTTGAATTTTGGAGTTCAACCATGATGCGATTTGATGCGGTGTTGTTCGACTGCGATGGTGTGCTGGTGGACAGCGAGCCCATCACCAATGGCCTGCTGCGCGACATGCTCGAAGAGTCGGGCTGGGTGATGAGTGCCGAAGAGTGCTTCCGTGTCTTTGTGGGCAAGGCCGTGCGTGACGAGCGGGCCAACATCGAGGCCCGCACCGGAAAACCCCTGACCGACGCCTGGATGGCCGAGTTCTATGCCCGGCGCAATGCGGCCCTGAACGAGCGGCTCACCGCCGTCGAGCATGTGCATGGTGCGGTCGAGCGGGTGCATGCCCACCATCAGGGGCGCATCGCCTGCGCCTCGGGGGCAGACCGGTTCAAGGTCAATCTGCAACTCGACAAGGTGGGCCTGAGCCCTTATTTCGAGGGCCGCATTTTCAGCGGCCACGAAATGCCGCGCAGCAAGCCCGCCCCGGATGTCTACCTGGCCGCGGCTGACCATCTGCAGGCCGACCCGCGCCGTTGCGCCGTGGTTGAGGACACGGTCACCGGGGTCACGGCAGGCGTGGCCGCCGGGGCCACCGTGTTCGCCTACCTGCCCGCCCAGACCCTGCACGACAGCCGCGACGCCTTGTTGGCCGCGGGGGCGGTGCAGGTGTTCCGCAGCATGGCCGAGCTGCCAGCTTTGTTGGGCTGCTGAGCCGGCCTGGGGCCTGTTAACACTGATTTCGCCGGTGCGAAGCCTGCTGGCCAAGCGCCAATCAAGGCGCGTGTCGCCGCCCAGACCGGGCGTCTGGGCAAGACACGCAACGCCGAGTGGCGCTTGGCCAGCCGGCTTCCCTTCGGGTTGGAGCCCAAAAGGCCGATCGCGGCGTTGCCAATCCTCGCTGGGTCACCGACCCAGCGGCGGTTGGCGCCTGGCGCTAGGCCTTTTGGATCTCCAACGCATCCGGCGAAATCAGTGTTAACAGGCCCTAGCTTCAGACAGGTGGCCCCGTCTCAGGGGCCGGGGTGGTTGGCACGCCCTGATCCAGGGCGGCCTGGTGTTGCGCCGCCAGGGCGCGGACGAAGGCCGGCCGATCCTGCAGGCGCTGCCAGTAGGCCTGGATGGCCGGGCTCATGCGTTCCAACAGGCCCAGGTGGCTGGCCACCATCAAGGCGTAACCCACCGATACATCGGCGGCCGTGAATCGGCCCCCACACAGCCAGGGGGCACCCGTGGCCAGCGCCGCGTCCACCGCCTTGAGCCGGGCCAGAAACCAGCGGCTGTAATCCTCCACGACCTGGGGCTGGCGCCGCTCGGGCGGCTCGAATCGGCCATAGCGCAGGACCAGGGTCTGCGGAAAGGTCAGGGTGGCCTCGCCTTGGTGCAACCAGTTCAGCCAAGGGGCGTAGTCAGGCTCGTCGGGCGTCACCGCCAGTGGGGTGCCCGGCACACGGCTGGTCAGGTACTGGCAGATGGCTGCCGACTCGGTCATGCGCACGGCGCCGTCCTCCAGCAAGGGCACGGTGCCCAGCGGGTTGTCCGCCAGGAACTCGCGCTGCCACACCCGGGGTGGAAAGGGCAGCATGCGCAAACGGTAGGGCAGGGCCAGTTCCTCCAGCATCCACAGGGGGCGGAATGAACGGGCACTGACGCAGTGATGCAGCGTGATCATGGGGGTGTGTCTCCTGGGGTGATGCGTTCGCTGCCCACAGCGTAGCGGCACCCGCCAGCCGTGGTGTGCCACGGCCGGTGCAAATCCGGCCACGGTGACGTTGGGACTTCAGCCGGCGCCGGCCTGGCGCCGGAACTCCGCCGGCGATTGCCCCGTCCAGTCGCGAAAGGCCCGCATGAAGCTTTTCTCGTTGCGAAAGCCCGCCGCCTCGGCCACTTGCTTGATGGGGCGGCTGGTGCGCAGCAGCAACTCGGTGGCGCGCTCGCGGCGCACCTCGTCTTTCAGGGCCTGCAAGGTGGCGCCTTCGTCCTTGAGCTGCCGGTGCAGGGTGCGCGGCGAGATGTGCAGCCAGTGCGCCAGCGCCTCGGCGCTTTGAGTGTCCTGCGGCTGGCGGGCCAGCAACTGGCGCACCCGCTGCACCAGCAGCCGGTCGCGCCGGTATTGCAGCACGGTCAAGGGCAGGGCGCGCTGCAGCATTTGTTTGAGCGCGGCTTCGTCGCGCCGCAGCGGCATCTCCAGGTAGCGGGCGTCGAAATGGATGCCGGCCTGGGCGGCACCAAAGGCCACCGGCCCCGGAAACAACAGGGGATAGACCTCGGCATGGGCTGGCGCGGCCAGGGGGAACGCCGCTTGCTGCAGCGGCAGACGCGAGTCGATCAGCCAGCAGGCCAGGCCGTGGACATTGCGCAGCACCGACACCAGACAGAATTCGCGCAGTTCGCCCAGGTCGCGGTGCTCGGTGATGGTGAGGCTGCTGTGCCGGCCTTGCACGCTCAGGTTCAGTGTGATGTCGTCGGCAATCAGGCCGTGGTGCCGGCACCAGCGCTTCAGTGCCACGCCCAGCGACGGCGCGCTGATCGAGGCCCGGGCCAGCATGCCGTAGCTGCCCCAAGGCAGGCGCCGTCCGAACCAGCCCAGGGCCTCATCGTCCAGCTCCTGCATGGCGGCACCCGACAACAGCTCGAACTGCAAGGCGGTGACCCTTTTTTGAGCATCCAGGGTCTCATCTGGCGTGATTTGTGCCGCCTTCAAGGCCCGATCGGGCGTCAGGCCGCGTCGTTCATAGGCTTGGAGAATGGCCTGCACAAAGGCCATGGGGGTGGCCGCCTGTTGTGGCGCAGGCAAGGGGGGGCGGCGGGGCTCGGGCGACATGCGGTAAGTGTGCCGGTCAGTGGCGTGATTTGCAACCTTCTTGGCCTCGGCATTTTCGAGTCGCCGACGTATCCTGCGGAGCGGCGTCCCCTGAGGGCGCCACCCCGTCAGAGGAGACAAACACATGGTCCCAGCCGATACCGCCGCACCGGTGGCCCTGAGCTACGCCCAGGGTCGCACCGACACCGCCCTCATCGAAGACACCCTGGGTGATTTCTTCGATGCCATGGTCGAGCGCCACCCCGATCGCGAAGCTCTGGTCAGCCTGCACCAGGGTCGCCGTTACACCTACCGCCAGTTGCAGGCTGAGGTGAACCAACTGGCCAGCGCCTTGCTGGGGCTGAACCTCACCGTCGGCGACCGCGTCGGTATCTGGTCGCACAACAACGCCGAATGGGTGTTGATGCAACTGGCCACGGCCAAAGTGGGCCTGGTGCTGGTCAACATCAACCCGGCCTACCGCACCTCCGAGGTCGAATACGCGCTCAACAAAGTGGGCTGCAAGGCCCTGGTCAGCATGGCCCGCTTCAAGACCAGCGACTACCTGGGCATGCTGCGTGAGCTGGCGCCCGAACTGGCCACCAGTGTCCCCGGCCAGCTGCAGGCCAAGCGCCTGCCTGAGTTGCGCAACGTCCTCTGGATCGATGTCGAAGGCGAGGGGGCTGACGAGCCCGGCATGCTGCGTTTCTCCAGCCTGCTGGCCCGCGGTGACCGGTTTGATCCGCGACTGCCCTCGTTTGCGGCCACGCTCAAGGCCACCCAGCCCATCAACATCCAGTTCACCAGCGGGACCACCGGATTTCCCAAGGGGGCCACGCTGACCCATCGCAACATCCTCAACAACGGCTTCTTCATCGGCGAGGCCATGAAGCTCACGCCCGACGACCGCCTGTGCATCCCCGTGCCGCTGTATCACTGCTTCGGCATGGTGCTGGGCAACCTGGCCTGCCTCACCCACGGCGCCACCATCGTCTACCCCAACGATGGTTTCGATCCCCTGACCGTGTTGCAGGCGGTGCAGGATGAGCGATGCACCGGCCTGCACGGTGTGCCCACCATGTTCATTGCCGAGCTGGACCACCCCCGCTTCAAAGAGTTCGATCTGCACACCCTGCGCACCGGCATCATGGCCGGCTCGCCTTGTCCGATCGAGGTGATGAAGCGCGTGGTGGCCGACATGCACCTGGGCCAGATCACCATCGCCTACGGCATGACTGAGACCAGTCCCGTCAGCTGCCAGAGCAGCACCGACACGCCGCTGGAAAAGCGCGTCAGCACCGTGGGCCTGGTGCAGCCGCACCTGGAGGTCAGAATCGTCAACCCCGAAACCGGCGAGACCGTGCCCCGCGGCAGCTCGGGCGAGCTCTGCACGCGTGGCTACTCGGTCATGCATGGCTACTGGGATGACGAGGAAAAGACCCGCGAGGCCATCGATGCCGACGGCTGGATGCACACCGGCGACCTCGCCACCATGGACGCCGAGGGCTACGTCAACATCGTTGGCCGCATCAAGGACATGGTGATCCGGGGCGGCGAGAACATCTACCCGCGCGAGATCGAAGAGTTTCTCTACCGCCACCCCAAGGTGCAGGATGTGCAGGTGGTGGGCGTGCCCGACCACCAATATGGCGAGCAACTGTGTGCCTGGGTGGTGGTCAAGCCCGGCCAGACTTTGTCCGAGGACGAACTGCGAGCCTTTTGCAAAGGCCAGATCGCCCACTACAAAGTGCCGCACTACATTCGATTTGTATCCGGCTTCCCCATGACCGTCACCGGCAAGATCCAGAAGTTCAAGATCCGCGACGAGATGAAGACCCAACTGGGTCTTGAAGAAACCAAGACCGCCTGAGGCCCCCATGATTCTTGAAAGCAAACTCAACCCCCGTTCGGCCGAGTTCCAGGCCAATGCCAGCGCCATGCGCACTGTGGTCGATGACCTGGCCGTGCAGGTCGCCAGGGCGGCGGCTGGTGGCGGCGAGGCCGCCCGCGCCAAGCACACGGCCCGCGGCAAGCTGCTGCCGCGCGAGCGGGTGCAGATGCTGCTGGACCCCGGCACGCCCTTTCTGGAGCTGAGCCCGCTGGCGGCCCACGCCATGTATGGCGATGCGGCACCCTGCGCCGGTGTCATCACCGGCATCGGCCGCGTCAATGGCGTGGACTGCCTGATCGTATGCAACGATGCCACTGTCAAGGGCGGCACCTACTACCCCATGACGGTGAAAAAGCACCTGCGGGCCCAGGAGATCGCAGCGCAGAACCACCTCACCTGCATCTACCTGGTCGATTCGGGGGGCGCCAACCTGCCCAATCAGGACGAGGTGTTCCCCGACCGTGACCACTTTGGCCGCATCTTCTTCAACCAGGCCAACATGAGCGCCCAGGGCATCTCGCAGATCGCGGTGGTGATGGGCAGCTGCACGGCCGGCGGTGCCTATGTGCCCGCCATGAGCGACGAGACCATCATCGTCAAGAACCAGGGCACCATCTTTCTGGGCGGCCCGCCCCTGGTGAAGGCGGCGACCGGCGAAGTGGTCACGGCCGAAGACCTGGGCGGGGGCGATGTGCACACCCGCCTTTCGGGCGTGGCTGATCACCTGGCGCAGAACGACCTGCACGCCCTGGCGCTGGCCCGCCAGGCCGTCAAAAACCTGAACGCCCGCAAGGCCGACCCGCTGCCCACCGACGCGGCCAAGCCGCCACGCTTCGAGGCCAGCGAACTGTATGGCGTGATCCCCACCGACACTCGCAAGCCCTTTGATGTGCGCGAAATCATCGCCCGCGTCGTGGACGACAGCGAGTTCGACGAGTTCAAGGCCCGCTTCGGCACCACCCTGGTCGCCGGCTTTGCCCGCATCGAAGGCATGCCCGTGGGCATCATTGCCAACAACGGCATCCTGTTCTCCGAGTCGGCGCTCAAGGGCGCCCACTTCATCGAGCTGTGCTGTCAGCGCAAGATCCCGCTGGTGTTCCTGCAGAACATCACCGGCTTCATGGTGGGCCGCAAATACGAGAACGAAGGCATCGCCCGCAACGGTGCCAAGATGGTCACGGCCGTGGCCACCGCCAGCGTACCCAAGTTCACCATCATCATTGGCGGCAGCTTTGGCGCCGGCAACTACGGCATGTGCGGCCGGGCCTACAGCCCGCGCTTTCTGTGGATGTGGCCCAACGCCCGCATCAGCGTCATGGGCGGCGAACAGGCGGCCAGCGTGCTGGCCACCGTCAAGCGCGATGGCATCGAGGCCAAGGGCGGCCAATGGAGCGCTGACGAAGAGGAAGCTTTCAAGGCCCCGATTCGCCAGCAGTACGAAGACCAGGGCCACCCCTACTACGCCACCGCCCGCCTGTGGGACGACGGTGTGATCGACCCCGCCGACACCCGCCGCGTGCTGGCCCTGGGCCTGTCGACCGCCCGCAATGCGCCGATCGAAGACACTCGATTTGGCGTCTTCCGCATGTGATGTGTATATTTTCCTGAATTCATACACATTCGAGGCCGCCTGTGCGAACCAACATCGACATCAACGACGAACTGCTGGCGCGGGCCATGGCGGCCGGGGCGTTCAAGACCAAAAAAGAGGCTGTGGAGGCCGGCTTGCGCCTGCTGGCGCGCAAAGAAATCTACGACGGCCTGCTGGCCCTGCAAGGTCAGTTGCACTGGGATGATTCCGATGAGGGCTGGGCTGAGGCATCAGCCCAGACGGCAAGCCAGCATGGCGCGGCCATGGCCGTCGCAGAAACGCCCGCTCCGGCCTACAAGACGACGCCTGCCGTGGCTCGTCCAGTCAAAAGGCGGCGCCCGTGATTCTGGTGGATTCCAGTGTCTGGATCGATTTCTTTGCAGGCCGCAGCAACCGGGCTGTCGAGGCCTTGAGGGCATTGCTGCAGGGCAATCGTGGTGACATTGCTGTGGCCGACTTGGTGATGTTCGAGGTGTTGCGCGGTTTTCGTTCGGGGCGCGCGCTGGAGTTGGCCGAGCACTACCTGGGCAGTCTGCCGCAGGTCCAGTTGGGCGGCTCGTCGGCCGCCCTGCTGGCGGCCCGCGAGTACCGCAAGTTGCGTGCACGGGGCATCACCATCCGCAGCCCCATCGACATTCTGCTGGCCAGCTTCTGCATCCACCATGGCCACCAACTACTGCACCGCGATGCAGATTTTGACGTGTTCGAAACTTTGAGAGGACTCCCCACATGGCCGCGCTGAGCACCATCACCGTCGACATCGGCCCCGTGGCCCGTGTCACCCTGAACCGCCCCGACGTACGCAACGCCTTCAACGAGACCGTGATCGCCGAGCTCACCCAGGCCTTCCGCGATCTGGGACTGCTCCCCGAGGTCCGGGCCATCGTGCTGGCCGGCCAGGGCCCGGCCTTCTGCGCCGGGGCCGACCTGAACTGGATGCGCAGCATGGCCGACTACAGCCGCGAGCAGAACCTGGCTGATGCTGGGCAACTGGCCGAGATGCTGCGCGTGATCTACGCCTGCCCCAAGCCCACCGTGGCCCGGGTGCAGGGCGATGTCTATGCCGGCGGCACCGGTCTGGTCGCGGCCTGTGATGTGGCCATCAGTGTCGACACGGCGCATTACTGCCTCAGCGAGGTCAAACTGGGCCTGATCCCCGCCACCATCAGCCCCTACGTGATCCGGGCCATGGGCGCCCGCGCGGCCCACCGCTACTTTCTGACGGCCGAGCGTTTCAGCGCTGCCGAAGCCCTGCGCATCGGCTTCATTCATGAGGTGGCGGCGGCGGATGCTCTGGACGCCCGGGTGGACGCCGTCACGGCGGCCCTGCTGGCGGCCGGCCCCGAGGCCGTGCGCCTGAGCAAGCGCCTGGTGCACGACGTGGCCGGGCACGACATCGACGCGACGCTGATCGCCGCCACCGTCGAGCGCATTGCCGATGTGCGCGTCAGCCCCGAAGGGCGCGAGGGCATCCAGTCCTTTCTGCAAAAGCGCAAGCCGAACTGGCTTCTGGGTTGAGCCATGGGGTGCCTGACGACACGTTTGCGTCTTCTGGGCCAAGCCGGCCTGTTGATGCTCGCCCTGGGCCCGTTGGGCCAGGCCGGGGCGCAGACCCCCGCCGCCGCAGCGCCGGCCGAGCCTGTACTCGCGGCCGATCTCCGTGAAGAGATACAGCACATTCCCGTCACGGTGAGTGACCTGTACGGTCGTCAGGAAACGCGTCAGATTCCCATCACGGTGTTCCGGCCCGTGGGCGCGGGCCCGCACCCACTGGTGATCCTCAACCACGGCCGGGCCACCCGCGACAAGCGCGCCCAGCAGGGGCGCCAGCGCTACGAGCACCTGGCGCGCTACCTGGTCACCAAAGGCTTTGCCGTGATGCTGCCCACCCGCCTGGGCTATTGGGAAACCTACGGCGACTTCGACCCCGAAGACAGTGGCAACTGCAATGGCATGCGCATCGAACCCATGGCCAAGGCCGCCTCGGATCAGGTGCTGGCGACCCTGGCCTATGCCCAGAGCCAACCCGACATCGACACCTCGCGCTGGCTGGTCATGGGCCAGTCTGTGGGGGGGCTGACCGCTGTGGCCACGGTGGCGCGCCACCCCGCCGGGTTGGTAGGCGGCATCAATTTTTCGGGGGGCACCGGTGGCGACCCCGAGCGCCGTCCCGGCAATCCCTGCGGCCCGGCGGTGGTCGCCAAGGCCTGGGAGGCCCAGGCCCGGCAGGCCCAGGTGCCCATGCTGTGGCTTTATTGGGCCAATGACCTTTATTGGGGCGAGGACCATCCCCGCCGCTGGCAACAGGCCTGGACGGCCGGTGGCGGCCAGGTGGCGTTCCACACCCTGCCGGCATCGGGCAAGGACGGCCACAACGGCATGAATGCAGACATGGACCACTGGGTGCCCCTGGTGGAGGCCTACCTGGCCAAGCTGGGCTTCACCCGATCGGGGGTGCCCACGGTGCCTGTTGCACAGGGCCAACACCGCGTCGACGCTGTGAACGAGGTGCCCATCAGCGACAGCGCTCGCGAGGGCTTCTACCGCAAATTCCTCGCCGCCCCGGCGCCCCGCGCCTTCGCCATCGGCCCCACGGGCAACGTGGGCTGGGCCACGGGCGACTGGGCCGTGGGCCGCGCGCTGGGCTTTTGTCAGGCCCGCAAAGGCCAAACCTGCAAGTTGTACGCCGTGGACGACCAGGTCGTCTGGGCACCGTGATTTTGGAGACCACCGTATGTTCAAGAAAATTCTGATTGCAAACCGGGGGGAGATCGCGTGCCGCGTCGCCGCCACCGCCCGCCGCATGGGCATCAAGACCGTGGCGGTCTACTCTGACGCCGACGCCCAGGCCAAGCATGTGGCCGCCTGTGATGAGGCCGTGCATGTGGGCGGCAGCGCGCCCAAGGACAGTTACCTGCGCTGGGAGCGCATCCTGGAGGCCGCCAAGGCCACGGGCGCCGAGGCCATCCATCCAGGCTATGGCTTTCTCAGTGAGAACGAAGACTTTGCCCAGGCCTGCGCGGCCGCCGGTCTGGTCTTCATCGGCCCGCCGGCCTCGGCCATCAAGGCCATGGGCCTCAAGGCCGAGTCCAAGCAGCTGATGGAAAAGGCCGGCGTGCCCCTGGTGCCCGGCTACCATGGCGCCGACCAGAACCCCGAGTTGCTGCAGCGCGAGGCCGACCGCATCGGCTACCCAGTGCTGATCAAGGCCAGCGCTGGCGGTGGCGGCAAGGGCATGCGGGCCGTCGAACGGGCTGAAGACTTCGCCGCCGCGCTGGCCTCGTGCCAACGCGAGGCCATCAACAGCTTTGGTGACGACGCGGTGCTGATCGAGAAATACGTGCAGCGCCCGCGCCACATCGAGATCCAGGTGTTTGGCGACACCCATGGCCAGTGCGTGTACCTGTTCGAGCGTGATTGCTCGGTGCAGCGCCGCCATCAAAAGGTGCTCGAAGAGGCCCCGGCCCCTGGCATGAGCGAGATCATGCGCCAGCAAATGGGGGCGGCCGCCGTGGCGGCCGCCAAGGCGGTGCAGTACGTGGGCGCCGGCACGGTCGAGTTCATCGTTGAGCAGCGGCCTGACGGTCGCATGGACTTCTTCTTCATGGAGATGAACACCCGCCTGCAGGTGGAGCACCCGGTCACCGAGGCCATCACGGGCCTGGATCTGGTCGAGTGGCAGTTGCGCGTGGCCAGCGGCGAGCCGCTGCCTTTGCAGCAGTCCGAGCTGCGCATCCAGGGCCATGCGATCGAAGCCCGTATCTGTGCCGAGAACCCCGACAACCAGTTTCTGCCGGCCACCGGGCGCCTCGACATCTACCGCAAGCCAGCCAGCACCAGCTTTGAGCGCGGCACGGTGCGCATCGACGATGGCGTGCGCCAGGGCGACGCCATCAGCCCGTTCTACGACTCCATGGTGGCCAAGCTGATCGTGCACGGCGCCAACCGCGAAGAGGCGCTGGCGCGTCTTGACACCGCACTGGCCCAGACCCACATCGTCGGCCTGGCCACCAATGTGCAGTTCTTGCGCCATGTGGTGCGCAGCCCGTCGTTCGCGGGGGCCCAGCTCGACACGGCCCTGATCCAGCGTGAGCAGGCGGTCCTGTTCAAGCAGGAGCCCTTGGGGCTGACCCTGGTGGCCGCCGCCGTGGTGGCCCAGACCCTGGCTTCGGAGCAGGCCTTGGCGGGTGCCGATCCCTTCAGCCGTCGCGACGGCTGGCGCTCGCATGGCGAGACCGTGCGCCGCTTCGCCTTCGAGTTCCATGGTGAACCCTGTGAGGCCCGCCTCACCTACGGGCACGATGGCCAGCTGCAAGTGTCGATGGGCGACAGCACCACCCCGCTGAGCTGGCGCCACGCCGACCCCGGTTTGCTGCTCGAATTCGGTGGCCGGCGCACCGTGGTGCAAGTCGATGTCCAGGGTGAGGTGGCCCATGTCTTTGCGGCCGAGGGGGCCTCCCAGATCACTGTGATCGATCTGCTGGCCCATGCCGGCGACAGCCATGGCGAGGGCGGTCGACTGACGGCGCCCATGCCGGGCAAGGTGGTGTCCTTTGCCGTCAAGCCCGGCGATGTGGTCCGCAAGGGCCAGCCCCTGGCGGTGATGGAGGCCATGAAGATGGAGCACACCATCGCGGCGCCTTCCGATGGCAGGGTGCAGGAGCTGCTCTATGCCCCAGGCGATCAGGTCAGCGATGGTGCCGAACTGCTGCGCCTGGAGGTGGCCACCGCAGTCAAGGTGGCCGCCTGACCGGCGTGTGACTGCGGGCCGACCTGTGGGATGGCAGACTGCTGCACCATGAACATCACCCTCTGCCTCACCGATACCAAGCCCGAGCCCTGGCAGGCCGGCTTGTCCGCCGCCTTTCCCGATGCCCGGGTCTCTGTCTGGCAAGCTGGCGCCGCGCCGGCCGACTACGCCGTGGTCTGGGCACCGCCCCAGGCCTTTCTGGATCAACAGCCCGGCCTGCGCGCCCTCTTCAACATCGGCGCGGGCGTCGATGCCTTGATGAAAAGCCGTCTACCCGCTGGGGTGCCGGTGGTGCGCCTGGATGATGCCGGCATGTCGGTGCAGATGGCTGAGTTTGTGGCCCACGCCGTGATCCGGCATTTTCGTGAACTCGATGGCTACGAGGCCGATGTGGCCCAGGGCAAGTGGTCGTACCGCAAGCCGCGACTGCGCACCGATTTCACCGTCGGCGTGATGGGCCTGGGTGTGCTGGGCCAGCGTGTGGCCCAGGCCTTGCGCCTGTTCGATTTCCCGGTGCGGGGCTACAGCCGCAGCGCCAAACAGGTCGACGGCATGGAATGCTTCTCGGGACCGGTGGGGGGCGAGGGCTTCCAGGCCTTCTTGCGTGGCACCCGGGTGCTGGTCTGTCTGCTCCCCCTCACCCCCGAGACCGAGAACATCATCGACCGCAACACGCTGGCGGCCCTGGCCCCGGCGGCCTATGTGATCAACGTGGCGCGTGGCGCGCACCTGGTCGAAGCCGATCTGCTGGAGGCCCTGGCCAGTGGCCACGTGGCCGGCGCCACCCTGGACGTGTTCCGCACCGAGCCGCTGCCCGCCGGTCACCCTTTCTGGCAGCACCCACAGATCACTGTGACACCCCACACCTCGGCCCGCACCCTGCGCGAGGAAAGCATTGCGCAGATCGCCGGCAAGATCCGGGCCTTGCAGGCCGGGGAACCGCTGAGTGCGATCGCGGGCGTGGTCAGCCCTGAGCGCGGCTACTGAGGCCGGCGCATTTTTTTTGGAGACACCCCATGACATTGCCCACCCGCGTCAAACTGGTCGAGGTCGGCCCCCGTGACGGCCTGCAGAACGAAAAACAGCCCGTGCCGGCCGAGATCAAGATCGGCCTGGTGCACCGCCTGCAGGAGGCCGGCCTCACCCACATCGAGGTCACCAGCTTCGTCAGCCCCAAGTGGGTGCCCCAGATGGGTGACAACGCCGAGGTGATGGCAGGGCTGCAGCGCCGTGCCGGGGTGCAGTACTCGGTGCTCACGCCCAACCTCAAGGGCTACGAGGCGGCGGTGCTCTCGCGGCCTGACGAGATCGTGGTGTTCGGCGCAGCCAGCGAGGCCTTCAGCCAGCGCAACATCAATTGCTCGATCGCCGAGAGCATCGAGCGTTTCGCTCCCGTGGTGGCCGCGGCGCTGGCCGCCGGCATCCGCGTGCGGGGGGCCATCTCCTGCACCGTGGGCTGCCCTTACGAAGGTGACATCGCCCCCGAGCGCGTGACCCAGGTGGCCCGGCTCATGAAAGACATCGGCGTGCAGCATGTGGGTGTGGCCGACACCATTGGCGTGGGCACGCCCCTCAAGGTGCAGCGCGCCATGGAGGCGGCCCTCAAGGTGTATGCGCTCGACGACGTGTCGGGCCACTTTCACGACACCTATGGCCAGGCCCTGGCCAACACCCTGGCCACCTTGCAGATGGGGGTCTGGCAGTACGACACCTCGGTGGCCGGCCTGGGCGGCTGCCCGTATGCCAAGGGCGCCACCGGCAACGTGGCCACCGAAGACGTGGTGTACATGCTGCATGGCATGGGCATCGCCACCGGCATCGACCTGGACGCCTTGATCGACGCCGGCGACTTCATCAGTCGCCACCTGGGCCGGCCCACCGGTTCGCGGGCTGGCAAGGCCATCCTCAACAAGCGTGTGGCCTGACCGGTTTTTCCTCCTGGACCACCCGGTCATCCCGACGGCGGCACAATGCTGGCCGTGATGAACCCTGAGGAAGCCAGAACCATGTGTGGTGCCGAACTGAAACCCCTGCCTGACGGCGTGCAGCGCGTGGCCGCTGCGCTGCAGGCCAAGGGCCATCCCCACGCCCCGCAGATGCTGGGTGAATCCTGCCGCACCGCCCAAGAGGCGGCCGACACCCTGGGTGTGGCGGTGGGCCAGATTGCCAAGAGCATCATCTTCAAGCGCAAGAGCGACAACCTCGCGGTGTTGGTGATTGCCTCGGGCGATCGCCGGGTGGATGAAAAGAAGGTCGATGCCCTGGTGGGCAAGACCGGCCGCGCTGACGCCGATTTCGTGCGGGCCAGCACGGGTTTTGCCATCGGTGGCGTCTCCCCTGTGGGCCACCTCAACCCGCCGGTGACGCTGATCGACCGCGAACTGTTCCGCTTCGAAGAGGTCTGGGCCGCGGCCGGGCACCCCAACGGCGTGTTCCGCCTGCGCCCGCAAGACCTGGAAGCCCTCACGGGAGGCGCCCCGGTGGCCGATGTGGTGCAGGCCCCGGCGCCATGAGCAACCCGCTTGAACTGCTGGCCGCCAAGGCCGAGGCCGCCTTGGCGGCCGAAGACAACGTGCCCTCGCCCTGTGTCTCGGTGTGTCGCATGACGGCCGACCGCAGCCTTTGTCAAGGCTGCTACCGCACGCTGGACGAGCTGCGGGCCTGGAGCGGAGCCTCCGACGGCTACAAACGCAGCGTCTGGCGCCAGGTGATGCTGCGCAGCGGCCTGGTGCGCGAGCCCCAGGCCTGAACATGGCCCCGAACCCAGGCCCAGCGCCTCAGGCCCGCATGAAACACATCGATTTCTACTTCGACTTCGTGTCCCCCTATGCCTGGCTGGCGCTGGAGCAACTGCCCCAGGCCCTGCAGGGCCTGAGTTACCACGTGAGCTACAAGCCCGTGCTGCTGGGCGCGCTGGTCAAACAGTACGGCCACGGCGGGCCGGCGGCGATCGCCCCCAAACGTGACTGGACCTACCGCCACGTGGCCTGGCTGGGGCACAGCCTGGGCGTGGGACTGCAGATGCCGGCGCAGCACCCGTTCTCGCCCGTGCCTTTGCTGGGCCTGGCCCTGGCCACCAGCGTTGACGGCTGCATCAGCCGCCATGTGGCGCGCGAGGTGATGCGCCATGTCTGGCACGGCGGCCACGATGCGCTCGACCCGGAGCGCCTGCTGGCCTTGCAGCAGCGCCTCACGCTGCGCCACGAGCCGGGCGCCGATGCCGTACGGGCCCGGCTGCGCCAGAACACGCAAGAGGCGCTGACCGCCGGGGCCTTTGGCGTGCCGGCCTGGCGGGTCGAGGGTCGAGTGTTCTGGGGCCTGGACGCCTTGCCCCTCCTGCGGGCTTGCCTGGCGGGTGACCCTTGGCTGGAAACCCACTGGGACTCCGTGCCTCAGGTGATGAACGGTCTGGGGCAGGGGCGCGAAAGCTGAACCTGGGTCAAGTCCTGATGTGATCGCGCACGCGACAATCCTCTGACAACACCGCAGCCCGCCCCGGCGCAGCGGCCCCTGATCGGAGACAAGCGATGCCCAACGCCTTCAATTTCTCGGCTTCGCCATTCGACTGCCTGAAACCTGACGAGCAGCGTCTGGTGCGCAACAGCGTCGATGTGGCCTACTTTCGCGCCGGCACCCCCATCCTCGAAGTGGGTTCCGTGCCCACCCATCTGTTTATCATCATCAAGGGCTTTGTGACCCAGCTCGATGGCGAAGAGGTCATCGGCAGCTACGGCCCTGACGACTGCTTTGATGGCCGAGGCCTGGTGGCCGGGCGGGTCAGCCACCGATTTGTGGCGTCTGAAGAGGTGGTGGCCTACCAACTGGCGCACCAGGCGGTCAACGAACTGATCGCGTCCAACGCCACTTTTGGCGCCTTGCTGTTCTCCGACCTCAGCAACAAGCTCAGCACCCTGGCCCAGCGTCAGGGCAGCCACGAGCTTCACTCGCTCACCATGGCCCGGGTCGAGGAGGCCTTTGTCCGCCCGGCCCCCACGGTGGAGGCCGACACCGACATCGTCACCGTGGTGCGTCGCTTTCAGGCGGAGAAAACCTCCAATGTGCTGGTGCGTGATGGCCGCAGCGACCCGCCTCGGCTGGGCATCTTCACGGCCACCGCCTTGCAGCGTGCCGTGCTCGATGGACGACCGCTCGACCAATTGGCCGTTGGCGAGCTGGCCAGCTACCAACTGGTCACCGTGCGCCCGGGCGATCTGCTGGGCGATGCCATGGCCCTGATGCTGCGCAGCCGCGTGCACCGGGTGGTGGTGGCCGAAGGCGGCGAGGTGCGCGGCATCCTTGAGGCCTTGGACCTGTTCAGCTTCCTGGGCAACCATTCGCACCTCATCACGGTGCAGATCGAGCAGGCCCGCGATCTGGCCGGCCTGGAGCAGGCGGCAGGCCAGATCAACCGCATGATCGGCCTGCTGTCGCGCGGCGGCACCCGGGTGGGGCTGATTGCGCGGCTGGTACAGCAACTCAATCTGCGCCTGTTCGAGCGCGCCTGGGACATGCTGGCACCGCCCGAGCTGGTCGCCAACAGCTGCCTGTTCGTGATGGGCAGCGAGGGCCGCGGCGAGCAGTTGCTCAAGACCGATCAGGACAACGCCCTGGTGCTGCGCGACGGCTACGTGCCGCCAGCCGACCTGCAGGCCCTGTGCGAACGCTTCTCAGCAGCCCTGAGCCGCTTTGGCTACCCCGAATGCCCGGGACACATCATGCTGAGCAACCCGGACTGGCGCGGCAGCGTCAGTGAGTTCAGCCAGCGCGCCCGCGATTGGTTGCTGGTGCCCGATGCTGACAAGCTCATGAAGCTGGCCATCTTCATGGACGCCCACGCGGTGTGCGGCGATGCCTTCTTGCTGACTCGGGTGCAGGAGCAGGTGCAGGCGCTGTCGCTGGACAACGAAGCCATGCTCAGCCGCTTTGCCTCGGCGCTCGATGCTTTTGGCGAATCCTCCAATGGCTGGCTGCACCGCCTGTTCTCGCTGGGCGAGGACGGGCGCCAGCTCAACCTCAAGAAAGAGGGCATTTTTCCGCTGGTGCATGGGGTGCGCAGCCTGGCGCTGGCCCACCGGATCACCGAGACCAGCACCAGCGGGCGCATTGCCGCCCTGGTGGCCGCCGGGGCCCTCAGTGCCGACACGGCCACCGAATTGACCGACAGCCTGCAGGTGTTCATGGGCCTCAAGCTCAAGGCCGGCCTGGCCGAGATCGACCTGAAGCGCCCGGTCACCGGCGCGGTCGACTTTGCCCAGCTCAGTGCGCTGGACCGCGACCTGCTCAAGGATTCGCTGAGCGTGGTCAAGCGCTTCAAGGTGCAGCTGCGCCACCGTTTTCGCCTGGACGCCCTGTCATGAGCACCGTGCCCTTGCCCTCGGTGGCCAACCGCTGGTTGCAGCGCCTGCGCCGTGACTGGGCCTTGCGCCGGCTGGCCGACCCGTCGTTTGCATTTCTGTTCGACGATCCTCCGCCCGATGAGTGGGTCTCGCTGGATTGCGAGACCACCGGCCTCAATGTGCGCAGCGACGAGATCGTGTCCATTGGCGCCGTGCGCATCGTGGGGGACCGCCTCATGACCAGCGAACGGCTGGAGCTGCTGGTGCGGCCTGAGCGCGGTGTCTCGGCCGAGAGCGTGCGCATCCACCGCCTGCGCGAGCGCGACGTGGCCGAAGGCCTGCCCGCCGACGAGGCAGTGCGCCGCCTGCTGCACTTCATCGGGCCACGCCCGCTGGTGGGTTATTTTTTGGAGTTCGATGTGGCCATGCTCAACCGCGTGGTGCGGCCCCTGCTGGGTCAGCCTTTGCCGCAGCCCAAGATCGAGGTGTCGGCCCTGTACTACGACCACAAGTTTCGTCAGCTGCCTCCCTACCAGCAGCACGACAACGCCGACATCGACCTGCGCTTTGCCACCCTGATGGCCGACTTGCAGCTGCCGCTGCGCGATGCCCACGACGCCATCAATGACGCGGTGATGGCCGGCCTGGCCTTCATCAAGCTGCGGGCGCTGAAAAGCGGCTAGCGCCCGCAGCGCAGAAAAAGAAAAACCGGGCCGAGGCCCGGTTTTTTCATGGGAGGGAGACGGGGCGCGTCAGGGCGACCCGTTTCCGCTTCAGTGACCCGAGGCGCCCGAGGCACCCAGGCCGGTTTCCGAGCGCACCTGCTGCGAAGCGAAGGCTTCGCGTTCCTTGGCGGCCTGGCCGCTGCGGTCCAGGACCGAGAACAGCCACACACCGAAGAAGCCGATGGCCATCGAGAACAGGGCTGGCGACGAGTACGGGAACCAGGCCGAGCCCTTGGGGTAGCCCAGCGTGGCTTCCCACACCGAGGGCGACACGATGGTCAGGCCCACCGAGGAGATCAGGCCCAGGAAGCCACCGATCACAGCGCCCTTGGTGGTGCAGTCTTTCCAGAGCACCGACAGGAACAGCACCGGGAAGTTGGCCGAGGCCGCAATCGCGAAGGCCAGCGACACCATGAAGGCGATGTTCTGCTTCTCGAAGGCGATGCCCAGCACCACGGCGACGATGCCCAGGGCCACAGTGGTCATGCGCGACACCTTCAGCTCGGAGGCGCTGTCGGCCTTGCCGCTCTTGAACACGGTGGCGTACAGGTCGTGCGACACGGCCGAGGCGCCCGACAGCGTCAGACCGGCCACCACAGCCAGGATGGTAGCGAAGGCCACGGCCGAGATGAAGCCGAAGAACACGTCGCCGCCGACCGACTTGGCCACCAGAACCGCTGCCATGTTGGCGGTACCGGCACCGCCCTTGATCACGCCCTTGGCCACGTCGGCCATTTCAGGGTTGGTCAGCACCAGGGTGATGGCGCCGAAGCCGATGATGAAGATCAGCACGTAGAAGTAGCCGATCCAGGTGGTGGCCCACAGCACCGACTTGCGGGCTTCCTTGGCATCGGGCACGGTGAAGAAGCGCATCAGGATGTGAGGCAGGCCAGCGGTACCGAACATCAGGGCCATGCCGAAAGAGATCGCCGAAATCGGGTCTTTGATGAAGCCGCCAGGGCCCATGACCGACAGGCCGATCTTGGCCGCCTCTTCGGGCGACTTGCCGGCGTTGGCGGCGATGGCCGCCTTCACCTTCACACCTTCGGCAAACAGGGCTTCAGGGCTGAAACCATACTTGGCCAGCACCATGAAGGCCATGAAGCTCACGCCCGCCAGCAGCATGCAGGCCTTGATGATCTGCACCCAGGTGGTGGCCGTCATGCCACCAAACAGCACGTAGACCATCATCAGCGCGCCCACGATCACCACCGCCAGCCAGTAGTCCAGGCCGAACAACAGCTTGATCAGCTGGCCGGCACCCACCATCTGGGCGATCAGGTAGAAGGCCACCACCACCAGGGTGCCCGAGGCCGCAAAGGCGCGGATCGGAGCCTGTTGGAAGCGGTACCCTGCCACGTCGGCAAAGGTGAACTTGCCCAGGTTGCGCAGGCGCTCGGCCATCAGGAAGGTGATGATGGGCCAGCCCACCAGGAAGCCGATGGAGTAGATGATGCCGTCATAGCCAACGCCCATCACCATGGCCGAAATGCCCAGGAACGAGGCCGCCGACATGTAGTCGCCGGCAATCGCCAGGCCGTTCTGGAAGCCGGTGATGCCACCACCTGCGGTGTAGAAGTCGGCGGCCGATTTGGTCTTGGCCGCAGCCCACTTGGTGATCCACAGCGTGCCTGCCACAAAGGCGGCGAACATGACGATGGCGGTCCAGTTGGTGGCTTGCTTGGCGGCTTCGCCCAGATCACCGCCCGCCGCGAGGGCCGAGCCGCTGGCGGCCAGGGCCAGCGCGCCCGCCAGTGCGAATTGGAGTTGCTTGTTCATTTGGTGGCGTCCTTCA
Organism: Curvibacter sp. GW821-FHT01G03; assembly: GCF_059422285.1. Taxonomy (NCBI): domain Bacteria; kingdom Pseudomonadati; phylum Pseudomonadota; class Betaproteobacteria; order Burkholderiales; family Comamonadaceae; genus Curvibacter; species Curvibacter sp. GW821-FHT01G03. Next base: position 35,212 of record NZ_JBWKWP010000001.1, read on the forward strand.
GGATGTCCTTGGTCAACTGGTCGAATTCACCGTTGGCACGCTTCACGTAGATACCCGTGATGATGATGGTGAAAACGATCACGCCCATGCCGATCGGGATGCCCAGCGTGGTCACGCCGGCGCCGATGGGCTGAGCCAGAAAGGCCTTGTCGAAGGCGATCAGGCCGATGTAGCCGTAGTACACGACCAGCATCAGGATGGTCAGGAAAACGCCCAGGCCATTGCGTTTGCGGCGCAGCTCCAGGTACTTCGGGTGGGTTTTTATCTTGTCGACAACAGGGTCGCTCATGTCTCTCTCCAGTAGTTGGAATGGATGCAGGGCGTGGCCCGAAAGCCACCGGCCACGAAACAATTCTGGGCAGCGTCCCTGACCAACTGCTTACGTAAGCCAGCGATAAGCCAGGCCGGGTGTGCGAGCGTCGAAAATCAGCAAACCCAGTCCCCATGCGGGTTTCAGCGGTGTTGTGGCGCGCTGAACGGTATGTGGTTGACCGTTCAGCCGTCGACGGGCGGCAGCGGGATCGGGTAAACCCCTGACCCGTGTTTACCCTTGCATCAGGGCTTGTCCCAAGTCTGTTTGTCAGGGTTCGGTCAGAGTAGCTTCTGATAGTGGCTGCCACAGCCTGGGCCGGATCGCTGGCCCCCATCAACGGAGACACACCATGGCAGCCCCTGCACGACCCATGACACCCGAGGAGCGCCGTGTCATCGTCGCGTCCTCACTCGGAACCGTCTTCGAGTGGTACGACTTCTACCTGTATGGTTCGTTGGCCGGCATCATCGCGCAGCAGTTCTTCTCGGGGTTGGACCCGAGTTCAGCCTTCATTTTTGCGCTGCTGGCCTTTGCGGCCGGGTTCATCGTGCGGCCCTTCGGTGCGCTCGTGTTCGGTCGGTTGGGCGACATGATCGGGCGCAAGTACACCTTTCTGGTCACGATCCTGATCATGGGCATGTCCACCTTCATCGTGGGCATCCTGCCCTCGTATGCCACGGTGGGGCTGGCGGCGCCGGTGATCCTGGTGGCCCTGCGCATGTTGCAGGGCCTGGCCCTGGGCGGTGAATATGGCGGGGCCGCCACCTACGTGGCCGAGCATTCACCGCCCGGGCGCCGTGGTGCCTACACGGCCTGGATCCAGACCACGGCCACGCTCGGCCTGTTCCTGTCCCTGGTCGTCATCCTGGGCGTGCGCAATCTGGTGGGCGAGGCGGCTTTTGCCGATTGGGGCTGGCGCATTCCCTTTCTGATCTCCATCCTGTTGCTGGGGGTGTCTGTGTTCATCCGCCTGTCCATGAACGAATCGCCTGCCTTCAAGCAGATGAAGGCCGAGGGCAAGACCTCCAAGGCCCCGCTGACAGAATCTTTTGGTCAATGGAAGAACCTGCGGGTGGTGTTGCTGGCCTTGTTTGGCTTGGTGGCCGGGCAGGCGGTGGTCTGGTACACGGGGCAGTTCTATGCGCCCTTTTTCCTGACCAACGTGCTGCGGGTGGATGGCTCCACCGCCAACATCCTGACCGCCGTGGCCCTGCTGTTGGGCACGCCTTTTTTCATCGTGTTCGGCACGCTGTCCGACCGCATCGGGCGCAAACCCATCATCCTGGCCGGTCTGCTGCTGGCCACCGTGAGTTACTTCCCCCTGTTCAAGGCGCTGACCCAGGCGGCCAACCCCGACCTGGCGGCGGCCCAGGCGCGCAATCAGATCGTGGTGATCGCGGCCGCGGGGGACTGCTCGTTCCAGGGCAACCCGGTGGCCCGTGAGATCGACTTTTACCGCTCGTGTGACATCGCCAAGCGCTTCCTGGCCCAGAACGCGGTGAGTTACTCCAATCAGGTGTCGGCGGCTGGCGGCCCGGCGCGGGTGCGCATTGGCGAGCAAGACATCACGGCCCCGGTGGGGCGGGTGGTCAACCACAAGTTTGACGATGAGAGCTATCGCGCCATCAGTGCATTCAAGAAGCAGGTGGGCGAGGCCCTGAAGAGTGCGGGCTACCCGCCCCAGGCTGATCCGGCCAAGGTGGACCATGTGACCATCGTGCTCATCCTGACCCTGTTGGTGATCTATGTGACCATGGTCTACGCACCGATTGCGGCCATGCTGGTCGAGTTGTTCCCCACCCGCATCCGCTACACCTCGATGAGCCTGCCCTACCACGTGGGCAACGGCTGGTTTGGCGGCCTGTTGCCCACCATCAGCTTTGCCATGGTGGCGCAGAACGGCAACATGTTCCATGGCCTGTGGTACCCGGTGGTGATCGCGGCGGCCACCCTGGCCATCGGGTTGGTGTTTGTGCCAGAGACTCGGCAGGTCGATATCTACAGTGGTGATTGAGTAGCGCCCCCACGCTCCCTCACTTCGTGTGGTCGCTGCCCCCCAAGGGGGCCGCAGGCCGCCTTGGGGCGGCCCGGCGCCGGCCTGACCTCTTCGTTATGGGCCTGAGCCGATCAGCCAGGGGGCGTTGCCAGCTGATCCTGCACTTGAGGTCGCGAGTCACCACTGTGAGGGTGCCGGTGGCGGGTTTGAAGGGCTTTGGCCTGTGTCATGCCGGCATTGCGGTGGCCTGCCTAGAATGTTTGGCCTCCACAGGAACCAGCCGACCATGACCCAGGGAATCATCAAAATCCGCGGTGCCCGCCAGCACAACCTCAAGAACCTTGATCTGGACATCCGAACGGGTGAGCTGACCGTGGTCACGGGGCCCAGTGGTTCAGGCAAGTCGAGTCTGGTGTTTGACACCCTGTACGCCGAGGGGCAGCGGCGTTACGTCGAAACTTTCTCGGCCTATGCGCGCCAGTTTCTTGATCGCATGGACAAGCCCGCCGTGGACCGGGTGGAGGGCGTACCGCCGGCGATCGCCATCGATCAGACCAACCCGGTGCGCAGTTCGCGCTCGACCGTGGGCACGATGACCGAGTTGAACGATCACCTGAAGCTCTTGTTCGCTCGCGCTGGCGCCTTGTTCGACCGCCAGACCGCCCAGCCGGTGCGCCATGATTCGCCCGAGACCATCTACACCCAGTTGCTGGCGCGGGCCCAGGCCGCCAGCATTGACGGCGTGGAGCCGCGCCTGATCCTGACCTTTCCGGTCGAACTGCCGGCCAGCGCCACCGCCGACGAGGTGAGCCAGTGGCTGGCGGCCAGCGGTTTCACCCGGGTGCAGGCCGAGCGCGAGGTGGCCACGCCCACTGGTCCGCGCAAAGTTCTGGATGTGGTGGCCGACCGCCTGCGTGCGGGCAACGCCGAGAAAGTGCGGGTGATCGAGGCCATCGAGACCGCGCTCAAGCGCGGCAGTGGTCGCCTGAACGTGTATGCCCTGGCGGGCGACGATAGCGAGCCCGAGCTGTGGCGCTTTTCCACCGGCTTGCACTGCCCCGACAGCGAGCTGCGTTACAGCGAGCCGATCCCGTCGGCGTTCTCCTTCAACTCGGCCGTGGGCGCTTGCGAGGTGTGCCGTGGCTTCGGGCGTGTGATCGGGGTGGATTACGGCCTGGTGATCCCGAACGACAAGCTCACGCTGCGGGCCGGCGCGATCAAACCCATGCAGACCCCGGCCTGGGCCGAGTGCCAGGACGACCTGATGCGCCATGCCGAGGCCGCCGGCATCCCGCGGGACACGCCCTGGTACAAGCTGACCCCCGAGCAGCAGAAATGGGTGATCCAGGGCTCGCCCAACTGGAACGGCAAGTGGAACCAGCACTGGTACGGCGTCAAACGTTTCTTCGAGTACCTGGAGACCAAGAGCTACAAGATGCACATCCGGGTGCTGTTGTCCAAATACCGCAGCTACACGCCTTGCGAAACCTGTGCGGGCGCGCGCCTGAAGACCGAAAGCCTGCTGTGGCGCATCGGCAGCCGCGAGGCCGCCGATGCCGTGTTGGCGCCGGCCAAGCGTTTCATGCCGGCCGGGGTGGCCTGGTCGCGCGATCAGCTTGAGGCCTTGCCCGGCCTGTGCTTGCATGACCTGATGCTGTTGCCGCTCGATCGCCTGCGCCGTTTCTTCGACGCACTGCACCTGCCGGGCCACGGCTCGGACGGCGAGGCCCAGGCCCTCAAGCTGCTGTACGAGGAAATCACCACCCGCCTCAGGTACCTGTGCGATGTGGGCATTGGTTACCTCACGCTGGACCGGCAAAGCCGCACCCTGTCGGGTGGCGAGGTGCAGCGCATCAACCTGACCACCGCGCTGGGCACCTCCCTGGTCAACACGCTGTTCGTGCTGGACGAGCCCAGCATCGGCCTGCACCCGCGCGACATGAACCGCATCACCGAGGCCATGCACCGGCTGCGCGATGCCGGCAACACCCTGGTGGTGGTCGAGCACGACCCGGCCGTGATGCTGGCGGCCGACCGCATGATCGACATGGGCCCGGGCCCCGGCGAACGCGGCGGGCAGATCGTGTTTGACGGGTCCACCGAAGACCTGCGCCGTGCCGATACCCTGACCGGCCAGTACCTGGGCGCGCGCAAACAGGTGGGCATGGGCTTCAAGCGCCTGGTCAGCGACAACACACCGCGCCTGATCCTGGAGGGGGCGCGCGAGCACAACCTGCAGAACGTGTCGGTCGAGATTCCGTTGCAGCGCCTGGTGTGTGTGACCGGGGTGTCGGGGTCGGGCAAGTCCTCGCTGATCCAGGACGTGCTGGCGCCCGCGCTGCTGCGCCACTTCGGCAAGGCCACGGAGACCCCGGGCCTGCATGACCGCCTGCTGGGCGCCGATCACTTGGGCGATGTGGTGTTTGTCGACCAGTCGCCCATCGGCAAGACCGCGCGCTCCAACCCCGTCAGCTATGTGGGCGCCTGGGACACCCTGCGCGAGATTTTTGCCACCGCGCCGATGGCCCGCCAGCGCAGCTACACCGCCAGCAAGTTCAGCTTCAACAGCGGCGATGGCCGTTGCCCCACCTGCGGTGGTTCGGGCTTCGAGCACGTCGAGATGCAGTTTTTGTCCGACGTCTACCTGCGCTGCCAGGATTGCGATGGCCAGCGCTATCGGCCCGAGATCCTGGAGGTCAAGATCGAGCGCGGTGGCCGCCACCTGAGTGTGGCGGATGTGCTGGACCTCACGGTCAGCGAGGCGGCGAGCCTGTTCGCCGCCGACCGCGAGGTGCTGCGCGCCCTGCAACCCATTGTGGACGTGGGTCTGGAGTACGTGAAGCTGGGCCAGCCCGTGCCCACGCTGTCGGGCGGCGAGGCCCAGCGCCTGAAGCTGGCCGGTTTTCTGGCCGAGGCCGCCAAGGCCGGCAGCAGCAGCCGCCAGCCGGTGGCGCGCAAGGGCACGCTGTTCCTGTTCGACGAACCCACCACGGGCCTGCATTTCGACGACATCGCCAAGCTCATGCGTGCCCTGCGCAAGCTGCTGGAGGCCGGGCATTCGCTGTTGGTGATCGAGCACAACCTCGACGTGATCCGTGCCAGCGACTGGCTGATCGACCTGGGCCCGGAAGGGGGTGACGCCGGCGGTCTGGTGGTGGCCGTGGGCACGCCCGAAGAGGTGCGAGCCCATGCCAGCTCACACACCGGCCAGGCGCTGCGGGAGTACGACCGGGCCATGGGCCTGGGTGCCTATTCGGTCGAGGAGGGCACGCCGTTGCAGGCCCTGGTGCGCCCGCGCCGGCAGGCCCCGGCCCATGGGGCCGATGCGATCCAGATCGTGAACGCCCGCGAGCACAACCTGAAGGGCCTGTCGGTCGACATCCCCCGCGGCAAGTTCAGCGTGGTGACGGGGGTCAGCGGCTCGGGCAAATCCACCCTGGCCTTCGACATTCTGTTCAATGAGGGCCAGCGTCGCTACCTCGAAAGCCTCAATGCCTATGCCCGCAGCATCGTGCAGCCGGCCGGGCGGCCCGAGGTGGATGCGGTGTACGGCATCCCGCCCACGGTGGCGATCGAGCAGCGCCTGTCGCGCGGCGGGCGCAAGTCCACCGTGGGGACCACCACCGAGTTGTGGCACTTTCTGCGCCTGCTTTATGTGAAGCTGGGCGTGCAGCACTGCGTCCACGACGGCGCCCCTGTGCAGCCGCAGACACCCGACAGCATTGCCTCTCAGTTGCTGCGCCAGTTCCGTGGCCAGCACATCGGCCTGCTGGCGCCGCTGGTGATCAACCGCAAGGGGGTCTACACCGAGCTGGCCGACTGGGCCCGCCCCCGCGGCTACACCCACCTGCGGGTGGATGGCCAGTTTCTGCCCACCACGGGCTTTCCGCGCATCGACCGATTCAAGGAACACACCATCGAACTGCCGGTGTGGAGCCTGATGGTGCGGCCCGACAACGAGGCCGAATTGCGTCAGGCCCTGGCCACTGCGCTGGAGCACGGTAAGGGCGTGGTCCATGTGCTGAGCGATCTGACCGGCCTCAAGGAGGCCATGGCCGAGGGGCGTGACACCTCGGCCATCGGCCGCCTGACCCCCTACAGCACCAAACGGGCCTGCCCGGTGTGCAGCACCAGCTATGCCGAGCTGGACCCGCGCCTGTTCTCGTACAACAGCAAGCACGGCTGGTGCCCCGATTGCGTGGGCACCGGCGTGCGCCTGAGCAAGGAGCAGCGCAAGGCACTCGACGATTCGGTGCGTGACGACGACAACAAGGGGCGTGAACAGACCTTTGCCGAACCCGAGGTGGAAGACCTCAGCGATGAGGCCTGCCCGAGCTGTGAGGGCACCCGGCTCAACAAGGTGGCGCGGGCAGTGCGCTTTGCGCAGGTGGGCATCACCGACATCGCCCGTCGCTCGGTGCTGCAGGTGCGCGACTGGGTGGCCTCGCTGGCCCTGCCCGACGAGATGAGTGCGCGTGAGCGCGACATCGCCCGCGATCTGATCCCCGAGATTGGCAGCCGTCTCGATTTTCTGGACGAGGTCGGCCTGGGCTACCTCACCCTGGACCGCGGTGCCCCCACCCTGAGCGGTGGCGAAGCCCAGCGCATCCGCCTCGCGGCCCAGTTGGGCAGCAATCTGCAGGGCGTGTGCTACGTGCTGGACGAGCCCACCATCGGCTTGCACCCGCGTGACAACCAGATCCTGCTGAAGGCGCTGCAGAACCTCAGCGACAAAGGCAACACCCTGGTGGTGGTCGAGCACGACGAGGACACCATCCGCCACGCCGACCACATCATCGACATTGGTCCCAGCGCGGGCAAACGCGGGGGCCGCCTGGTGGCCCAGGGCACGGCCGCCGAGATCGGGGCCTGCGTCGAGTCGGTCACCGGCCGCTACCTGCTGCACGCCATCCGGCACCCGCTGGCCCCGCGCCGTGAGGTGCTGAGTGCGCCCGAAGGCGGTCAGTGGCTGAGCGTCGACGGCGCGCGCCTGCACAACCTGGCCAACATCACCTTGCAGGTGCCGCTCAAGCGGCTGGTGGCGGTGACGGGTGTGTCAGGCTCGGGCAAGTCGACGCTGGCGCGCGATGTTCTGCTCACCAATGTGCAGGCCCTGGTGCAGCAGCGCAGCACCCAGGCCGGGCGGCAGGCCCAGGCCGAGGGCCGCCGTGTGGGCCTGGTCGGCTGCGCCGATGTGCAGGGCTATGAGGTGATCGACCGGGTGCTGGAGGTCGATCAGACCCCCATCGGCAAAACGCCGCGCAGTTGCCCGGCCACCTACATCGGGTTCTGGGACACCATCCGCAAACTGTTTGCCGAAACCCTGGAGGCCAAGGCCCGGGGCTATGCGGCCGGGCGCTTCTCGTTCAACACCGGCGAAGGGCGCTGCCCGGCCTGCGACGGCGCTGGTGTGCGCACCATCGAGATGAGCTTTCTGCCCGATGTGAAGGTGCCCTGCGAGACCTGCCACGGCGCGCGCTTCAACCCCGAGACCCTGGCCGTGACCTGGCGTGGCAAGAGCATCGGCGACGTGTTGCAGATGGAAGTGGACGAGGCGGTGGACTTCTTCGCCTCCATGCCCAACATCAGCCACCCGCTGCAGTTGCTCAAGGATGTGGGTCTGGGCTACCTCACCCTGGGCCAGCCCTCGCCCACGCTGTCGGGCGGCGAGGCGCAGCGCATCAAGCTGGTGACCGAGCTCAGCAAGGTGCGTGACGATGTGACCCGGCGCGGCAACAAGGCGCCGCACACCCTGTACGTGCTGGACGAACCCACCGTGGGTCTGCACATGGCGGACGTCGAGAAGCTGATCCATGTGCTGCACCGCCTGGTCAATGGCGGCCACAGCGTGGTGGTGATCGAACACGACCTGGACGTGATGGCCGAGGCTGACTGGATCATCGATCTGGGTCCCGAAGGCGGGCAGGGCGGCGGCCGCATCGTGGCCGCTACCACCCCCGAGGGGCTGGTGCAGCGTGCCACCCACACCGGGGTGGCGCTGGCGCCGGTGCTGGCGCGCGGGGGACAGGTCGCCGAGGTCTGATCGTTTAGGGTGCCGGAATCAGGCTGCGCCAAAGCGCGGCCTGCGAATCGGCGCCCGGCGCCCTGTCACTGGAGACACCCCTATGCAAAGAAGATCCCTGCTGAAGCTGGCTGGCAGCACCCTGGCCCTGGGCCCGCTGGCCGCACGCGCCCAGGCATTTCCGACCCGACCGGTCAAGCTGATCGTGGCCTTTCCGGCCGGTGGTCCCACCGACATCACGATGCGCCAGCTGGCCGACAACGCCGGCAAGATCCTGGGCCAGCCCGTCATCGTCGAGAACAAGCCCGGCGCAGGCGGCACCCTGCCCGCGCAGGCCTTGCAGAGCTCGGCGCCCGACGGCTACACCGTGGCGCAGATCCCCCTGGGCGTGTTCCGCATGCCCTACACCACCAAGATCAACTGGGACCCGGTGAAGGACATCAGCTACGTGATCAACGTCACTGGCTACGCCTTCGGCCTGGTGGTGCCCAGCAGCAGCGCGATCAAGACCTGGGCCGACTTTGTGGCCTATGCCAAGGCCAACCCGGGCAAGCTCACCTTCGGCTCGACCGGCACCCTGACCAGCCCGCACCTGACCATGGAGCAGGTGGCGCAGAAGCTGGGCCTGCAGCTGACCCATGTGCCCTACAAGGGCAGCGCCGACCTGATGCAGGCCGTGCTGGGCGGGCACGTGATGGCCGCGGCCGATTCGACCGGCTTTGCTCCGCAGGTGGAAAGCGGCAAGCTGCGCGTGCTCAACACCTGGGGCGAGCAGCGCCTGGCCAAGTTCCCTGATGCGCCCACGCTCAAGGAGCTGGGGCTGGATCTGGTGCAGAACTCACCCTTCGGCATCGGGGCGCCGCGCGGCACACCGCCCGAGGTCGTCAAACGCCTGCATGACGCGTTCAAAAAGGCCATGGAAGAGCCCAGCTATGTGCAGGCCCTGGGCCGCTACGACATGCTGCCCAACTACATGGACAGCGCCCAATACCTGAAGTTTGCCCAGGACACCTTCAACCGCGAAAAAGCCTTGATCGAGAAGCTGGGCCTGAACAAGCCGGCCTGATCGCGTGAGCCCCGGGCTTGGGCTGGCATGATGGCGTGGCCTGTTGCCCATGTCCGAACACCGTGTCATCGAGATCCACCCTGAAGCCCCGTCCAAGCCGGTCTGGGGACAGCCCTGCAATGGCTGCGGCGTGTGTTGCCTGGCCGAGCCCTGTCCCCTGGGGGTGCTGGTGTCGCGCCGCCGCCGCGGCGCCTGCAAGGCCCTGCAGTGGGCGCCCGAGCTGTTGATTTACCGCTGTGGCATGGTCAGTGCCCCGGCCGTCCACCTGCCAGCGCCCCTGCGCTGGGCCGCGCCGCTGCTGGCCCGACTGGCCCGGCGCTGGATTGCGGCTGGCGTGGGTTGCGATGCGGCGATCGAGGTGCCCGACTCAGCCGGGCGAGACTGAGCGCGCGGCCAACAAGACCTGGGCCAGTTCAGCAAAACCTGCACCGCGCTCGCTGGGGGTGATGTAGCGCGGCAGGTGCTGCAACTGCGGTACGAAGCGGCGCACATTGGCCACCCCCACGCTGAGCGGAAAGTGCTGGAACATCAGCTGGTCGTTGGTCGAATCACCCACATACACCCAGCGGTCCAGTTCCTCGTCCAGGGGGCAGCCCCACAGTTCACGCAGAATCCAGCGCGCCCCTTCGAGCTTGTTGTGCGGGCCATACCAGCCATTGATGTGGATGCTGCTCACGGTGGCGTTCATGCCCGCGGCCCGCATCCGGGTCACCACCTGTTCGATGGCCTGGGGTGGCAGCTCGGTGAATTCGCTGTGGTCGATCGCGATGTCGGTCTCGCGCCCGGCCGAGTCGGTGGCCCGGCGCGCGCCGGGCACGTTGGCTTCGATGTCATGCAACACCGACTCCATGCGCTGGTACTGCTGCTCTCGCAGGGCCAAACTCTGCTGGTAGCACCGCCGCAAGCTGCCGTCGGCCTGGGGGATCAAGGCCACAGCGCCGTTCTCTGCCACGATGGCATCCAGCGGCCAGGTCCGCGCAAAGGGCTCGCTCCAGCCCACAGGCCGCCCCGTGATGGCCACCACCCGCAATCCCGCCGATTTCAGATCATGCAAGGCCTGCAAGGCTTCGGGCGTGATGGCACCGTCCGTCGTGAGGGTGTCGTCGATGTCGGTGAGAAGGCCTTGCAGGGGAGCGGCCTGCTCTGCCGGCAAATTGGTCAAGCTCTGCAGCGTGGGGTGAGGCTGGCTCATGGTGGATGGTTGAGGCGATTCGGTGTGAGGGCCTGCATGAAGGGGCGAGAGGCGCAGAAGGTGACCCAACGTTTTCCAAGGCGCATGGCTGGCTTTTCCACGGCGTACCAAGATGCGGCTGCCAGGGCAAGTGCCAAGCCGAAGCCAAAAATCTGATTGGCATGGATTCCCCACTGAGGCCACCATGCGACGGCCATTTGTTGGGCAGGAAATCCGTACAGGTAAACGCCATAAGAGAAGTCACCGGGCGTTTGCAGCTTTCTGAACCCGCGAGCGCTGGCGATCACCAGCGAACCGTAGAACAGGCTCAGGTACACCAGCGCCTGAAACAGGGGGCTTTGTCGCAGCAGCAGGGTCAGCAGCAACAAGCCGGTTGCGATGCTGGCCCGGACCTCGATCCGGTCTTTGTTCAAGGCCATCAACATGCCCAGCGCAAAGCACGCCGGCAGCAGGCGGGCTTCACCGTCAAACTTCAGGGTCGCCATGGTGTCTGGCGCCCAAAAGCCTGCAGCGATCACGCCGACAGCGAGCACCGTGCTGAGCATGGGCGTTGCCATCAGGCCGATCAGACTCAGTGCCACCAGCATCGAATAGCAATACACCTCAGACGGCAGCGTCCAGAGTGATCCGTTGACCGCGTTCATGCGGTTCAATTCGAAGACCCCCGGCAGGGTCCATTGCAGGCTCAGCAGCATGTTGTTTGCATAGCTGCGGGTCGCTGGGTGGGTCAGGTAGTCGCCCAGCGGCATGCGGGTCATGATCGGGCCCACCACGGCCATGCAGAACACGGTGCAGACGATCAAGCCAGGAAAGATGCGAAAGACGCGGGCGCCGATGAAGCCGGGCAGGTCATGGCGCAGGGATGGGCTGTTGCTGACCATCAGCCCGCTGAGAAAGAAAAACGATTTCACCGCCAGTGAGCCTGCATAGTCGAACCCCAGCAGTGCTTGGACAAAATCCCCTCGTCCTTCGGCAGCAGGTACCAGCGCATAGGCGTGGCCGACGATCACCAGGGCTGCAAAAATGAGGCGCAGCAAATCGAAGTTGTTGTTGTGCCTTTCCAAGCATTGACTCAGCTTCATGAAGGTGTCTCGGGTTAAGCGGGACGATGTTTGTCAGAGGGGCGGCTACACAGGCTCCACCGATTGACAGTCGTGATCATCTCAATGGCGGCCGGTATGCGACAGACGACGAAACACCAGAAACCGCGCACTCAGGAAGTTGACGCACATGCCTGCCAGGCTCCCGACGGCGACGCCCAGCATGGCGGATCCTTTCAGTTCGGGAAAGTGATGAACAAAGGCCACATAGGCGCTGTAGTTGATGACCCCGCCCACGCTCATGGTGCCCAGGTAGGCCACATATTCAGCCACCAGCGTCTTGCCCTGGCGGCCGGTCGGTGCAAAGGTCTGGCGGCGGTTGAAGGCCCAGGTGGTGGTGGCGGCACACAGGAAGGACAGCACCCGCCCACCATAAAGGCCCAGCCAGGGGGTGAGCAGCCACAGCACCGCCATGTCGACCAGCAGGCCCAGCACACCCGAGACCCCGAACCAGAACAGTTGACGGATCACGGCGCGTGCCGAGGCCCTTGATGGGCCGGTTTCGGCTTTCATGGCCTTCAACCCGCCGTCTGCAGGGCCAGGCCCGCGTGCTCGCGCAAGGGGTGGAAATGGATTTTCGGGAAGCGCTCCTGGGCCAGACGCACGTCATAGGGTGAGGTGCACAGATAGGCCAGGGTGTTGGCAGCGTCGTGGGCCAGACGCAGTGGGTAGGCGTCGGTGAAGGCCTTGAGCTCGGCGGGGGTGTCGGCGGTGATCCAGCGGGCCCCGGTGTATTGGCTGCTCTCCAGGCGCACGTCGGCGTCGTACTCGGTCTTGAGGCGGTGCTGCACCACCTCAAACTGCAGCTGACCCACCGCACCCAGCAACATGGCTCCCCCCATGTCGGGCTTGAAGACCTGGATGGCGCCTTCTTCGCCCAACTGGGCCAGGCCCTGTTGCAACTGTTTGGTGCGCAGCGGGTTTTTCAGGATCACGTTCATGAACAGCTCGGGCGCAAAGAAGGGCAGGCCGGTGAACTGCAGGCTGGCACCGTCGGTGATGGTGTCGCCCAGTTGCACGCCGCCATGGGTGGTGAAGCCGATGATGTCGCCGGCATAGGCTTCATCCACGGCTTCGCGCCGCTGCGACAGAAAGGTCACCACGCTGGTGGGCCGCAGCTCCTTGGCCGTGCGTTGCACACGCAGCTTCATGCCGGGCGTGTATTTGCCCGAGGCCATGCGCACAAAGGCGATGCGGTCGCGGTGGTTGGCGTCCATGTTGGCCTGCACCTTGAACACCACGCCTGAAAACGCGTCATCCTCAGGCTGGATCACTTTTTCGACCGGCTGGCGGTTGACGACCACGGTGCTCGTGCGCGATTGCGGCGGAGGCGCCAGATCGACCAAGGCGTCAAGCACCTCCATCACCCCAAAATTATTCACCCCCGAGCCAAAGAACACCGGGGTCTGCTTGCCCGCCAGGAAGGCGTCATGGTCGTAGCTGGGCGAGGCGCCCGTGGCCAGCTCCATGGCCTCCACGGCCGCCTCAAATTCGCTGCCGAAGCGCTTGACCAGTGTGGCGCGCTCAGACAAGGGGATGGATTCAAAGTCGTGCGGCAGGCGTTCGCTGCCAGCCTCGAACACCGTCATGGCCTGGGTGCGCAGGTTGATGATGCCGGCAAAGCTCTTGCCCTGGCCCACGGGCCAGGTCATGGGCACGCAGGGCATGCCCAGCTCGCGCTCCACCTCGTCGAGAATGTCCAGTGGCTCGCGCACTTCGCGGTCCATCTTGTTGACGAAGGTGAGGATGGGGGTGTCGCGTTGACGGCAGACCTCGATCAGTCGGCGAGTCTGCGATTCCACACCGTTGGCGGCATCGATCACCATCAAGGCCGAATCGACGGCGGTCAGCACCCGGTAGGTGTCTTCCGAGAAGTCTTTGTGGCCCGGGGTGTCGAGCAGGTTGATCACATGGTCGCGGTACAGCATCTGCATCACCGACGAGGCCACCGAAATGCCGCGCTGCTTTTCGATTTCCATCCAGTCCGAGGTGGCGTGGCGACTGGCCTTGCGCGCCTTCACCGAGCCGGCGATCTGGATCGCGCCCGAGAACAGCAGCAGTTTTTCGGTCAGCGTGGTCTTGCCCGCGTCCGGGTGGGAAATGATCGCGAAAGTGCGGCGGCGGCGGGTTTCTTCGAGAAAGCTCAAGGTCTTTGTCCGATTGAGGCAGAGGGTTGTCGTGGCCTGGCCGGCAAGCACTCAGGGCTGGCCGGCAGCCGCCAGGGGCGGCGGATCCATCGTTGGAGCCAAGGGCGGAGGCCTGAGCCTGGCCCGCGACCTGTGATTTTACCGGCTTGGCCCGCACAGTCCTTGGAAGGCGTGCACCTGTGACCAGGTGTTGCGAGTCACAAGTGTTTGAAAATCCCAAACGCGAAACAGTCGCCATCGCCAAGAATCTCGGTCCAGACCAGGATCGATGATGAACACTGCAGCTCCTCTTTCAGCCTCTTTTACCCAGGCCCCCCTGAACTTCGATACCAAGGGTTTGGGCGCGGCGCCCGCCGGGTGTACGCCGGCCCAGCTCAAGGACTTGCAATGGCGAATTCTTGATGATGAGGTCAGCCTGCCGGTGGCCGTGCTTCGCGAGAGTTGTATCGAGCACAACCTGCGCTGGATGCAGTCCTTCATGGCCCGCTATGGCGTGCAGTTGGCGCCCCATGGCAAGACCACCATGAGCCCGGCGCTGTTCCATCGACAGCTTGAGCATGGCGCCTGGGGCATCACGCTGGCGACGGCCTCGCAGGTCAACGCCGCGTACCGCCACGGTGTGCGCCGCATCCTGATGGCCAATCAACTGGTGGGGCGCGGCAACATGGCGCTGATTGCCCGCATCCAGGCCCAGGACCCTGATTTCAGTTTCTGCTGCATTGTCGATTCGGCGGCCAACATTGACGCGCTGGGGCATTTCTTCACCGAAGTGGGGCAGCGCCTGCGGGTGCTGATCGAGTACGGCGTGCCTGGGGGGCGCACCGGGGTGCGCGACGCGGCCCAGGAGGCCGAGTGTCTGGCCGCCCTGGCGCGCTGGCCCCGCGCGCTGGCCCTGGTCGGGGTGGAGGTCTATGAGGGGGTGTTGCAGCAGTCTGACGCGATCCGGGGCTTTTTGCAGCACGTGCTGGAGCGGACCCGGGCGCTGGCGGCCGAGCAGCGGTTTGCCGAGGACACGGTGCTGCTTTCGGGGGCCGGTTCTGCCTGGTTTGACGTGGTGGCCGAGGTGTTTTCGCGCCAGGACCTGGGCTGTACGCTGGACGTGGTGCTGCGCCCGGGCTGTTACCTGACGCACGACGTCGGTATTTACCGCCAGGCCGAGCGGCGCATCCGGGCCGACAACCCGGTCGCCCGCGAGATGGGTCAAAGCCTGTTGCCAGCCTTGCAGTTGTGCGCCCACGTGCAGTCCCTGCCGGAGCCCGGGCGCGCCATCATCGCGCTGGGCAAGCGCGATGCGGCGTTTGATGCCGGCCTGCCCACCGTGAGCCTGCAGGCCCGCCCAGGCGGGTTTGCCGGTGTGCGGCCAGCCCCTGAGGATTGGGTGCTGACGGCGATGATGGATCAGCACGCCTTCATGAGCGTGCCGGAGGGGGCTGACCTGCGGGTGGGCGACATCCTGATCTTCGACATCTCCCACCCCTGTCTGACTTTCGACAAATGGCGTCAGCTGTTGCTGGTCGACGAGCACTACCAGGTGCTGAGCGCTGTCGAGACCCTGTTCTGACGCTGAGGCCCTGACCCGCCGACGGCCCGTCGGACCGCCCCGTGAGACCTGCTTGCCAGGCCGCTCTGGATCGGTGCGTCGGCGCCGTCCTGCGGATGGCACCCATTGAACCGTTTGCTACAAGAAACAACCAAGGAGACCCCGTGCCCGCTGTCGCTAACCCCTCTTTGCTGCTTTACGCGCTCATCGCCATCGTGGCGTTGGTGCTGCTGATTGCACGCTACCGCATCAACCCCTTCATCGTGCTGACCCTGGTGTCCCTGGGCCTGGCGCTGGTGGCTGGCATGCCGGCCAAGGACATCATGGGCGCCTACGAGACTGGCGTCGGCAAGACCCTTGGGCACATTGCCCTGGTGGTGGCTCTTGGCACCATGCTGGGCAAGATGATGGCCGAGTCCGGTGGTGCCGACCGCATTGCGCTGACCTTGATCGATCGCTTTGGCGAGCGCAACGCGCACTGGGCCATGGTCTGCATTGCGTTCGTCTGCGGTCTGCCCTTGTTCTTCGAGGTGGGCTTTGTGCTGCTGATCCCGATCGCCTTCACCGTGGCCCGGCGCACGGGGGTGTCGATGCTGATGGTGGGGCTGCCCATGGTGGCAGGCCTGTCGGTGGTGCACGGCCTGGTGCCACCGCACCCGGCCGCCATGATGGCGGTGGGCGCCTATGGCGCCGAGGTGGGCAAGACGGTGGCGTACGCGATTCTGGTCGGTGTGCCCACGGCCATCATTGCCGGCCCGCTGTTCGCCAAATTTGTGGCGCCACGCATCGTGCTGCCCGCCCACAATCCGATGGCCGACCAGTTCACGGACCGCGACACCGGCACCCGATCTCTGCCGGGCTTCGGCATCACCATGTTCACCGTGCTGTTGCCCGTGGCGCTGATGCTGCTGGGCGGTTGGGCCCCTGTGCTGGCGCCTGCTGGCAGTGCCTTGAACGGTTTTCTGCTGTTCGTCGGCAATTCGGTGATCGCGCTGTTGATCGCCACCGTGGTCAGTTTCTGGACACTGGGCCTGGCGCGTGGCTTTTCACGCGAAGACGTTCTCAAGTTCTCGCAGGAGTGCCTGGCACCCACCGCGGGCATCACCTTGCTGGTGGGCGCAGGGGGCGGCCTTAACCGCATTCTGGTGGATTCGGGTGTGACCACGCAGATCGTGGCGCTGTCGGCCGCCTTCCAGCTTTCGCCTCTGTTGCTGGGCTGGCTGCTGGCTGCGCTGATGCGGGTGGCGACTGGTTCGGCCACCGTGGCCATGACCACCTCGGCGGGCATCGTGGCGCCGATCGCCCTGGCCACGCAGTATCCCCACCCTGAATTGCTGGTGCTGGCCACCGGCGCAGGCTCGCTGATCCTGTCGCACGTCAATGACGGCGGCTTCTGGCTGATCAAAGAGTACTTCAACATGAGCGTGGTGCAGACGCTGAAAACCTGGACCGTGCTCGAGACCTTGATCTCGGTGGTGGCGTTTGGCCTGGTGTGGGCCCTGGCCGGGGTGTTGTGATGGACACGCTCGACACGCTGATTCGCCACGCCACGGTGTACGACGGTACTGGCCAGGCTGGCTGCCTGGCCGATGTGGGGGTAGACGCCGTCGGGCGGCTGCGCCTGTTTCAGGGTGACGCGCCCCGGCCGGCGGCCCGGGTCGAGGTCGATGCCCATGGATTGGCACTGGCGCCCGGCTTCATCGATGTGCACACGCATGACGACACCGTGGTGATCCGCCAGCCCGAGATGCTGCCCAAGATCAGCCAGGGCGTGACCACGGTGGTGGTGGGCAATTGCGGCATCAGCGCATCGCCAGTGCGCTTGCGCGGCGGCGCACCCGACCCCATGAACCTGCTGGGGCCGGATTCGGCGTTCAAGTACCCGCGTTTTGCCGATTACCGCCAGGCCATCGAGGCGGCGCAGCCGGCGGTCAACGTGGCCGCCTTGGTGGGGCACACGGCCTTGCGCAGCAACCACCTCGATGACCTGGACCGGGCCGCTCACCCGGCTGAAATCGAGGCCATGCGGCTGGAGCTGGCCGATAGCCTGGCGGCGGGTGCTCTGGGCTTGAGCACCGGTCTGGCCTATGCCTCGGCCTTTGCGGCCAGCACCGATGAGCTCAAACGCCTGGTGGCCGAGGTAGCGGCCCACGGGGCCCTCTACACCACCCATTTGCGCAGCGAGTTCGAGCCCATTCTGGAGGCCCTCGATGAGGCCTTTGACGTGGCCCGCCACGGGCCCAGCCCCCTGATCGTGTCGCACCTCAAGTGCGCGGGTGCTCGCAACTGGGGGCGCAGCACCGAAGTGCTGGCCGCCATGGAAGGTGCCGCCCGCATGCAGCCCGTGGGGTGCGACTGCTATCCCTACGCTGCCAGTTCCTCCACGCTTGACCTCAAACAGGTCACCGACGAATTCGACATCTTCATCACCTGGTCCACCCCCCACCCCGACATGGCCGGCCAGACCCTGGCGGCGATCGCGCGGAAATGGCAGACCAGCCTGCTGGAGGCGGCGCGCCTGCTGCAGCCTGCGGGCGCGGTCTACCACGGCATGAACGAGGGCGATGTGCGCCGCATCCTGTCCCATCCCATGTCCATGGTGGGCTCGGATGGCTTGCCTGAAGACCCCCATCCGCATCCGCGCTTGTGGGGCGCCTTTCCGCGGGTCCTGGGCCACTATGCCCGCGAGGAGGGCCTGTTTGCTCTGCCTGAAGCCCTTCGAAAAATG
The DNA here is from genome assembly GCF_059422285.1 of Curvibacter sp. GW821-FHT01G03. Classification (NCBI taxonomy): domain Bacteria; kingdom Pseudomonadati; phylum Pseudomonadota; class Betaproteobacteria; order Burkholderiales; family Comamonadaceae; genus Curvibacter; species Curvibacter sp. GW821-FHT01G03. The sequence continues at coordinate 53,316 of NZ_JBWKWP010000001.1, forward strand.
ACCGGTCTGTCGGCGGCCCGCTATGGCCTGGCGCAGCGGGGCCGCCTGGTGGACGGGTACTGGGCGGATCTGGTGTTGTTCGACCCCCGCACGGTGCGTGACACCGCGACCTTTGACAACCCCCAGCAGCGTGCTGCGGGCATTGAGGCGGTGTGGGTCAACGGTGTGCTGTCGTACCGCCAGGGGCAGGCCACCGGGGCCCGTGCCGGGCGCTTCCTGCCTCGCGCGCCCGACCTGCCCGCCCGCTTTGCGGCCGCGCCGCAGCGACTTGAGGCGCAGGCCTGAGCCGCCGCTAGGCACCCCAGCAGCCCGCGCGTCACCGCGCGGCATTGAATTCAAGAAAGAAGGAGTTTTCTCATGTCCGATATCCAGCGTTATGGCGTGGCCGATGGCACAGGTGGCCAAAAGATGCCGTTTGCACGCGCGGCGCAGGCCGATGGTTGGCTGTTTGTTTCGGGGCAGACCCCGATGCGCGACGGCGAGGTGATCGACGGCGGCATCGTGGCCCAGTCGCACCAGGCCATCCGCAATGTGCTGGCCGTGCTGGCCGAGGCGGGCTACGGCCCTGAGCATGTGGTGCGCTGTGGCGTCTGGCTGGACGATCCGCGCGACTTCGCCTCGTTCAACCGGGTGTTCATGAGCTATTTCGGCGAGCATCCGCCGGCGCGGGCCTGCGTGGTGTCCCCCATGGTCATCGACTGCCGGGTGGAAGTGGACTGCGTGGCCTACCGGCGGCCCACGGCGGCCTGAGCAGGGGTCTGGCGCCATGAGTTCTCATTTTCCGGCGGCTGCGAGCGCCGGGCCCGTCCACATCGTGTCGCTGGGCGAATGCATGATCGAGATCGGAGGGCAGCCCCTGATGCGTCGCTACGGGGGGGACACCCTGAACACGGCGATCTACATGGCGCGGCTGTTGCAGGGCTGGCCTGCCGAGGTGCACTATGCCACCGCGCTGGGCGACGACCCGCTGAGTGACGGGCTGCTGAGCCAGTGGCAGGAAGAGGGCCTGTACACCGAGCGGGTGGCCCGCCTGCCCGGGCGCATGCCCGGCCTGTACCTGATCGAGACCGATGCCCTTGGCGAGCGCCGGTTTTTCTATTGGCGCAACGACAGCGCCGCCCGCCACTATTTCAGTGGCGGGCTTGATTTTGCGACGCTGCTGAACCCGGGCCAGATCGATGTGCTGTACCTGTCGGGCATCACGCTGGCCCTGTTTCCACCGGAGCGGCGCGAAGTCTTGTTCGAAGCCCTGGCTGCCTTCCGGCGCGCCGGCGGTCTGATCTGGTTCGACAACAACTTCCGGCCTGCGCTATGGCGCGCGGATCAGGCGCGTGAGGCCCATGAGCGCGTGCTGGCCCTGGCCGATGTGGCCTTGCTGACGCTGGACGACGAATCCCTGCTGTATGGGCCCCACCAGGCCCAGCAGACGGTGCAACGCAGCCTGGCGCTGGGCTGCCGGGAGGTGGTGGTCAAGCAGGGGGCCCGCCCCTGCGTGATCGCCACCGATGCGGGCCAATGGCATGTGCCGACCCAGCCGGTGGCACGGGTGGTTGACACCAGTGCAGCGGGTGATTCTTTCGCCGCCGGCTATCTGGCGGGGCGCTTGCGAGGGGCCTCGATCCCGGAGGCCGCTGCGCTGGCGCACCGGGTTTCGGGCGCCGTGATCGGCTGGCCCGGGGCCATCATCCCGCGTGAGGCCACGCCGGCGCCCTAGGCTGGGCGAGGTGCAGATCGCCTACTGAGAGCCTGTTCACGATCTCCCACGGGTCGCGCAGCGGTCTTTTCGGGATGGGATGCAAGGCGCGGTGCGCCGTCGATAGCTCGGCTATCGACAAGCGCCGCAACGCCGCAGACCGCCCGAAAAGGCCACTGCCCGAAGGGTTGAAGCGAAATCGGGCGATTGGGCGCCCCAACTGCTTGCATGGGCACGAGCCCATGCGGCGCACCCGGGCCACCCACTCATCCCGATTGCGCTCCAACGCGGCCCATGCGAGATCGTGAACAGGCTCTTAGAGGTCGATCAGAGGGCATTGGGTGACAAACGGCGTTTTGCAACTAAAATACCGTCATCCGAGGAGCGTTGCAGCGCCCCCAGCACAGCGGGGCGTGAGGCTCGGACCATCTACGCAACGACGCTCATCCACTTCCCGTGCGATGAGTTTTTTTCGCCCCGGCAAGTGGTTTTTTCAAACACGTTTTGGAGCAAACCATGAATGCACGCAACACCCCCGCCCTGAACGCCGATTGCGCGATCACCGACATCGGCCTGGCCGATTGGGGCCGCAAGGAAATCAAGATCGCCGAGACCGAAATGCCCGGCTTGATGGCCATTCGCGAGGAGTTCAAGGCCCAGCAGCCGCTCAAGGGTGCCCGCATCACCGGCTCGCTGCACATGACGATCCAGACCGCGGTGCTGATCGAAACCCTGCAGGCCCTGGGGGCCACCGTGCGCTGGGCATCGTGCAACATCTTCTCGACCCAAGACCACGCTGCTGCGGCGATTGCTGCCTCGGGCACGCCGGTGTTCGCCGTCAAGGGTGAGAGCCTGACTGACTACTGGGATTACACCCACCGCATCTTCGATTTCGGCCCGGCCGGCACCGAAGGCGAAGGTCCCAACATGATTCTGGATGACGGCGGTGATGCCACGCTGCTGATGCACCTGGGCAAGCGCGCCGAGAATGACCTGTCGCTGCTGGCCAACCCGACCAGCGAAGAGGAAACCTGCCTGTTCGCCGCCATCAAGGCCAAGCTGGCCCAAGACCCGACCTGGTACAGCCGCAAGAGCGCCCACATCATCGGCGTGACCGAAGAAACCACCACCGGCGTGCACCGCCTGAAGGAAATGTCGGCCAAGGGCAGCCTGATGTTCCGTGCCATCAACGTGAACGATTCGGTGACCAAGAGCAAGTTCGACAACCTGTACGGCTGCCGCGAGTCGCTGGTGGACGGCATCAAGCGCGCCACCGACGTGATGATCGCGGGCAAGGTGGCCTGCGTGGCCGGCTACGGCGATGTGGGCAAGGGCAGTGCGCAGGCCCTGCGTGCCCTGTCGGCCCAGGTGTGGGTCACTGAAATCGACCCCATCAATGCGTTGCAGGCCGCGATGGAAGGCTACAAGGTCGTGACCATGGACTATGCCGCCGACAAGTGCGACATCTTCGTCACCTGCACCGGCAACAAGCACGTCATCACCCACGACCACATGGCCAAGATGAAGGATCAGGCCATCGTCTGCAACATCGGTCACTTCGACAACGAGATCGACATCGCCTCGGTCGAGAAGTACCAATGGGAAGAGATCAAGCCGCAGGTCGATCACATCATCTTCCCGGACGGCAAGAAGATCATCATGCTGGCCAAGGGTCGCCTCGTGAACCTGGGCTGCGCCACCGGCCACCCCAGCTTCGTGATGAGCTCCAGCTTTGCCAACCAGACCATCGCCCAGATCGAACTCTTCACGCACAGCGATTTCTACGAAAGCGGCAAGGTCTATGTGCTGCCCAAGCACCTCGACGAAAAGGTGGCTCGCCTGCACCTGAAGAAGGTCGGTGCCATGCTGTCCGAGCTGACCGACGAGCAGGCCGCGTACATCGGTGTGCCCAAGCAAGGCCCTTACAAGCCTGATACCTACCGCTATTGATGGGGTTCTGATCGGTCTCCGATCCGTCTGTGACCGGTTTCTGACCGGTCTTTGTCCGAAGCATGTCGCCAGACCCCGGCTCTTGCCTGGGCGGCGGCATCGCCTTGGTCGGGCCCGGCGGGGCGGGCAGGTTCTTGGGCCCAAGGTGTTTCATTTTTAAGGATTTCATGCGAGCTGATCAGTTGTTGGTGGAGCGCGGCCTGGCTGTGTCCCGGTCGCAGGCCTCGCGCCTCATCGCGGCAGGCGTTCAATGGCGCCCCAGCGAGGCCTCGCCTTGGGTGGCGGTGCTGAAGAACGGCCAGGAGTTGCCCGACAGTGCGCTGATCGAACTGGTCGATGCCGCCGAGGCGCGTTACGTGTCACGCGGCGGTCTGAAGCTGGAAGGGGCCCTGCAAGCCACGGGCCTGTCGGTGGCGGACAAGCTGTGCCTGGACGTGGGACAGTCCACCGGTGGCTTCACCGATTGCCTGCTCCAGGCCGGCGCTGCCCATGTGGTGGGCGTGGATGTGGGGCAGGGCCAGTTGTATGAACGCCTGCGTTTCGACGAGCGCGTCACCTGCATCGAGCAGGTCAACGCACGCCACTTGACCACGCTGGAGCTGATGGAGCATTGCGAGGGGCTGGAGAGCCCGCGCGGCCCGTTTGATGGCCAGTTCGATTTCATCACGGGCGACTTGTCTTTCATCTCGCTGACCCTGGTGTTGCCGGCGCTGATGCCCATGTTGGGCGTGGGCGGCGACTTGCTCATGCTGGTCAAGCCGCAGTTCGAGCTGCAACCCGGCCAGGTCGGCAAAGGCGGTATCGTGCGCGAGCCGGCCTTGTTCGGCGTGGTCGAGAAGCGGTTGCGTGATGCCTGCCAGGAACTGGGGCTGCAGGTGCTGGCCTGGTTCGACAGCCCGATCAGCGGCGGCGATGGCAACCGCGAATTCTTCATTCACTCAAGGAGGGCGGCATGAGCGCGTCCATATCCCGCGCAGCAGGCTCGGCTCTGCTGCCCGTCAGTTTCGAGTTCTTCCCACCCAAGACGCCCGAGGGGGCCGCCAAGCTGCGCAACGTGCGCCAGGCGCTCTACAGTCGGCGTCCCGAGTTCTGCTCGGTCACCTACGGCGCGGGTGGTTCCACACAAGAGGGTACCTTTGCCACGGTGCGCGAGATCTTGTCTGAAGGCTGCAGCGCCGCCTCGCACTTCTCGTGCATCGGTGCCACGCGCGCGTCGGTACGCGAGCAGCTCGGCACCCTGAAGGCCATGGGCGTGAAGCGCCTGGTGGCGCTGCGGGGGGATCTGCCCAGTGGCTATGGCGCCGGTGGCGAGTTTCAATACGCCAGCGACCTGGTGGCCTTCATCCGCGCTGAGACCGGGCACGACTTCCACATCGAAGTGGCCGCCTACCCTGAGGTACACCCCCAGGCCCGCTCGCCTGAGGCCGACCTGCAGGCCTATGCCGCCAAGGTGCGCGCCGGTGCCGATTCGGCCATCACCCAATACTTCTACAGCCCCGATGCCTACTTTCGCTTTGTCGAAGACAGCCGCAAGCTGGGCCTGCAAGTGCCGGTGGTGCCGGGCATCATGCCCATCACCAGTTCGACTCAGCTGATGCGCTTTTCGGACGCCTGCGGCGCCGAGATTCCGCGTTGGATCCGGCTGCGCCTGCAAGGTTTTGGCGACGATGTGGAGTCAATCAAGGCCTTTGGCCTGGACGTCGTCACCCGACTGTGCGAGCAACTGCGGCAGGGGGGCGCGCCGGCGCTGCACTTCTACACCATGAACCAGAGTGTCAGTACCCTGGCCTTGCTGGATCGCCTGGGCCTGAAGGCAGATGTGGCCCCTGCGGCACCCTGAACCCATGGCGGTGCCTTGTTGGCTGCGGGTGCTGTGGCTGGTGGTGGCGCTGGTCGCTCACCCCTGGCCTGCCTGGGCCGCCCAACCCGGCTTTGCCGGTGTTGAGTTGCCGCTGGCCAGCCGCCTCGATCAATTGGGCGGTGAAATGGGCCGTGGGGCTGAGAAGGCCGCTGAGGACGAGGAGGAGCCACCCGGTGATCCCTTGAGCACCTTGATGGCGCCTGACGAGGTGTACTTCGAGCGCGGTGGCGCATCGTGGTATGGCATCGAGTTGCACCGCCGCCGCACGGCCAGTGGCGAGCGCTTCAACATGAACGCCATGACCGCGGCGCACCGCACCTTGCCCTTCGGCACCCGGGTGTGTGTGCGCAACCTCAACAACGGCAAGGAGGTGCTGGTGCGCATCAATGATCGGGGGCCCCATACCATGGGACGCATCATCGACGTGAGCCGCGCCGCCGCCGTGGCCCTCGACTTGATGGGCGTGGGCATCAAGGAAGTGGCTTTGTCGCTGCCAGTGGTGACCGGCCTGCCCTGCGGCAACTGAGGCCTTGCAGGCCCCGGTGGAGCGCGGGGTGTCAGCCCCCGCTGTCCAGCGTGAAGCCCGCGCCGCGGTCTTGTCCCATCAGCTCCACCATCTGCGGCAGGGCCTCTTTGAGAATGGCCTTGAGCGTGAACGGCGGGTTGATCAGGAACATGCCGCTGGCCGGCAGTCCGGTGCCGGCCTTGCCGGATTTCACGGTCAGTGTGGCGTGAAGCCAGGCTTTGCCAGCTTTGTTGGCCATGGTCTTCAGGCGCTTGGGCAGATCGTGAGCCTCGGGGCGCGGGATGATCGGGTACCAGACCGCATAGGTGCCGGTGGCAAAACGCTTCAGGCAATCGGCCATCAGATCCTGCACCCGCAGGTAGTCGGTCTTGATCTCGTAGCTGGGATCGCACAGCAGCAGGGCGCGCCGTGCCGGCGGCGGCAGGAACTTCTTCACGCCCTCAAATCCGTCTTCGCGCAGCACTGCCACCTGGCGGCCGGCTTCCAACTGGGCGATGTTGCCGTCCAGCGAGCGGGCATCCGTGGGGTGCAGCTCAAACACCTTCAGGCGGTCATGGCTGCGCAACAGGCGCTGGATGATGAAGGGCGAGCCCGGGTACACCTTGAGCGAGTTGCCGCTGTTGAAGGAGCGGATCTGGTCCAGATAGCTTTGCAGTGCCGGCGTGAGGGGTTTGGCGGCGGCATCCGCTGCCGGCTTGGCTGGGGGCTGCTTCACAGCCAGGGCTGTGTTTTGGGCCGAGAAGGGGCCGTCGACAAGGCAGCGGATGCCGGTATCGGCTTCTCCGCTGGTGCTGGCGTAATCACCGTCCAGTCTGTAAAGGCCCGCGCCCCCATGGGTGTCGATCACCGTCAGGGCCGCGTCTTTCTCGGTCATGTATTGGAGCGCGGACACCAGCACGGTGTGCTTGAGCACATCGGCGTGGTTGCCCGCATGGAAGGCGTGGCGGTAACTGAACATGGCGCCAATGGTAACGGCCCCGACCCGGCACAGGGGCTTGATCCGCGCCTTCGCACCGGGTATCCGAAAAATCCAAGCGCAAAATTTCGACGGTCGGCGCGAAATTTGACCGTTTTAGCCGTTCGTCGGTCAAATTAAGGACAATTGGCGGTGCGAGCATGTTCGTGAATGCCGCAGACCACGCAGGGAGCATGCCGCCCTCTTGTGCGCGGTGTGCGCCTCGCCCAGCCCCTTCCCTGCCATGTCCTCTCCCGTCCTGCCCGAACGCGCCGCTCAGGCACCCAGCCATGCCGACGCCCTGCCGGTGGGGACGCGGCTGGCCGAGTTCGACATCGAGGGGTTGTTGGGCGTCGGTGGTTTTGGGCTGGTCTACAAGGCTTTTGACCGCTCTTTGCAGCGCTCGGTGGCCATCAAGGAGTACCTGCCGGGTGCCCTGGTCGGGCGGGGGCCGGGCCTGTCGGTGGCGCTGCGTTCGCCTCATGAGGCCGCGGCTTTCCAACGCGGGCTGCAGGGTTTTTTGAACGAGGCGCGTTTGCTGGCCTCGTTCGACCACCCGTCGCTGGTCAAGGTGTTCCGCTTCTGGGAGACCCACGGCACGGCCTACATGGTGATGCCGCTGTACCAGGGCATGACCCTGCAGCAGGCGCGCACCCAGATGCGGGGGCCGCCGCCCGAAGCCTGGTTGCGCAAGGTGATCGGAGGGCTGCTGGGGGCTTTGCAGTGCTTGCATGAGCACCAGACCCTGCACCGTGATGTGTCGCCCGACAACATCTTCCTGCAGGACATCGGCCCGCCTGTGCTGCTTGATCTGGGGGCTGCGCGTCGCGCCCTGGCCGGTCGGGGGCATCAGCACACGGCCATCCTCAAGGTGCATTACGCCCCGATCGAGCAGTATGCAGACACCGAAGACATGCAACCCGGGCCCTGGTCCGACCTGTATTCTCTGGCGGCCGTGGTGTATGACTGCCTGTGTGGCCAGGCGCCAACGCCGGCCACCTTCCGCATCATCAAGGACCGCATGCAGCCCTTCCACGAAGTGGCCCGCGTGTTGACCACCGAATTCGGTCTGCGCTATTCGGCCCCTTTTCTGGACGGCTTGGGGCAGGCGCTCGAAATCAGACCCGAGCGGCGACCTGCCAGCACCCGAGTCCTGGCGGAGTGCATGCAACTGAGGCCTGATGACGAGAACCTGAGCCGTTTTGACTGGCGCGCCGAACTCGGCGACCTTTGGCTGCCTGCGGCCCAGGCCCATGGCGTGTCGGCGCGAACCGAGCCCGATGCGGCCACCCAGCCGTGGCCCGAGCGGGGGGCGGAAATCGAGGCGACGGTGGACCTGACGAGCGCCTCGCCAGGTCTTCGCCGCGCCGCTGTGCCCGAGCAAGGAGCCGTCGTCGGCGCACCCGTGTGGTCTGATGCGACGGTGGATTTGTCGCTGGCGTCAGAGCCCAAGGCCGATGCTCGGCCAACAGGTGTTCGGTCGGCGCGCCTGGTTTGGGCGCTGATGGTCGTGGCCTTGATGCTGGTCGGTGGGGCCGGCTGGCGCTGGTGGCAAAACCCGGCCCGAGCGACGGAATCCATCTTCACTGAGACTGCACCGAAGCAGACAGCTCCAGCGGTGTTACCCGCGCCAGAGGCCGTGCCGCCTCCGGTGCCGGCGCCTGCCGCCGCGCCGGTGCCACAGGCACCAGCTCGAGCGACTCCGGCCCCCTCCATTCCGCAAGCCGTGGCACGTCATCGGCGTCCCGACCCCATCCCGCGACCGGCGGCCAGTGCCGCCGCGCCTCCTCCGGCCGACGTTGCAGGTGATAAAAATCACCAAAATGGTGCGGCGTTGTGTGCTGACGTGGGTATTTTGCTGCGCACGCTGTGCATGCACCGCGAATGTGCCAAGCCACAGAACACCGAGACCCAGGCCTGCGTGGACTATCGCCGCGGCATGCAAGAGCGTGCGCGGCGCCCTGACACGCTGTAGCGCCGCCTGCCGGCGGTCGTTCGGGACCTGAAGCGGGCCCGAACTTGGATACAGTTCCTAGCTGAAAGCCGTTCAAGTGGGTGTAACGGTTTTCATATGGTCACTATCTGACCTTCAGGATGGCCCGCCAATTGCTTGTCACTAAATTGAAACGGTCTGTTTCATTCGTGTGCTGACAACGGAGTGTCAACAGACCTCATCCCTGGGATTGCGATCGTCAGGTGGCCCAGGCAGGCCACCGAGCGGGGGAGCATGGAGCCGCTGCGGTCGCTCGGGGATGCCCGGCTTGCACCGGGTCTGTTTGATTTTCATGGCGTGCTGTTTTTTAAACCTCTGGAGAAAAACTTGAAAAAATCTCTTCTGTCGATGTTGGCGCTGGCGGCTGTGGCCGGTGGCGCGCAGGCGCAAAGCTCGGTTCAGGTCATGGGCCTGATGGACGGCTTTGCAGGTTCCATCCGCATGGCTGGTGATTCTGCTGCCACCAAGCAGGTGGGCAGTGGTGGCATGACCACCTCGTGGGTCGGTTTCAAGGGCACCGAAGACCTGGGCGGTGGCCTCAAGGCCAATTTTGCGCTGACCTCTTTCATGCGCATCAACTCGGGCACCCCGGGCCGTTTCTCGGGCGACAACTTCTTCTCGCGTGACGCCAACCTGGGCCTGTCGGGCGATTTCGGTGCCGTCACCATTGGTCGCGGTCTGGCGCCCAACTTCCTGCCCACCGTCATCTTCAACCCCTTCGGTGATTCCTTCACCTTCTCGCCGCTGGTGTTGCACGCCAACGTGGGCTTGTTCAATGGCACGGGCTGGACGGCCACCACGCCGTCGGACACGGGTTGGTCCAACGAAATCATCTACAGCACACCCAAGTTCGGTGGTCTGTCGGGCAATGTGCACTACCAGTTCAGCAACCTGGCTGACACGGGTGGCAACTCGGGCAAGAAGAACGTCGGCGCCAACGCCCTGTACTTCAACGGCCCTCTGGCTCTGACCGCCTTCTACGAACGTGATCAGCTGACCAATCCCACCGTCACCACCTTCTCTCCGCTCAACACCAAGACCGATTGGATGCTGGGTGGCTCGTATGACTTCTCGGTGGCCAAGGCCTTTCTGACCTATGGCCAGGCCAACAATGACCTGACCCCCAAGGCCAAGACGACCTCCATCGGCGCTTCCGCTCCGGTGGGTGCCGGCAAGTTCCTGGCGGCCTATGCGCAGACCAAGATCGACGGTGGCGCATCGCGCAAGACCGCCAGCTTTGGCTACGACTACTTCCTGTCCAAGCGCACTGACGTCTATGCGGTGTACATGAACGACAAGATCACCGCCAAGTCGACTGGCAACAGCTTCGGCGTCGGTATCCGTCATTCTTTCTGATGGTTTGAGCGAGCGAGTTTCTTCCAAATTCAACGCAGCCTCCGGGCTGCGTTTTTTTATGGGGTGCTCAGGCTGCCCGAATCACTCACCAGCCGGAATGCCCGGCCTGGCCCCGGCAGCGGCTCCAGTTGCCAGCGGCGTTGATGAAAAGCGGCCAGCGCCGGCCGGTGCGCGATCGACACCAGGCCTCCGCCCCGCTTTTGGGTGAGTGCGCGCAGGCGTTGATAGATCAGCCCTTCGCTGGCCTCGTCCAGGGCACTGGTGGCCTCGTCGGCCATCACCCAGGCGGGCTGTTTCAGGAAGACCCGGGCCAGGGCCAGCCGCTGTTGCTCGCCGCCGGAGAGCTTCTGTCCCCAGGCGTCTTCCTGCTCCAGGGCCTCTTTCAGGTGCGGCAACAGGGCCTGCTCCAGGGCCTCATGCAGTTGGGCGTCGTCGTACCGGCTGGGCGATTCGGGGTAGGCCAGGGCTTCGCGCAGGCGACCGTTGGGCAGATAGGGCTTCTGGGGGATGAACATCACATCCGCCGGCTGGGTGATCGAGCCCTGGGCATAAGGCCACAAACCGGCCAGAGCGCGGAACAGCGAGGACTTGCCGCTGCCCGAAGGGCCCTGAATCAGCACCTGTTCGCCAGCCGAGATCCGGGCTGAACTGGGGGCCAGCAGCGGGGTCCCGTCAGGCAAGGACAGGCTCAGTTGGTCGATGCGCAGCGCGTCGCCGGCGTGGGTGTTCAGCCCGTCAGGAGAGGCTTGCAGGGCATTCAGATTTTCTTCAAAGCTGGCCAGGCGTTCGGTGGTGGCGCGCCACCCGGCCAGGGCGTCGTAGTTGTCGACCAGCCAACTCAGTGAGCCCTGAACCCGGTCAAAGGCCGAGGCTATCTGCATCAACTCGCCCAACTGGATGGCGCCGCTGAAGAAACGCGGCGCTGCCACGATGAAGGGAAACACCGTGGCGGCCTGGCCGAAGAAGGTGGTGAACCAGATCAGGCGTTTCTGGGCCCGCATCAGGTCCAGGGTGTTGCGCAGAACGTGCGAGAAGCGCAGGTCCAGTTGCTGGTTTTCGACCGCGGCGCCCCGGTCCAGTGCGATGGATTCGCTGTACTCACGCACCCGCCCCATGTGGCTGCGGAAGTCGGCCTCCAGCTTTTGTTGCCCGAAGTTCAGGGCGATCAGGGGCCGGCCGATGTAGTGGGTGGCGACGCTGCCGGCCACGCAATAGAGCACGGCCATCCAGACCATGAAGCCCGGGATGCTGTAGTCGCTGCCTTGCCAAGAGAACCCGAAACTGCCCGACAGCCCCCACAGAATGCCCACAAAGCTGGCCAGCGTGACCACCGCATTGAGCAGGCCCATGCTGAGCGAGATCGACGCCGAGGTGAACAGGTTGACGTCCTCCTGGATGCGCTGATCGGGGTTGTCGGGCGAGGCGGCCCCCTGGGCCTGGGCGCGGGCAAAGCGGCTCAGTTCCAGGCGGTAGAACAGGTGCTGGCTGAGCCAGCGCTGCAGGTAATGCCGCGTCATCCAGCGGCGCCACTGCAGTTCCAGCCATTGGGTGAGGTAGAACTTGTAGACCGCGATGACGATGTACACCGCCGCCAGCAAGGCAAAACGCCCCAGTTGCTGCCAGAACACGTCGGCCTGCTTGTTCTGCAGCGCGTCGTAGAAGACCCGGTTCCAGTCGTTGATCAGCACCAGCATGTACACGGCGGCCAGGTTCAGGCCCACGATCGCCGCCAGCAGGCCGCGTGCCTTCCAGCGCTCCTCAGACTTGAAATACGGCAGGGACAGGGCCCAGACACGGGCAGTGACGGTACCGAAAGACTTCAGTTGCTGGAGGAACATGGGGCTGAGCTGTGCAGAGCGGGGCAGAACCGGCTTGGGGAGGGGGTCAGGGCTTGGCGGCGTTGGCGTCGGCCTTGCTGCTGGCTTCTGCCTTGTCCTTTTGGGCGCGGACTTCGCACGCATAGGCTCGGATCTCCTCGAAACTCACCTTGCCATCGTGGTTGGCGTCGGCGGCGTCAAAGGCCTTGGACAGCTTGGGGAACAGGGCCACTTCGCCGCGCGACAGGTAGCCGTCACCATTGAAGTCGAGCATGCGGAACTGGCGTGCCGCCAGGGCTTCGCCCTCGCTGGGCTGTTCGTCCGAGGGCTGGGCTGTGGCGGCCGGGGTGGTTTCAGCGCTGGCGCCCAGCGGGCCCAGGCACAACAACAAGCCCAGGCAAGCGGGGGCCCAGGGGGTTTTCAAAGCTGCGGCCAAAGCGCGCAAACGGTCAGTAGAGCTCATGCTGATCCTTTCGTCGGGGACAGATGGTGGCACAGGGCCAAGACTTCAACGCCTGAGGGCAGGCCCTGGCGGGCAGTTTTTCGCAGTGTTACGCTGCCTTTACAAAGGCTTCACCGCGGAGGGGGGCGTTGCTCAGGCCGCGGGCGGTGGGTTGGAGACCCCGCTGTTGACATGGCCTGCGGGCACATGGCGGGCCGCCGAGTTGACGTGGCCGGTCTGGTCATCAAAGAAGAAGTCGGGCTCGAACTCGCGCAGAAAGCCGCCTTTTTCGAGCCCACCCAGGAACATGGCCTCGTCCACCGCGATGTTCCAGTCCATCAGCGTGCGGATCGCGCGCTCGTGGGCTGGGGCGCTGCGGGCTGTGACCAGGGCCGTGCGGATGCGCATGTGGGCCGTGCCCGCCTGCTGCAGGTGATGCAGTGCGGCCAGCAGGGGCTTGAACGGGCCATCGGGCAGTGGGTGGCCGGCCTTGCTGCGTTCGTGCTGTTGAAAGGCATCCAGGCCCTGGCTCTGGTAGACGCGTTCGGCCTCGTCCGAGAACAGCACTGCGTCGCCGTCGAAGGCGATGCGCACCTCGCTCGGGTGGCTGTTGCTGGCCTGCACCGACTCGGTCAGCACCCGCGCCGCCGGGAAGCCCATGGCCAGCGCCTGGCGCACATCGCTCTCGTTGGCCGACAGGAACAGGTGCGCCCCCAAGGGCCGAAGGTAGCGGAACGGATCACGCCCCTGGGTGAACACCCCGCGCTGCATCGGGATGCCCCCGGCCTGTGCCGAACGGAAGATCCGCATGCCGCTGACCGGGTCATTGCGCGACAGCATCACCACCTCGACCAACTGGCGCCCCGGTTGGTTGAAGGCCAACAGCTTCTGCACCAGCGAAAACGCGACCCCCGGCCGGGCGGGCAGCTCCAGCCGCTCCAGCTGCAGCCGCATGTAGGCCTGGTCATCGCCCTGCTCAAAAATCCGGTTCTCTTCCTCGAAGTCGAACAGCGCCCGCGACGAAATCGCCACGACCAATTGCCCTTCTAGTGAAACCGGCATACCGAATCCTCACTTCACGAATTGGTTGAGCTGGATGATGGGCATCAGCACGGCCAGCACGATCAGCATCACCATCAGGCCCATGCCCACGATCAGCAAGGGCTCGAGGATGGTGGCCAGTTGCATGGCACGGCGCTGCACTTCGGTCGAAAGCTGCACCGCGGCGCGTTGCAACATCACCGGCAGCTGCCCGGTCTGCTCGCCCAGCCGGGCAAACATGGCCACCAGGCCCGGAAAGCGCTTTTTCTGCGCCAGGGCCGAGCCCAGGGGCGCCCCTTCGCGCACCAGCACCAGGGCGTCCAGGGCGTCGGCCCGCATGGCGCGGTTGGACACGGTCTCGGCGGCGGCCTGCAAGGCACGCAGGATGGGCACGCCAGCGGCGGCCAGCATGGCCAAGGTGCTGGCAAAGCGCGCCGCGTTGTAGCCGCGGCTGAGCTTGCCCACCAGGGGCAGGCCCAGCCAGGCGGCATCAAAGCGCAGGCGCCAGGCATCGATCGTGAGCAGGTAACGCGTCAGCCCGCCCAGCAACACCAGCACCAGTCCGATCAGCCAGCCCCAGTGGCGCACCAGCTCGCTCACCCCCAGCATGATCTGGGTCAGCAAGGGCAGGGCGCGCTTGGTGCCGGCAAACACATTGGCCACCTGCGGCACCACATAGCCCACCAGGAACAGCACGATGACCACCGCCACACAGGTGACGATGGCCGGGTACAGGGCCGCGCCGATCAGCTTGCCGCGCAGGGCCTGGCGTTCTTCCAGGTCATCGGCCAGGCGCTCCAGCACCATGCCCAGGTGGCCGCTTTGCTCGCCGGCCGCGATCACGGCGGTGAAGATGTCCGAGAACTCGCCCGGGTGCTGCGCCAGGGCCCGGGCGAACGAGGCGCCGGCATTGACCTCGGCGCGCAGGCTGGCCACCAGGTGGTGTTGCGACTCGCTGTCGGCCTCGTCGGCCATGGCGGTCAGGGCCCGCTCCAGCGGCAGGCCCGAGCTGACCAGGCCGGCCAGTTGGCGCGTCCAGATGGCCAGGGTGGTGGCGCTGAACACGCGTTGGCCGAACAGGCCGCGGCGGTGCACGCCGTCGGCATCGGCCTGGCTGCCCTTCACGGGCTCGACCGACAGCGGCACCAGCGATTGGGCGCGCAACTGGCTGCGGGCGGCACGGGCCGTGTCGGCCTCGATCACGCCTTTGCGGGGCTGGCCTTGGGGGTCGACGGCTTCGAAGGAGTAGGCGGGCATCGGGGGTGTGAGGGCGAGGCTGGAGGCAGAGTCAGAAAAAGCGGCCGCTGCAACTTTCAGCGAGACGATGTTTGCACGTGCTGGCGCAGCCAGGCCGCGAATTCGTCTTCGGTGATGTCCCCTGCCGCCACGGCCAGCATGGTCAGCACGCAGTCGGCATCGGAGGCGATCAAGTCGTAACCGTTGAGTCTCAGAAACAGTTCTGTCGCCACAAAGCCAGTGCGCTTGTTGCCGTCGAGAAAGGGGTGGTTGCGGGAGAGGCCATAGCCATAGGCTGCGGCCAGCGCGCAGGCATCCGGTGTGCCATAGGCCATCAGGTTGGCGGGGCGAGCCAAGGCCGAAGTCAACAGCCCAGCATCCCGGGTTCCGGCCATGCCCCCGTGTTCTCTCAGTTGTGCTTCGTGGATGGCCACGACGACTTCTGGATCAAGCCAGATGGGCGCTTTCATGGCAGGCCCTTACTTGGCCAGTTCATGAAGCACGGCGCGGCGGTCACGCATGATTTCGCGTGCCAGCTTCATCTGGGCTTCGAATTCGGGGTTGTGCGTGGTGATGCGCAGCCCATCGGGCGAGTCGGTCAGGTAGATTTCATCGCCTTTTTGCAGATCCAGCTTGGCCAAGACCTCCTTGGGCAAGATGACGCCGATTGAGTTGCCGACCTGGGTGAGTTTGAGTGTGTGCATGGCAATCCCTTGTTATAACGTTGGTTATATTATTCGGTGGCCTGTGCTTGTCAACTCAATCCCGTGTCACCCGCAACACCTCTTCGCGCGAGGTGATGCCGGCGGCGATCAGGCGTTCGCCGTCGTCGCGCATCAGGGTCATGCCCGAGGCCAGGGCGCTGGCGCGGATGTCGGCTTCGGCCGCCTGGCCGTGGATCTGGGCGCGGATGGCCTCGTCGGTCACCAGCAGTTCGAACACGCCGGTGCGGCCGGCATAGCCGGTGTGGCCGCAGTGCTCGCAGCCGGCGCCATGGCAGTGGCTGCAGTACTTGCGCACCAGGCGCTGGGCCAGCACGCCCAACAGCGAGGACGACAGCAGGAAGGGCTCGACCCCCATGTCGGTCAGGCGGGTGATGGCGCTGGCGGCGTCGTTGGTGTGCAGGGTGGCCAGCACCAGGTGGCCGGTGAGTGAGGCCTGGATGGCGATCTGGGCGGTTTCGAAGTCGCGGATTTCGCCGATCATGATCACGTCCGGGTCTTGCCGCAGGATGGCGCGCAAGGCCTTGGCAAAGGTCAGGTCGATCTTGGCGTTGACCTGGGTCTGGCCCACGCCGGCCAGTTCGTACTCGATGGGGTCTTCCACCGTCATGATGTTGCTCTGCGTGGCGTCCAGGCGCTGCAGGCCGGCGTACAGCGTGGTGGTCTTGCCCGAACCCGTGGGCCCGGTGACCAGGATGATGCCGTGCGGCTGGCCGATCAGCTTCTCGAAGCGCGCCAGCACTTCGCCCTGCATGCCCACGGATTCGAGGCTGAGCTTGCTTTCACTCTTGTCGAGCAGACGCAGCACGGCGCGCTCGCCGTGCGCGCTGGGCAGGGTGGACACGCGCACGTCGATGGCGCGGGTGCCCAGGCGCAGGCTGATGCGGCCGTCTTGCGGCAGGCGTTTTTCCGAGATGTCGAGGTCGGCCATGATCTTCAGGCGTGAGATCAGGGCGGCGTGCAGCGCCCGGTTGGGCGTGACCACCTCGCGCAGCGTGCCGTCCACCCGGAAGCGCACGCTGGAGTGGCGCTCGTAGGGCTCGATGTGGATGTCGCTGGCGCCGTCACGCGCGGCCTGGGTCAGCAAGGCATTGAGCATGCGGATGATGGGGGCGTCGTCCGAGGTCTCCAGCAGGTCTTCCACCGCAGGCAGCTCTTGCATGATGCGCGACAGGTCGGCATCGGACTCCACCTCGCTGACCACGCTGGCCGCACTCGATTCGCCTTGGGCATAGGCTGCCGAGATGCGCTGGGCCAGCGCGTGGGCCTCCAGTGGCTGCAGGGCGTGCACGGCATGGCGCCGCATGACCTCGGTGCAGGCCGCCTCATCGGAGTTGCCGGAGCGCACCAGGGTGCAGCGTTGGCCGTCGTCCTCCAGCAGCAACTGGAAGGTGCGCGCAAAGGCGTAGGGCAAGGGGTAGCGCATGGCGGGGGTCAGGGCTTCTTGTCGGGGGTGGCCGCGTCGCTGGCGGCGGGTGCGGAGCGCGCGCCCTCCTTGGTGGCGTCCTTTGAGGCCTCCTTGGCGGGCAGGGCCGGCAGCACCGGGGCACCATTCACGCTGGGCATCATCGCGTTCGGGGCGGGCTGCACGGTCTGCTGTACGCCCCGCAGGCTGTCGTAGCGGCCGGCCGTGATGGCGTCGGCATCGGCGGCATCACGCACCACCACCGGGCGCAGGAAGACCATCAGGTTGGTCTTCTTGCGCGAGCGGTTCTCGCTCCTGAACAGGTTGCCCACCACGGGCAGGTCGCCCATCAGGGGCACCTTGTCGGCCGAGCCGGAGTATTCGTCCTGCATCAGGCCGCCCAGCACCACGATGGAGCCGTCGTCCACCAGCACATTCGATTCGATGGAGCGCTTGTTGGTGGTGGGGCCGTTGGTGTCTTTCTTGGTGGAGGCGTCGATGCTCGACACCTCCTGGTAGATGGCCATCTTGACCGTGCCGTTCTCGCTGATCTGCGGCTTCACCCGCAGTGTCAGGCCCACGTCCTTGCGCTCCACGGTCTGGAACGGGTTGACGGTGCTGGTGCTGTTGTTGGTGCTGGTGTAGGTGCCGGTCACGAACGGCACGTTCTGGCCGATCACGATCTTGGCTTCTTCGTTGTCCAGGGTCAGCAGGTTGGGGGTGGAGAGCACGTTGCCGTCGCCGTTGTTCTCCAAGAACTGGGCCAGAAAGCCCAGCACGTACTGTCCGTTGATCTTGCTGCCGATGCCGAAGTTGAAGCCGTTGCCCGGAAGCACTGATCCCAGGGCCTGGGTCGAGAGGCTCAGGATGTTGGCGCCGGCCGCGCCGGAGTTCGTACCCAGCAGGCCCACGGTGCCGCCGGCGCTGCCCAGCAGGCCCTGCCATTGCACCCCGAACTGGGCCACCTTGTTGGCGTTGACCTCGACGATCAGGCTTTCCACCAGCACCTGGGCACGGCGGCCGTCGAGGCGGTCGATGACCTCGCGCAGTTGTCGGTACTGTGGTTCGGGGGCCGAGATGATCAGCGAGTTGGTGGCCGGGTCGGCCTGGATCTGCCCGCCGGTGGAGGGTTGCGCGCTGTTGCCGAAGCTGCTGGAGACACCGCTGCCCAGGCCACTGGTGCTGCCCGTGGGCGTGCTGCCTGTGGTGCTGCCCGGTGTGCCCAGGTTGCTGGTGGACAGAGGGGTGCCCGTGCTGCCGGTCAGCGTGCTGGCGCTGCCGGCACCCCCGCTGGCGGCCACCAGGGCGGCGCGCAGGGTGGTGGCCAGCTTGGTGGCATCGGCGTTTTTCAGGTAGACCACGTGGATGTTGCCCGAGGGGCCGCCGCTGGCATTGGGCTGGTCCAGCTTGGCGACCAGTGAGCGCACCAGCGCGGCCCGGGCCGGGTTGGCCGCGCGCAGGATCAGGCTGTTGCTGCGCGGCTCGGCCAGCAGCGTGGTCTTGAACGAGGTGTCGGCCTGGCCCTGGGCGGCTGCGCCTGCGGCACCGCTGCCCGGGTCGATCAGACGGTTGACCAGCACCACCAGATCGCTGGCCAGCGCGTGACGCAGCGGGATCACGTCGACATCGCTGGCGTTGGGCACGTCCATCGAGGCGATGATGCGGGCCAGGCGCTGCAGGTTGTCGGCGTAGTCGGTGATGATGACCGAGTTGTTGCCCGGGTTGACGTTGATGGTGTTGTTCGGGCTGATCAGGGGGCGCAGCACGGGCACCAGGTTGTTCGCGGTCTCGTAATTGAGCCGGAAGATCTGGGTCACGATCTGGCTGCCGGCCGGGCTGCGCTTGTCGGTCTCGCTGCTGGAGACGGTGACCGGACCACCCTGCAGTTTGGCCTCGGCCTCGGGCACCACCTTGTACAGGCCGCTGGCCTCGACCACGGTGAAGCCCTGCAGGCGCAGCGTGGCCAGGAACTGGTCCCAGGCCACGGCGGGCGAGACGGGCTTCTCGCTGGTCAGGGTCAGGGTGCCCTTGACGCGGGGGTCAATCACCAGGTTGCGTCCGGTGATCACGCCCAGGGTCCGGGCCACGCCTTCGATCTCGGCGTTGGTGAAGTTCAGGGTCACGGGCTCGCCGGGTTTGGGCGAGGCCGCGTTTTGCGCCACGGCGGGCACGGCGCCCAGCAAGATGCTGGTGGCCAGCGAGAGGCAGGCCAGTCGAACGACGGTGCGGGTCGGGTGTGTCATGTCAAGAGCCCAAGGTGATGATGGAGCGCGCGCCGCGGCGCCGCCCGATGATGTTCAGCAGATTGTCCAGCGCCGCTTCGTGTTCGGGGGCCGCCTGGGCTGCGCCTTCAAAGCGCAGGCGCGAGCCCACCCATTGCCCCTGGCCTTCGAGCAGCAGGCTGCCTTCCAGTGTTTTCAGCTGCAGGGTGGGGCTGTCGCCGCCTTGCAGGGTCACGCGGTAGCTGCCCATCGGCTTGAGGGTGGACAGGCGCGAGGACACATCGCGGGCCTCGACCTGCAACTGCCCGTCGAGGTGGGCGCGCCCTGCGATCCATTGCAGCTGCAGGCCCTGGCTGGCCAGCTCCAGCCGACCTTGCACCTGCAGGGTGTTGAATGGGGTGCCCAGGCCGTTGAGCAAGGCGGCCGGCCAGTGCGAGTGGTGGTCTTGCACCTGCACGGTGGCGCCAGCCCAGTTGGGGCTGAGCCGGATCTGCAGGGCGGGCTCGGTGCAGCACGGCAGTCTCAGGCTCACGCCCAGCCCTTGCAGCGAGGGCTGCAGCTGCCATTGCAGACGCCCCGGCAGGGTGCTGCGGTCCTGGCTGCCGCTGCCGCCCGTCAGCACCAGTTGGGCCGAGCCGTTCCAGACTGTGCCGCGGGGCAGCAGCAGCTGGACCTGATCATGGCTGAGTTGTTGCACGGTATCCGCCAGCCAGCGGGCCGGAGCACCCAGCACGGCACTGAGCAGCGCGCCGCACAGGGCGCCTGCCCAGGCCCAACGCCGGCCCGGCGAGCGTGGGCGCGCCGGAGCCTGGGCCCGACGGGGGTGGGCAGAGGGGGGCGACAGAGGGGGGCGCAGGCGCATGGGAACGGACGCGGCCCCTCAGGCCGGGGGCAGTGCCAGCACCAGGCTGCCATCCCAGGCGGGCTCGGCCACCGCAGGGGCCGGCCGGCCGGCGGGGGCGCCCGGGTTGTTGGGGTTGCCGCCAGGGGCGGCGTTGCTGCGGCTCAGGCGCACCTCGGCAGGCAACACGCGGGCGTTGGCCCGGGCCTGGCTCAGCCATAGCGCCAAGGCGGTGGCGGGCACGGCCTTGAGCACCAGGGTGGCGCGTTCGCCCTGCACCGTGAGCTGGCCGCCCGCGCCCAGGCGCTGGCGCACGCTGGCCTCCAGGGCTTGCAGGGCCTCCTGGCGCGACAGCCGGGTTTGCTGCTGCAGCTCGCGGGCCTGGCTTTGCAGGCTTTGCATCTGCTGCCATTGGGCGTCCAGCGCGTGCTGACGGGTTTCGGTGCTGCGCAGGGTGCGCAGGGCCGGGGCCAGTCCCACCCACCAGAACAGGGCCAGGGCCAGCACCAGGGTTGCCAGCAGCAGCGCCTGGCGCTCGCGTGCGGCCAGGGTCTGCCAGCGTTGCTGCAGGGATTTTTGCAGGGCTTGGGGTGTCATGGGCGGGCCTCCTGGCGGACGATCCATTGTTCGCCTTCGGGCTGGCCACCGTAGCCACGTTGGCGCAGGCGTTCACGGGTCTGCTCGGTTTCTTCGGCACTCAGGTTGAGGCCGCGCAAGCGCAGTTCGCCATTGGCGTAGTCGATGTGGCTGGCCTGGCGCCCGGGCGGCAGGGCCAGCGCCAGGGCGCCCATCAGGGTTTCAAAGTCGTTGCCGGCGGCCTGGCCCGCGGCCTGGCGCAAGGCGCTGACCTCGCGGGCCATCTGCACCGGGGCATCGACCACCACGGTGACCGATGGGAAGGTGCGGGTCAGGGTCTGGCGGATGTCGGCTTCACGCTGGCGCAGGTTCTGGCTTTCCTTCCAGGCCCAGGCGTTCAGGCCAGCCAACTGGGCCAACAGCAGTGCGGCCACGCCCCAGCGCACCGGGCGCCAGGCGGGGGCCTGCCAGACCGCCTGCAGGGCACGCACCCCCTGGCGGGTGAGTCGGTTGCGCTGGGTGCTGGCAAAGCTTTGCTGGGCCAGTTCCCAGGGGCTGGCGGCCGCCTCAAGCCAGCGGGTGGCTGGTGGCTCCAGGCTCACGGCCTGGCCCAGCAGCGCCTCGGCCGCCTGGGCCAGCGCCGGCTCGGCGCACAGGCGGGTACCTTCGGGCAGCGTCGGCAGGTCGAGCAAGGGGTTCTCGTTGTGCTCGTGCAGGGGCCAACTGAGGACGGGGCTGGTGGCATCCCGCCCGGTCAGTACCCAGCGGGGGCCTTGTTCGTCGGGGTTGCTCGCCTGCACGGCGCGCAGCACCGGTTGGGCCTCGGCGTGGGCGGCGGGCCAGAGTTCGGGGACGATGCGGGTCACGCTGCGACCCGCGGCCTCCAGGGCTTGCAGGGCTGCGCTCAACCAGGCCCGATTGCACACGGCCACCCATTGCGGACGACCGGCTTCGGGCACCGGGCCCAGCGCCAGATGCAGCTGGTTGGGCTCATCCAGCAAGCGTTCTTCCAGCAGGCCCTCCAGCACGGCCTGAAGGCGCGCACTGCCCGGACCGGTGCCACGGGGCAGGTCGACGGGCTGCCAGGAGAGCTGGTGCAACGGCACCACGGCCACCACCTCGACCGGCCGCGTGGGTTGCGGCAGCAGGGCAGCCGTGGCCGTGCCTTGCTGCAACACGGTGCGGCCATCGGGCGTGAGAAGGTAGGCCCATTCGGTGCTGGCGCCAGGGGCGCCATCGGGCAGGTAGACGATCAGGGTGCTCATGGGAGATTGTGGCGGCCCATTGTAGAGAGGAGATGTGAAGGTTCGGCGGCAGCCGCTTGGGCCATTCGGGGGCTCAGGGCGGCGTCGGGTTGGGCGCCACGGTATCGAATTGGCCGCGTTCGCGCCACAGGGTTTGAACTTCCATGTTGGTGCGGCGCACCAGAGAGCGCTCTTGCACCCGGGTGTCGCCCAGGCGCAGGCGGCCCAGCACCTCGAAATAGCGGCTGCTGATGCTGTGCTCAGCTTCGCTGAGTTGGCTGGCGGCGTCGCCCATCAGGGCGCCCGCATCGCTGATGGCTTTGAACGGGGTGCGGGTTCGTTGCGTGACCAGGCGTTGGGCGGTGGCCATGTCCAGGGTGCGTACGCTGGCGTAGATCACCTCGGCGGGGGCGGTGTTGAGGTTGACCGGCGTGCGCTCGGGCAACAGGGTGACATACGGGCGCAGGCGGGCCAGGGTGTTGGCGCTGAGGCCGTAGGTCAGCAATTGGTCGAGCCGCTGGGCCGGCAGGGGGGCGCTGGTGTCCTGGGCTTTTTGTGCCAGCAGCAGGTTCTGCTCCAGGGTGGTGAGTTGGGATTCGGGCAGGCCCAGCAGGTCAAACAGCTTGCTGGTGGCCCGGTGGGCCGATTCGCTGAGTTGCTTGTTGTTGATCAGGTTCTGCAGGTTGAGGCGGCCTTGCTGGTCGGTGATGGCGCCCGACAGAAAGGCCTCGCTGAGGTCTTTGTCGTCACTGGCCGTGTTGCTCTGGTCGGCGGCCAGAAAGCTGGAAAGCCGGGCCTCTTGCAGGGGAATGGCCCAGGGTTCGGACAAGGTATCGGGGCCGCCGCTGCGGGCGTCTTCGCGCAGGATCAGGCGCGACCAGTCGAGGGCGCCGGTCAGGATCCAGCTGGATTGCACGCGGGCGCGTTCGGCGCTTTCCACCTCGACAGCACGCCATTGCTGCCACAGCGCTCCGGCGGCCAGGGTGGCCACCAGGGTGACAGTGAGCATGGCGGCCAGCAGGGCGGCGCCGCGCTGCTGCGCCGCAAGCGGGCCAGGGCACTGGGTGGGGCGGTGGCGCAGGCTCATGACTTGTCTCCGCCCAGGATGGGGCGCACCCAATCGCGTGTGATGCGCCCGGACACGGCCTGACCGGGGGGCAAGGTGATGAGCAGGCGCACACCCTGGGGCAGCTTGTTGTCGGCTTTGCCGTCAGCCGCCTTGCCATCGGGGGCGGGAGGGGGGCCAGCGTTGCCGCCCGGGTTGTTGCTGGCATCACTGGACATCGGGTTGGTCCAGGCGTCCTGGCGGTAATAGAAGATCTGCCAGTCGTTGGCGGGGGTGATGAGCACCTCGCGTTGGCGTTGGGTCTGGTCGGGGTTCTGGCCCCAGAGGGCGGCCATCTGCCAGGCGTTCTGCCAATCGCCCCGGGTGCTGAGCGGCGGCGACTGCCAGCGCAGCCATTGGCCGTTGGCGCCGGGGTTGCGCAGGGTCCAGCCGACCACAAGGGTGGCCTCGGGTTGATTGGGCGGGCCCTGGCGGGTGAGGCGCAGCACCCGCCCGTCCCAGTCGATGGCGGTGATGTCGGGCAGATCGACCAGGGCCTCCAGGTCGGCTTGCCACTGGCCCAGACCCGACTGCAGGGCCAGGGTCTGTTCGCTGTGCTGGTCGGTCTGGCGCAGGGTGCGCATCATGCCGTCCAGGCCCTGCCAGCTCAGCACGGCCATCATGGCCATCACCGATAGCGCGATGAGCAGCTCGACCAGGGTGAAGCCCCGTGAGCGGTTCTGGGGGTGTTTCATCTCAATAGCGTCCGACCACGGTGGAAAGTCGGACCACCGGTTGGCCGTCTTCGTTGAAGGTCTGCACGTCGACGCGGCGGAAGCTTGGGTTGGGGGTGGCGCGCACCGTCACATGCACGGGCAGGGCGCGGCCGCCCTGTTCGCAGCTCAGGTCGCTGTCGCCCACGCTGGGCATCTGGCGCGACAGGCGTGTTTTCACCAATTCGTTTTCGGCGCACAGGTGGCCCAGCAGGGTGTCGACCTGGCGACTGGCGTTGCGTGTCAGGGCCGAACTGGCCTGGGCACCCGCCAGCAAGGCGATGGCCACGATGCTCAGGGCCACCATCACTTCGATCAGGGTGAAGCCCTGGGGGCGGCAGGGGCGTTGGC
This sequence comes from Curvibacter sp. GW821-FHT01G03, assembly GCF_059422285.1. NCBI lineage: Bacteria > Pseudomonadati > Pseudomonadota > Betaproteobacteria > Burkholderiales > Comamonadaceae > Curvibacter > Curvibacter sp. GW821-FHT01G03. The sequence continues at coordinate 77,365 of NZ_JBWKWP010000001.1, forward strand.
GGCGGGTCATGGTTCGCTGCTGACGGTGAAGGGGCGCAGACCGTCGGTGGTCAGGCGCAGGCTGCGTCCGGGGGCTTCGCTGTTGACCAGGGTGAGCTGCTGGGGGCCGATCACGGGTTCGGGGCCCAGGTTCAGGCGCAAGGGTGTGGGCAAGGCCTGGGTGTTGGGCGACAGCCATTGCTGCGGCATCGAGCCTTCGGGCAGACCGGTGAAGGTGAAGCCTTGGGGGGTGGTCACCCACTGGACGGCCACGCCGCTGGCGCGCGAGCGTGCCCGGGCGGTGTCCAGCAGGGCCGCCAGGCGCTGGGCTTCGCGTTCCAACTGGGTCTGGCTGTTGTCGCGCAGGGCCATGGCCACGCCGGCACTGGCCAGGGCCATGATGCTGATGACGATCAGCAACTCGATCAGCGTGAAGCCCCGTGGCGTGCGCGGCGCGGTCGCCAGGGTGTTCATGGGGGCGGTCTGCAAGAGCGCTGGGGCGCCCTGGCGGTGTTCACTGCCAACTGCCGATGTCGGCGTCTTTGCCCTCGCCGCCGGATTGGCCATCGGCGCCAAAGGACATCACGTCAATCTCGCCCTTGATGCCCGGGTTCAGGTACTGGTAAGGACGGCCCCAGGGGTCGTTGGGCAGCTTTTCGAGGTAAGGCTTCCAGTTGGGGGGCACCGGGGCGGTGGTGGGGCGGGCGATCAGGGCACGCAGGCCTTGTTCTGCGGTGGGGTAGCGCTGGTTGTCCAGGCGGTACAGCTTGAGGGCCTGGACCAGGTTGTTCACGTCGGTGCGCGCGGCGGTGGCGCGGGCGTCGTCGGCCCGGTCCAGCACGTTGGGCACGATCAGGGCGGCCAGCACGCCGATGATGACCAGCACGACCATCAGTTCAATGAGGGTGAAGCCGGCCTGGACGCGACGGCGAAGGTGATGGAGGGGGCGGTTCATGGGCGAAGTGGGCAAAAAAGCGGATAGGTCTGGAAGAGCTGAACTTGAAATCGCTTGAATCATAATCCGCACATGATGACATCTTCGACCTTGTCCCCGGCACAGCGCTGGGTGATCCGCGGCTCGTCCTTTACAGTCTGGGCGCTGGCCGCGGCATCGGCCGTGTTCTGGGGTCTGCGGCTCGCGCAACCCGCGCCGGTGCCCTCGGTCGAGGTGGCGGCGGGGGCCGCCCTGGAGGCTGACCCGGCCGCGGTGGCGCGTTTCCTTGGTGCCACCCAGGGGCCTGCTGCCGCGCTGCCCGGGGCCCCCGCCCTGGCCAGTCGCCTGAGCCTGATCGGCGTGGTGGCAGATGGTCATCAATGGGGCGCGGCCCTGATTTCGGTGGACGGCAAGCCTGCCCATCCTTACCGCGTGGGCACGGCGCTGGAAGACGGTGTGGTGCTGCTGGCGGTGGAGCGTCGGCGTGCCTTGCTGGGCCCTTCACGCGATGCCGAACCCACGCTGACGCTGGAGTTGCCGGCGCTCAAGAAGCCCTGAACGGCCTCTGCGTTGGGCCGGACGGGCCCAGATCCAGGCATTCGATCTGGCCGTAGCCGATGCTGTGGCTGGGCCAATCCCGGGCTTCGTGCAGCGTCTGGATGCCCTGGCGCAGCAGGTGCACGGCCCGGATCACCCCGGCGTGGGTGAGCCAGACGGCATGACTGCTGGCAGCGGTTTGGGCTCGGGTGTTGTGCAAAGCCTGGGCCACCCGGCGCATCACGTCGTTGACGCTTTCCCCACCGCCCGGCCGGTGGTGGCCGAAGTCTTGCACCCAGGCATCGAGCGCGGGGGCGCCCAGGGTGTCCCAGCGCTGCCCTTCCCACGAGCCAAAGTCCATCTCGGCCAGGTCGAGGTCGGTGCGGGCTATCAGATCCGGGCGGGCTTTGCACAGTTGTTGCGCCAGCTTTTCGCATCTTTGCCGCGGCGATACGCGCAAATGGGCGCCCGGTGGCAGTTGGCGAGCCAGGTTGATGGCCACCTCAGCGGTCTGGGCCGGGTCGACCTCGACGTCGAGGCGACCGTAACACAGCGAGTCGGCTGCCATGGGGCGGGCGTGGCGCACCAGCCAGAGCTTCATGTCAGGCTGGGCTGCGCCAGGGTGCAGGCCAGCGCCAGGTAGCAGGCCAGTTCACACACCTGCTGCGTGGCGCCCAGGCAGTCGCCGGTAAAGCCTTGCAGGCGGCGGGCGAACAGGCGCCACATCCAGCCCAGCGCCAGCACACTGCCCAGCAGGGCGGCCCCCACGAACACCGGGCCGAAAGCCCAGGCGCACAAGGCCAAGGGGGGCAGACACCACAGCCCGGCCACTCCCAGGGCGCCGGCGCTGATCTGATCGGCCAGCGGCTTGCTTTTGGATCGGGCGGTGTCACCCACATGGGGCAGTCGGCGCACCAGGATCAGGGGCCAGAAGCGTGACAGCACATGCCCCAGCAGCAGGGCGGCGAGGGTGTTGGCCAGGCCGGAGTGCCCCAGCCAAGCCAGCAGGGCCACCTTGGCCAGCAGGGCCAGTTGCAGCGCCATGGCACCGAAGGCCCCAACGCGCGAGTCTTTCATGATGTCCAGGGCCCGCTCCCGGTCGTAGCTGCCGCCCAGGCCGTCGGCGACATCGGCCAGACCATCTTCGTGGAAGCCGCCGGTCATCAGGATGGTGGCCAGGGTGGCGCCCACGGCGGCCACCAGCGGGGTGCCGGCCTGGGCGCCCAACACGCTGCTCAGGGCCCACCAGACGGCTGCAGCCAAGCCGGCCGCCAGCCAGCCGATGGACGGAAAATGGGCTGCGCTGGCGCGCAGCATGGCCGGGCTGTAGCCCACCCAGTTGGCCAGCCGGCCCGTGACCGGAATGCGGGTGAAGAACTGGACGGCCAGCAGCCAGTGGCGCAATCCCTTCATACCGGGTGCCGTGCCAGCATCGTCATTGCTGCAGGAACATGCGGTAGACCGGGTTCTGGGTTTCCTCGATGCAGGGGTAGCCCAGGCTGGCCAGGAAGCGGTCGAACGCCTTGTGATCGGCCGCAGGCACTTGCAGGCCGACCAGAATGCGGCCATAGTCGGCGCCCTGGTTGCGGTAGTGGAACAGGCTGATGTTCCAGTTGGGCTTCATGAGGCTCAGGAACTTCAGCAGCGCGCCCGGGCGCTCGGGGAACACGAAGCGCAGCAGGCGTTCATCCTGCGCCAGGGCCGAGTGGCCGCCCACCATGTGGCGGATGTGCTCCTTGGCCAGTTCGTCGTGCGTCAGGTCCAGGGCTTCAAAACCCTGCTTTTTGAAGTTCTTGGCAATCTTGGTCGATTCGCCCGGGCCGGTGGTGGTCAGGCCCACAAACACGTGGGCACGGGCCGAGTCGCTGATGCGGTAGTTGAATTCGGTGACATTGCGCGGGCCGCCGGGCAGGTTGCCGACGGTTTCGCAGAAGCGGCGGAAGCTGCCGCGTTCTTCGGGGATGGTGACGGCGAACAGGGCCTCACGCTCCTCACCCACTTCGGCTCGCTCGGCCACGAAGCGCAGGCGGTCGAAGTTCATGTTGGCGCCGCAAAGGATGGCGGCGTAGGTCTCACCCTTGGTCTTGTGGGTGGCGACGTACTGCTTGATCGCGGCCACGGCCAGGGCGCCGGCCGGTTCGACAATGCTGCGGGTGTCGACGAAGATGTCCTTGATGGCGGCGCACACGGCATCGGTGTCGACGGCGATGTAGTCGTCCACCAGGCTCTTGGCCACGCGGTAGGTCTCTTCGCCGACCAGCTTGACGGCCGTGCCATCCGAGAACAGGCCCACGTCAGGCAACGTGACGCGCTTCTTGGCGCTCACCGACTGCATCATGGCGTCTGAATCGTTCATCTGAACGCCGATCACCTTGATCTCGGGGCGCACCGCCTTGATGTAGTTGGCCACGCCCGAGATCAGGCCGCCACCGCCGATGGCCACGAACACCGCATCCAGGCGCCGCGAGCCCAGCCCTTGCAACTGGCGCAGGATCTCCATCGCGATGGTGCCCTGGCCAGCGATCACGTCGGGATCGTCAAAAGGGTGGACGAAGGTGAGGCCCTGCTTTTTCTCCAGTTCGACGGAGTGGCCGTAGGCGTCGGAGTAGCTGTCGCCGAACAAAACCACTTCGCCGCCCAGACCGCGCACGGCGTCGATCTTGAGTTGAGGGGTGGTGGTGGGCATCACAATCACGGCCCGGGTGCCCAGTTTGCGAGCGCTCATCGCCACGCCTTGGGCATGGTTGCCCGCAGAGGCGCAAATCACACCGCGCTTGAGTTGCTCGGGCGTGAGGTGGGCCATCTTGTTGTAGGCCCCGCGCAGCTTGAAGCTGAAGACCGGCTGCTGGTCTTCTCGCTTGAGCAGCACGGTGTTGTGCAAACGCTTGCTGAGGTTGCGCGCGGGCTCCAGCGCGGACTCGACGGCCACGTCATAGACGCGTGCGGTGAGGATTTTTTTGAGGTAATCGGCCGGTTTGAGTGCTTTGACGGTCATTGCGCTAAAGAGTGTAGATCGCGCGGGGCCTCAGACTGGCCGCATCAGACGTCAGGAAAGCCCCGGGCGGGCCCAGATCATAGGGCACCAAGAAAAAAGCCCCGAGTCGTGAGACTCGGGGCTAAATCCACCAAAGGAGGAGGTGGAGGAGACAATCGGTGCGTGAAGAACAGAGTTCGTTACGCGATGTAGGAAGTGTAGCGATAATTTGTTGCGATGCAACAAGGAATTTGTATCAACTTGCTGCTGGCTCAGAACTAGTAGCGAGATTGATCCACTATTAGCTGATTTGATGAGGTGATGGCATGGAATGCACAGTGAGTTGGACTGGCGCGGCAGGCACGCGTTCGGGCATGGGCTTTGTGGCGGAAACCGGCAGCGGTCACGCGGTGATGATGGATGGCGCGCCAGATGCTGCCAAGCCTGAAAACGGGGGCCAGAACCTGGCCCCTCGGCCCATGGAAATGGTGCTGGCGGGCACGGGGGGGTGCACGGCTTACGACGTGGTGCTGATCCTCAAGCGGGGACGTCACGATGTGCGGGGGTGTTCGGTCAAGCTCAGCAGCGAGCGCGCCGACACCGATCCCAAGGTGTTCACCAAGATCCACATGCAGTTCACAGTGACCGGGCGAGGCATTCCGTCGGCTGCGATCGAGCGCGCCATCGCCATGAGCCACGACAAATACTGCTCGGCCAGCATCATGCTGGGCAAGACGGCTGAAATCACCACCGGGTTCGACCTCGTCGAGGTCTGAGCCCAGGCGCTGCAGCCGCTCAGATGTAGTGGGCGGTGCGGGTCATCACCTTGGCGGCCAGGCGCATCAGTGCTTTCGCTGGCGGCGGCAGTTCCACTGCGCCTGCCATTTGGGCCTCGTGGGCGTGGCGCTCTTCATCCACCTTCATCTGCGCCACGATGGCGCGTGAGGCTTCGTCATCTGCGGGCAGGCGGTCCAGGTGACTTTGCAGGTGTTCTGCCACCTGTTTTTCGGTTTCAACCACGAAACCCAGGCTGACTGCATCACTGATGCGTCCGGCCACCAGTCCCAGGGTGAAAGCGCCGGCATACCAGAGCGGATTCAGAATACTCACCCGGTCGCCCAACTCGTCAAGGCGCTGTCGCGTCCAGGCCAGGTGGTCGGTTTCTTCGTGAGCTGCGCGCTCGAAATGGGCCTTCAGTGCAGGGTTGCGTGTGGACGCTGCCTGGGCCGTGTAAAGGGCCTGGGCACAGACCTCTCCGACATGATTCACCCGCATCAGGGCGGCAGACAGCGCCTTGTCCTCCGGGCGTTCAGGGCTGCGGTCCTCTGCACGGGCCGGGTGGGGGGTCGCGCTGTGATGTTTGGCGTACAGCGTGCGCAATACCGCATCAGCGGTGCTGAGGAAGCGATCCATGGCTAGTGTCGGGCTGAGATGTCAGTCCGTTCCAGTGTTGTCGGCAAATTGGGCTTGAAGTTTAGTCCGTTGGGGGATCTCGGTGTTTGATCCTGAGCAGGAATGGGCTTCGTCGTTTTGTTGCACAGGTGCAACGAAATCGCCAGACAGGTCCGGTTTGGGGGTTATTTCCTTTGCGTGGATGCCGCACGTCTGTTGCAATAGCGAGAACTTCCATCAAGGAGGTTGGCCCGGGGAACCGGCGGATCGCAGTTGTGGCAGCACCCTGCGGTTCTTCGAACCGGCGCCCTATGTTTAACCTTGGAGAAACTCGCAATGAAAAAATCCCTGATTGCACTGGCAGTGCTGGCTGCTTCCGGCGCCGCTATGGCTCAATCTTCTGTGACCCTGTTCGGCGTTCTGGACCTGGGCTACGAAAACGTCAAGACCCAAGCTGGCCGCGTTTCCGGCATCTCTCCTTCGGCTAACAGCTCCAGCCGTCTGGGCTTCAAGGGCACCGAAGACCTGGGTGGCGGCCTGGCCGCTTCCTTCCACCTGGAAGCCGCTCTGAACCCCGCTTCGGGCATCGGCTCTTCGGGCACCTCCACCAAGAACCAAGGCGCTGACGTTGCCGCTGGTGGCCTGACCTTCAACCGTCGTTCCACCCTGAGCCTGTCGGGCAACTTCGGTGAACTGCGCATCGGCCGCGACTACACTCCGTCGTTCTGGAACACCGCTGTGTTCGACCCGTTCGGTGCTAACAGCGTTGGCGCTACCCTGGCCAACTACTCTGGCAACGGCCTGGGCCCGACTTTCGTTCGCGCTTCGAACTCCATCGGCTACTTCCTGCCGGGCAACCTGGGCGGTTTCTACGGCCAAGGCATGTACGCTTTCGGCAACCGCGCTGACAACGAAGTCACCGGCGGTCTGGACACCTCCAAGAACGGCACCTACACCGGCGGCCGTATCGGCTACGCTCAAGGCCCGATCGATGTGGCTGTTGCTTATGCCAAGACCAAGTACGCCAACGGCCGTACCGTTGACACTGGCCTGGGCTTCGCTACCACCACTGCTGGCGATTTCACCGACACCAACATCGGCGCTTCCTATGACTTCGGCGTTGCCAAGGCCATGGGTACCATCACCAACCAAAAGATCGCTACTGCTACCGGCGACAAGGCTGTCAAGGGCTGGTCCATCGGTGCTAACGCTCCCGTGGGCGCTGGCAACGTGCTGGCTCAGTACAGCGCTATCAAGCTGGACGGCGGCAAGTCTGACAAGTGGTCCTTCGGCTACACCTACAACCTGAGCAAGCGCACTGCCGTGTACGGTATCTTCGCTCGCGTCGGCAACTCTGGTGGCGCTGTCACCACCGCTGGCTCGTTCAGCTCGGGTTCGCTGAGCGCCGTTTCGGGTGCTGTGAACGCCAACCAATCGTCGACCGGCTTCGGCGTGGGTCTGCGTACCTCCTTCTAATTGGTGGCTGGCGTAAGCCAGCTTCTGATCAGAGATCAACCCTGCTGCGGCAACGCAGCGGGGTTTTTGCTTTCTGAAGCCAGTGTCGGATGCCGGAGTCAAGGCAAGAGGGATGAGCTGACACCCGGAGCTCAGACAGGACAGCATGGGCGGCCCGGTGGCGCTGTGATGTGGGGGCGCAATTGGGGGTGATCAGGCCTGACGTGTCTCGTTTCAAGACAGCGAGAGAACGCTTGCCAAAACGAAATGGCGATAGCTTGTCAGTTAGGCTGTTAAAGCCGGTTTTCCGCTACAGCGTGGCAGGCCACCCAATGGCCCTCGCCCAGAACTTGCCACGCTGGCCGTTCGCTCTTGCAGCGCTCATTGGCATGGGGGCAGCGCGGGTGGAAGGTGCAGCCACCCGGAGGGTTGAGCGGATTGGGCACCTCACCCTGCACAGGCGTACGCGCTCGCCCGGTTTGGCGCATCTCGGGAATGGCGTCGAGCAGCATGCGGGTGTAAGGGTGACGCGGGGCCGCAAACAAGGTGTGTTTGTCAGCCCGTTCCACCAACCGACCCAGGTACATGACCCCCACTTCATCGCTGACGTGTCGCACCACGGCCAGGTTGTGGGAGATGAACAGATAGGTCAGACCACGCTCTCGCTGCAGGTCTTTCATGATGTTCAACACCTGGGCCTGCACGCTCACGTCCAGGGCAGAGGTGGGTTCGTCACACACCAGAAACTCTGGTTCGGTGGCCAACGCGCGGGCGATCGAGATCCGCTGGCGTTGCCCGCCGGAGAATTGGTGCGGGTATTTGGGCATGTCCAGGGCGCTGAGTCCAACAGACTTCAGCAGGCCTCCAACGCGCTCGCGCAGTTCGGCTTCACCAGTGACCAAGCCATGTTCCCTCAGCGGCTCACCAATGATGGCCTCGACCGTCCAGCGTGGGTTGAGGCTGGCGTAGGGATCCTGAAAGATCATCTGGATGCGACGACGCAGCAGGCGCCCGGAGGGCTTCTTGAACTCGGCATGGGCATTTTGCCCGTCGAAGCTCATGTGGCCCCGGGTGGGTTCATACAGACCCACCAGCAGGCGGGCCACCGTGCTTTTGCCGCAGCCGGACTCACCCACCAGGGCCAGGGTCCGTCCGCGCTCGATGTCAAAACTCACGCCGTCGACTGCATTCAGCAATTGCCTGGGTTTGCCTTCCAGCACCCGATTCAGCCAGGGCGCTGAGACATCAAAGGTCTTGGCCAGATCGTGGGCCTGCACCAGCGGTGCGGAGGTTCTGGACGTGTTGGGGGCGGGGCTGCTCATGCCGGGTCTCCATGGGGCGCTTGCGGTGCGTGCAGCCAGCAGGCGGCCTGGGTGCCTGAGGTGGACATCAGTTCGGGGCGTTCGGTGCGGCAGCGGGCGAACACTTGCGGGCAGCGGGGGTTGTAGGCACAGCCGGTGGGGATCGCGTTCAGGCGGGGCATGGCACCGTCGATCTGGTTGAGTCGCTCGCGATCGACGGCCATGTCCGGGATCGAGGCCATCAGGCCTGCGGTGTAAGGGTGATTCGGGTGGTTGATGACCTCGTGCACGGGGCCGGTCTCGACAATGCGGCCGGCGTACATCACCGCCACCCGGTCGCAGGTTTCGGCGATCACGCCCATGTCATGGGTGATCAGCATGACGGCGGCACCGCGTTCGTGGCAAATATTCTTGAGCAAGGTGATGATCTGGGCCTGGATCGACACATCCAGCGCGGTGGTGGGTTCGTCCGCCACGATCAGCTGCGGTTGGGCCGCCAATGCCAGCGCGATCACCACGCGTTGCCGCATGCCACCGCTGAACTGGTGGGGATAGTGTTCGATGCGTTGCTCGGCCGCAGGAATGCCTGTGTCCTTGAGCAACTCGATGGCTCGCTTGCGGGCCTCTGCATGGTTGACCGGGAGGTGCGTCTGGATGGTTTCCATCAGCTGGTGGCCCACGGTATAGAGTGGGTTCAGGGACGTCAGGGGGTCCTGAAAGATGGCCCCGATGCGGCGCCCCCGGATGCTGCGCATCTGTTCAAAGTTGAGATTGTCGATGCGTTCGCCCTGCAAGATGATCTCGCCCGATGCAATGCGACCTGGGGGCTCCAGCAGCCCGATGATGGAGGCGCCCGTCAATGACTTGCCGGCCCCCGATTCACCCACCACACCCAGGATCTCGCCTGGGGCGATCTCGAAGGACACGTGGTCCAGTGCGCGCAGCGTACCGCGCCGCCCGGGGAATTCCACCACCAGGTCTTTGACTTGTAGAAGACTCATGTTTGCCTCGGCCTTGGCCAGCTCATCGCAGGCGCGGGTTCAGCGCGTCGCGCAACCAATCGCCCAGCAGGTTCACGCTCAGTGCAATCAGCACCAGCATCAGACCGGGAAAGACGGTAATCCACCATTCGCCAGAGAAAAGATAGTCGTTGCCGACGCGGATCAAGGTGCCCAGTGAGGGGGAGGTGGGCGGGGCGCCCACCCCCAGAAACGACAGCGTGGCTTCGGTGATGATGGCCGTGGCCACCTGGATGGTGGCCAGCACCAGCACCGGTCCCAGCACGTTGGGCAGCACGTGGCGGACCATGATGCGCCAGGGCGACACCCCCGTCACCCGCGCCGCTTGCACGTATTCCTTGTTTCGCTCGACCAGGGTCGAGCCGCGCACGGTTCGCGCATATTGCACCCAGCCGGTGAGTGAGATCGACAGGATCAGTACCCCGAACGCCAGCGATTCGTGGGCATTGGGAAACAGCGCCCGGCCCACCCCGGCAATCAGCAGGGCCACGAGGATGGGCGGAAACGACAGCATCACGTCACACAAACGCATCAGCAAGGCGTCGATCCAGCCACCGCGAAATCCTGACAACAGGCCCAGGGCCACACCCAGGGCCATCGACAGAAAAACCGAGGCAATGCCTACCACCAGCGAAATCCGGGCGCCATAAATGACGGCCGACAGAATGTCCCGCCCCTGGTCATCGGTGCCCAGCAGGTACTTGGAGACCCCGTCGGGGCGCCAACTGGGCGGCAACCGTGCATCACTGAGTTCCAGTGCGCTCAGGTCAAAGGGGTTGTGTGGCGACACCCAGCCGGCAAAGGCGGCACAGAAGACGCAGACGAAGGCGATCAGCGCCGCCACCACGGCCACCGGAGAGCTCCGGAAGCTGTGGCCGACGTCGCTGTCAAGCCAGCGTACCAGGGGATTTTTCATGTTCTGACGCTCAGAGCCCCAGCCCGTGCAGGGGCTGGGGGGGGGGCGGATGACCGTTGGACTGCCTGCTTACTTGGCAATGCTCATCCACTTGAAGGGCATGAAGTTGTCGGCCAATTGCACCAGTTGCACCTTCTTGCTCACGCCCCAGGCCAGCGATTGCTGGTGCAGCGGGATGTGGCCCACGTCGGCGTTGTGGATTTCAAAAGCCTCGCGGATCATCGCGTTGCGCTTGGTTTTGTCGGTCTCGGCCTGGATCTTCTTGGTCAGGTCGTCGACCTTGGGGTTGCAATACGCGCCCAGATTGAACTGACCGGCCCCCTTGTCGTCCACGCAGGCCACCAACGCATTGAGCGCGTTGTGCGAGTCGTAGGTGGAGGGCGTCCAGCCCAGCATGTAGAACGAGGTGTCTCGGCGCAGGATCTTCGGGAAGTAGGTGCCCTTGGTCTCGGCCTGCAGGTTGATCTTCACGTTGATGCGGGCCAGGTTGGCGGCCACGGCCTGGCAGATGCGGGCGTCGTTCACATACCGGTCGTTGGGGCAGTTCATCGACACTTCAAAGCCACTGGGGTAACCCGCTTCGGCCATCAGCTTCTTGGCCGCTTCCACGTCATACGGCAGGCGCTTCATGTCAGGCTGAAAGCCATTGATGCCCGGGCCCACCAGCAGGGCCGAAGGATTCGAGGCGCCGCGCATCACAGTCTTCTTGATGCCGTCGATGTCGATGGCCTGGTAGAAGGCCTGGCGCACGCGCTTGTCCTTGAACGGGTTTTTGCCCTTGACGTTGGAGTACAGCAGTTCGTCGCGCTTCTGGTCCATGCCCAGGAAGATGGTGCGCAGTTCGGGGCCGGTGATGGCGCGGGTGTTGGGGCTGCTGTTCACGCGTTCGATGTCTTGCACCGGCACGGGTTCCATCACGTCGACCTCGCCAGACAGCAAGGCGGCCACGCGCGTGGCATCGTTGCCGATGGGGGTGTAGATGATGTCGGTGGCATTGCTCTCGTTCTTGCCCCAGTAGCTGCCATTGCGCGAGAAGGTGGTGCGCACATTGGGTTGGCGCTCACGCAGGCGCCAAGGACCTGTGCCATTGGCGCGGAACGACGCCGCGTTTTCAATGCCCTTGCGGCGGTCCACCGGGCCCACAGCCTGGTTTGCCTCGCACCATTTCTTGCTCATGATGTACACCAGCGACACCACATCGGGCAGGATGGGGAAGGGCGTCTTGGTTTCGATCTCGACCACATGGTCATTGATCTTGCGCACCTCTTTGAAGTCGTTCGTGTAGCTCTTCATGTCCGAGCCGTCCATCTGGGTGCGCTTGAACGAGAACAGCACGTCATCGGCCGTGAAGGGCGAGCCATCGTGAAACTGAACCCCCTGGCGCAATTCAAAACGCCACACGGTGGGGGAGGTCTGCTTCCAGGCCGTGGCCAGCATCGGTGCCAGGCTCAGGTCCTTGTTGCGCCCCACCAAGGGCTCGTAGACGTTACCGGTCACGCTCAACTGCAGCGACTCGTTGAGCGAGTGCGGGTCCATTGACAGCGAATCCCCCTGGTTGGCGACTCGGATGGTCACGCTCTGGGCGGCCACAGAGCTTGCCCCCAGGGCCAGGGCGGCAGTCAGCGACAGGACTTGAAGATTGAATTTCATCGGAAGCTCCTCGGATAGAGAGTCTTTGAACGCAGTTGCGGGGTGAAAAGATCAGGTGAAGGCCATCAAACGGCAGCGGTCAAGGGCATGCCTTGTTCGATCAGTCCCGCGTGCAGGGCCGAACCCAACGGCAGGATCTCGTCATTGAAGTCGTAGCGGTTGTTGTGCAGGTAGCCGCTGCTGTGCGAGGTGCCCTGCCCGATGCGAAAGTAGGCACCGGGTTTGACCTGCAACATGAAGGAGAAGTCTTCGGCCCCCATGCTCGGCTCCAGGTCCCGCACCACGTGGTCCTTGCCCACCAGGTGCTGGGCGACGTCACCGGCAAAGCGGGCTTCGGCCTCACTGTTGATGGTGGCGGGGTAGATGCGCTCGTAGTTCACGCTGGCCGTGGCGCCAAAACCCATGGCGATGCCGCTGCAAAGCTCGTTCAGGCGGCGCTCCACCAGGTCTTGCACCTCGGGTGAGAAGGTGCGCACCGTGCCCACCAGCGTCGCTTTGGAAGGGATCACGCTCATGGCACCCAGATCGCCCGCTTGCAGCGCGCAAAGGCTGATCACCGCACTGTCAATGCCACGCACATTGCGCGACACGATGCTTTGCACCGACGTGATGATGTGGCCGGCCACCAGCACCGGATCGATCGTCTGGTAGGCATGGGCCCCATGCCCGCCGCGCCCATTGACCTCAATGGTGATGCGGTCGGCGGCGGCCATCATGGGGCCTGGGTTGATGCCGATGGTGCCTGCCGCCATGCCCGGCCAGTTGTGCATGCCGTACACCGACTCGACCGGAAAGCGCTCGAACAACCCGTCGTCGATCATGGCCTTGGCGCCCGCGTAGCCTTCTTCACCCGGTTGAAAGATCAGAACGGCAGAACCATTGAAGCGCCGGGTTTCGGCCAGGTAGCGGGCGGCGCCGATCAGCATGGCGGTGTGTCCGTCGTGCCCGCAACCGTGCATCAGCCCGCTCTTGGTGGAGCGCCAGGCAAAGTCGTTGTGCTCGGCCATGGGCAGGGCATCCATGTCGGCGCGCAGGCCCATCAGCCGCCCGCTGTCGCGGCGCTGACCATGGATCACGGCCACCACGCCGGTCTTGCCCAGGCCTTCATGGATCTCGTCGACCCCGCACAGCTTCAGGGCCTCGCGCACGCGGGCGCTGGTGTACACCTCTTCAAAGCCCAGCTCAGGGTGGGCATGCAGGTCACGGCGAAAGGCAGTCAGCTCGGGGTGGAAGCGGGCAATGTGCTCAAACGCGCGGCCGGTGGCACGCAGACGAGGTACGCCGGTGTCGGTTTTCATCAATGACCTCCGGAGCGGCCGGTCCGCAGGCGCGGATCAACCAGGAAATACAACAAATCCACCACCAGGTTGATCACCACAAAGATCAGGGCAATCAGGCACAGGTAGGCCGCCATCACCGGGATGTCGGCAAACGTCACGGCCTGGATGAACAGCAAGCCCATGCCGGGCCACTGGAAGACCGTCTCGGTGATGATGGAAAACGCAATCAGCGAGCCCAGTTGAAGGCCTGTGATGGTGATCACCGGCACCAGGGTGTTTTTCAGCGCGTGGCCGAAGTGGATGGTGCGGTTGGACAGGCCGCGGGCCCGTGCAAATTTGATGTAGTCGGTGCGCAGCACCTCCAGCATCTCGGCGCGCACCAGGCGCATGATCAGTGTCAGCTGGAAGATCGCCAGCGTGATCGACGGCAACACCAGGTGGTGCCAGCCATCCACCGTCAGCAGGCCGGTGCTCCACCAGCCCAGGCTGACTGTCTCGCCGCGTCCGAAGCTCGGAAACCAGCCCAAGCCCACCGAAAAGCCCAGGATCAGCAAGATGCCGATCAGAAAGGTGGGCAGTGACACGCCCAGCAGCGAGACCGTCATCAGCAACTGGCTGCCGAAGCTGCCCCGGCGCAGTGCGGCGTAAACCCCCATCGGCACCCCGATCGCCACGGCCAGCACCGCGGCCACCAGGGCCAGCTCCAGCGTGGCCGGAAAGCGCTCGCCAATCAGGCGCGACACCTTGGCGCCCTGGCGCAGGCTCAGGCCGAACTCGCCCTGGGCTGCGTTGAGCAGAAAACGCCAGAACTGCACCACAAAGGATTGGTCCAGCCCCAGAGATGTGCGCAATTCCCGGATCTGGTCAGGCGTCGCGTCCTGCCCCAGCAGGAACACCACCGGATCCCCGACGAACTGGAACAGCATGAAGGCGATCAGGGCCACGGTGATCATCACCAGTACGGCCTGAGCCAGTCGACGCAGAATGAAGGCGAACATCAGAAATTGGTAACAACCAGCAGGTATTGAATGAACATGCTAGCAGAGCAATTCCTGTGCCGATACAGGGAATCCCATCACGCGAGTGGGCCCCTGTTGCCCTTTATGATGCCGCCCCCCGAACCATGGAGCGCTCACTGAATGAAGTGTTCAGTGGCGGTGGTTTTCAGGGCTTGGCGGTGGGCTTCAACTGCAACTGCACCGGCCCATACCAGGCCTGGCTGTGGGAGCGGGTGTTGTCGGTGTCGGTCATGATGGCCACCCCGATCAAGGGGCCGGGGGCCTCGCCGAAGCAGCGTTGGTAGTCCGCCCGGATGTCACGCTCATAGTTCAACCACTGTCCCAGGTGGGTCGGGCCCGATTCGAGCACGATCTTGCGGATCCGGTCCGATCGCGGGCTGTTCAAGGTGCTGTCCTGAGGCAATTTGTTGCTCCACACATAGACCAGCGTGGCATAGGGCAAATCTTCGCCCGTCAGGGCACGCGCCAGTTCGGACATCATCGCGTTGCGCGTGGACAGCTTGCTGCGGTCGCCGTCAAAGGCCAGCATCACGCGCACCGGCGAGTCGTCGGCATCACGCTGTGTCATGTCGGCATCGGTGATCAGGGCCGGCACCTTCCAGGAAAACTTCAAGGCGCCCAGTCGCTCGGGTTCCACCCGCAACACCTGGCGCAGCAGGCTGGCCGAGGAGTCAGCCTGGGCCTCCACCGCGTCGCGTCCGTCCAGGCGCTGGTACTGGAAGTGGGTGATCTGCTTGCCCGGGAAGTGGTGGTTGCGCCAGGGCAGCGGCGCCAGGCCCTCGGGCTGCGAGGCCTGGGCCCAAGGGGATTGGGTGACCGCCTCGGCCGGGTAATCGTGCTCATGCCCGGTCTGGGTGGGTGCCAGGCTGCAGCCGGTCAGCGCGCTGACCAATGCGGTCGCGCCCCACACCATGACTGACTTCCAGCGGAGGCCAGGGAGGGCTCCAGACCTGATGCACCGAAGAGATTTGTTGTCCACGCCACACACTCCGTTGAGCTGGAGGGCCATCCAGCAGCTCCAGTTGATGCCTGCAGCTTGAAGACCGTGTGACGGCCTCCGACCGCGTTCCGGGTTCTGCGCTCAGGCGTATCGCTTGTTGCGCAGATTGTTCTTCATTTCCTTGAGCAGGGGCTGCAAGGGGCTGCCGATGCGCAATGCTACGCAGGTGGCCACCACGTCGATGATCATCAGGTGCAACAGGCGCGACACCATGGGGCTGTAGCGGTCATAGCCTTCAGGGTGGTCGGCGGCCAGGTGGATGTGCCCGGCCGAAGCCAGCGGCGAGCCACTGGCGGTGATCACGATGGTGGTGGCGCCGTTCTTGCGCGCAATGTCGGCCGCGTCCATCAGGTCGCGGGTGCGGCCCGAGTTGGAGATGATCACCACGCAATCGCCCGGGCCCAGCAGTGAGGCGCTCATCACCTGCATGTGGCCATCGCTGTAGGCAATCGAGGTGATGCCCAGGCGGAAGAACTTGTGCTGCGCGTCCTGCGCCACGATGCCCGAGTTGCCCACGCCGAAAAATTCAATGCGGCGCCCCGTCTTGTAGGTGCCGGCAATCGCTTCGGCGGCGCGCTCGAGGGCTGTGGTGCTGGCGTCGTTGCGGTACTTCAGGAAGGCCGCCACGGTGTTGTCGATCACCTTCACCAGCACATCGCTGGTCTTGTCGTCGGCATCCACGCTGCGGTGGATGAAGGGCACGCCCTCGCTCACGCTGCCGGCCAGCTTGAGCTTGAAATCAGACAGTCCGTCGTAACCCATGCTGCGGCAAAAGCGCACCACCGTCGGTTTGCTGACGTGGGCCCGGTACGACAACTCACTGACCGGCAGGTTGGCAAAGGCCCGGGGGTCGCTCAGAACCAACTGGGCCACCCGCTGCTCTGCCGGCGCCAGAGAGGACATGGAGGCTTTGATGCGGTCTAGCATGGCAGTGGACTTTCAGTGAGCAAAAAAACAGCGGATTCATGTCGTCAACCATTCAGGGTACAACAAGAATCCGCCTTCCATCCAGGCCTGGGTCGGCTTTTGCGCGTGATCGCGGCGGCTCAGAACAGCTTCTTCTCAGGCCTCTTCGCTCCAGCAATGGCCGTCACGCGCGATCATGGCGCTGGCGGCACTGGGTCCCCAGGTGCCTGCGGCGTAGGGGCGGGGGGGCATCTGGCCGGCCTGCCAGTGCTCCAGGATCGGTTGTACCCATTGCCAGGCCTCTTCCTGCTCGTCGCTGCGCACGAACAGGTTCAGCCGGCCGTCAATCACGTCAAGCAGCAGGCGCTCGTAAGCACCGACCCGCTCGTTGCCGAAGCGCTTGTCGAAATCCAGATCCAACTGCACCGGCGCCAGCGTCTGCGTGGCCCCGGTGCTCGAGGCCGTGGTGTTGCGCTGGGTTCGCCCTTCGGCCAGCAGGTGCAGCTCCAGCCCGTCGCGCGGCTGCAGGTTGATCACCAGCTTGTTGGCGGCACCGATCGGGGCCTTGAAGATCGGGTGCGGTGTGGGGCGGAAGTTGACCGTGATGTGGGCCTCCCGCGCCGCCAGCCGCTTGCCGGTGCGGATGTAGAAAGGCACGCCGGCCCAGCGCCAGTTCTCGATCTCGGTGCGCAAGGCCACGTAAGTCTCGGTGTCGCTGTCGGTCGGTACGCCGGCCTCGTCCAGGTAGCCTGGAACGGCCTTGCCGTGGCGTGAGCCGGCGCTGTACTGGCCCCGGATCACGTGTTGTGTCAGGGTCTCGGGCGTCCAGGCCTTGAGTGAGCGCAGCACTTTCAGCTTTTCGTCGCGGATCGCATCGGCGTGGGCATTGATCGGCGGCTCCATGGCGATCGCGCACAGCAACTGCAAGGCATGGTTCTGCACCATGTCGCGCAGGGCGCCCGTGCTGTCATAGAACTGGCCGCGCTTTTCCACCCCCAGGTCTTCGGCGATCGTGATCTGGATGTTGGCGATGTTCTCGCGCCGCCACAGCGGCTCGAACAAGGCGTTGCCAAAACGCAGCGCAAACAGGTTCTGCACCGCGGGCTTGCCCAGGTAATGGTCGATGCGGAAGATCTGCCGCTCGCCAAAGGCACGCCCCACGGCCGCATTGATCGCGCGGTTGGAGGCCAGGTCGTGGCCCAGGGGTTTTTCGAGCACCACCCGGGTGCGCGGGGTGTTCAGGCCCGCTGCAGCCAACTGCTCGACCACGGTGGTGAACAGGGCGGGCGCCGTGGCCACGTACATCACCACCGTGGCGGCATCGCGCTCGGCCAGTGTGCTGGCCAGTGCCTGGTAGTCCTCGGGTTGGGACAGGTCCATGCGCACGTAGTGAAGCAAGGCCGCAAAACGCGCGAACTCTTCGGGGTTGGGCTGCTTCGGGCCGTCAACTTCGCGAAAGCGTGTCTCGATCAGACTGCGATATTGTTCGTCTGTGAGTTTGTCACGAGCGACGCCTATGATCCGACCGCCATCTGGCAGCGAACCATGTCGGAACGCCTGGAACAGGGCAGGCATCAGCTTGCGCCAAGCCAGGTCGCCGGTGCCGCCAAACAGGATCAGGTCGAAGCTCGCAGGCTTCACAATGTCAGGGGTGCTTTGCATGGCTCGGTAATGTAATTTGGTTTCGTAACTGAGTTTCTTGGTTTTTCCTGAAAACGCCAGGAAATTTGCAGTTCTTGTATTTTGTATTGAGATGTCGATGTAATCAAGTTACCATTTCGGCTTTGCGGGCATGAACAAGATTTTTTTTCAGGATGCCATGAACCAACTCGACGCACTTCGCCAGTTCACCACGGTGGTGGCCGATACCGGTGACTTCAAGCAACTGGGCGCTTTCCGCCCGCAAGATGCCACAACCAATCCTTCCCTGATCCTCAAGGCCGTGCAAAAGCCTGAGTATCAGCCGCTGCTGGCCCAGACCGTGCAGCATTTCCGTGACCGTCCCCTGGACGAGATCATGGACCGCCTGCTGGTGGCCTTCGGCCGCGAAATCCTGGCCCTGATCCCGGGGCGGGTCTCCACCGAAGTCGATGCCCGCCTGAGCTTTGACACGGCGGCCACCGTGGCCCGGGCCGAACGCCTGATCGAGCTCTACCAGGCCGCTGGCCTGCCCACCGACCGGGTGCTGATCAAGATCGCAGCCACCTGGGAAGGCATCCAGGCGGCGGCCCAGTTGGAGCGCAAGGGCATCCACACCAACCTCACCCTGTTGTTCTCGTTCTGCCAGGCCGTGGCTTGCGGCCAGGCGCGGGTGCAATTGATCTCTCCCTTTGTGGGCCGCATCTACGACTGGTACAAGAAGTCGGCGGGCGCCCAGTGGGACGAAGCGGCTTCTTCAGGGGCCAATGACCCGGGCGTGCAGTCGGTTCGCAAGATCTACGAGTACTACAAGCATTTCGGCATTGCCACCGAAGTGATGGGCGCCAGCTTCCGCAACCTGGGCCAGATCACCGCATTGGCTGGTTGTGACTTGCTCACCATCGCGCCCGATCTGCTGGCCCAGTTGGCGGCCAGTGAGGCGCCGCTTGTCCGCTCGCTCGACGCCGAGGCCGCCAAATCGCTGCCGCTGAACCCGATCCAGTACGACGAAGCCAGTTTCCGTTTTGCCCTCAACGAAGATGCCATGGCCACCGAAAAGCTGGCCGAAGGCATCCGGGCCTTTGCGGCTGATGCCATCAAACTCGAAAAGCTGATGCTCGCGGTTTGAGGCCTCCCTGGGCCCGGTCTTGCGCCGGGCCATCCGATGTTCGACCCGACCCACTCAAGGACTGTATGAAACAGCGACTTCGCTGCGACGAGACCCCTGCCTGGCCCCAACTGCTGTCGTACTTCGAGCAGCACGGGCGTCACTTTGACGTGCGTGCCGATTTCGAACGCGATCCGGCGCGTTTTTCACGCTTCAGCCTGAGCGCGCCGCATGTTTTTGCCGATCTCTCGAAGAACCGAATCGACGCCCAGGCCGAGGCCTTGCTGATGCAGCTGGCGCGTGAGACCGGGCTGGAGGCGCACCGCGATGCGATGCTGGCAGGTGAGGCCATCAACAGCACGGAGGGCCGGGCGGTCATGCACCACCTGCTGCGCAATCAGCACTGCACGGATCCGGATGGGGCGGTGCTGCCGGTGTTCCAGGGGACCGTGGCCGATGCGGCCATGCCCGACGTCAATAGCACCTTGCGCGACATGCTGGCCTTTGCCGAGAGCGTACGGGCCGACACCCAGATCACCGACATCGTGAACATCGGCATTGGTGGCTCCGACCTGGGGCCGCAGATGGCCGTGGTGGCCCTGCAGGCGCATGCGCTGCCGGGCAAGCGATTCCACTTTGTCTCGAATGTCGATGGCGATGAGCTGGGCGAGGTGCTGGAGCAGATCGACCCGGCGCACACCCTGTTCCTGGTGGCCTCCAAGACTTTCACCACCCGCGAGACCATGACCAACGCCCACAGTGCGCGGCGTTGGTTTCTTGAGCAGGGCGGGGCAGATCTGGCACGCCACTTCGTGGCACTGACCACCAACCTGGAGGCCGCCCAGGCCTTTGGTATCCGCACCACCTTCGGCTTTCGGGACTGGGTGGGGGGGCGCTATTCGATGTGGTCGGCCATTGGCCTGCCGCTGGCCATCGCCATCGGGGCCCCCGGCTTCCAGGCCCTGCTGGGCGGTGCCCACGCCATGGACCTGCACTTTGCCCAGACGCCACTGGAGCGCAACCTGCCGGTGCGCCTGGGCCTGCTCGATGTCTGGTACCGCAACTTTCATGGCTTTGCCAGCCGCAGCGTGGCGCCTTACCACCACGGCTTGCGCCGTCTGCCCGCCTACCTGCAGCAGCTTGAGATGGAGAGCAACGGCAAGCGGGTCGACCTGCAGGGGCGCAGCCTGGGCTTCAGCACCTCGCCCGTGGTCTGGGGCGAGCCCGGCACCAATGGCCAACATGCTTTCTTCCAGATGATCCATCAGGGCACCGACGTCGTGCCCGTCGAGTTCATCGCCGTGCGCGAGCCGGCGCATGACCTGCCGGGCCACCATGCCCAGCTGGTGGCCAACGCCCTGGCCCAGGCCCAGGCCCTGTTGCAGGGGCGCAGTGATGCCGGCGGACACCGGCACTTTCCGGGCAACCGACCCAGCACCTTCTTTGTGCTGGAGCGCATGGACCCGGCCACCCTGGGCGCGCTGGTGGCGCTATACGAGCACCGTGTCTTCGTCAGTGGTTCGGTGTGGGGCATCAACAGCTTTGACCAATGGGGGGTCGAGCTGGGCAAGCAATTGGCCCAAGACATCCAGCCCCGCCTGGCCACGGGCGATGTGCGCGGGCTGGACGCGTCCACGGCCGGTCTGCTGCGCCAGTTCCGTCCGCGTTTCTGACGCCTTCAGAAAAACGCTGGCTTCAGCCCACCGGCAGGCGCAGGCCCACCTGCAGCCCGTGCGGCTGCAGCGTTTGGGCAAAGACCTGGCCGCGGTGGCGTTGGGCAATCTCTTCGACGATGGCCAGCCCCAGGCCGCAACCGCCCGCCTTCTCGCTGCCCCGCCAGAAGCGCTGGAACAGATGGGGCAATTGCTCCTCGGGCACACCAGGTCCGTTGTCCTCGACGGACAGTTCAACCTGAGCCGGGCCCTGCGGACGCACCCGCACGGTCACCACACTGCCGGGGCCGGCATAGTGCAAGGCGTTGTCCAGCAGATTGCTCAAGGCCTCGCGCAGCAGCAATGGGTTGCCTGGCAGGCTCAGATGCTCTTCCCCCTCGTAGCCCAGGTCCACGCCAGCGGCCAGGGCCCGGGCGGTCCAGTCACGGGCCACCTCGCGGGCCAGGTTGGGCAGGTCCAGCGGTTGCAGCTCCACTGTCGTCTCTGAACGTGCCAGTTGCAGCAACTGGTGCACCAGGTGGGCACTGCGCTGGGCTGCGGCACGCACCTTGATCAGGCGCTCTCGGGCCGGCGAGTCCTGCATCTCGTGCAGGGCCAGGTCGGTTTGCCCGATCAGGCCGGCCAGGGGGGTGCGCAGCTGGTGGGCGGCGTCGTTGAGAAACTGCTTTTCCTTGACCTGCCCCTTGGCCACCGCCGCCAGCAGGCGGTTGATGGTGCTGGCCAGCGAATGCACCTCTTGCGGTGCGGTGCTCAGGGCCACGCTGGGCAGGGGCTCGTGGCCGGGTTGCGGGCTGGCGCCGATCAGTTCGATCTCGGCCTCCAGCCGCTTCAGCGGGCGCAGGCCCCGCAGCACCCCGGCATAGACCAGTGCACTCAGCACCAGACCCATCAGCCCCATGGGCAGCAGGATCTTTTCCAGCAACTCGTGGGCGATGCGCTCGCGCACCGTCAGGCTCTGGGCCACCTGCACGCGCAGGCGCTGCTTGCTGCCCGGCGAGCCGTAATCCACCTCCAGGGACACCACGCGCACCGGGCGTTCATCCACCACCCCCGCGTAGAGCACGGCTTCGCCGGGCTCGGCCTGGGCCTTGTCGGCCGGGGGCGGCGGCAATTGCGCATTGCCCAGCAGGAAACGACCCGGGGGCGAGGACACCATGTAGCTGATGCGGTCGGCCGGGTCTTGCTCCAGGATGTCCTGGGCCGCCTTGGGAAAGTCCACCAGCAGCCCATCGCCGATCGGCTTGATCTGCCGCGCCAGGGCCTTGACCGACTGGGTCAGGCTCTGATCGATGCCGCGCTCGCCGTTTTCAAGGGCCACGCGCCAGGCCAGCACGCCCCCAGTCAACCACAGCACCAGTTGCGGCAGCAACAGCCACAGCAGCAACTGCCGTTTGAGGGAGACCCCGGGCAGGGGCGGCGGGCGGGCCATGGGGGGGCGCCTCAGGCCGGGGGCTTTTCAAGCATGTAGCCCAGGCCCCGGATGTTGCGGATGTTCAGGTTCGAGGGGTCCAGCTTCTTGCGCAGCCGATGCACATACACCTCAAGTGCATTCGAGTTCAAGGGCGCCGCTGCCTGACCCGGCTCGGGCGGCACCGCGCGCCAGGCGGCCAGCACGTCGTCACGGGTCACCACTTCGCCGCAGCGGTTGACCAGCAGCTCCAGCAGTTCCCATTCGCGCTGGGTCAGCTCGAGGGCTTCGTCGGCCAGGGTGGCCTCGCGGGTCTGGGGGTCGATGCGCAGCGGCCCCACGGTGCTCCAGTGGCCGGTGGCTCCCGCCGTGGCCTGCGAAAAGGCGGGCAGTCGGGCGCGCCGCAGCATGGCTTGCAGCCGGGCCTGCAGTTCGACCATGTTGAAAGGCTTGGTCATGTAGTCGTCGGCCCCGGCGTTCAGCCCCTGCACGCGGTCGTCCAGACCGTCGCGTGCCGTCAGGATCAGCACCGGCAGGCCGCTCAGCTTCTTGCGCGCCCAGGGCAGCAGGGTCAACCCGTCTTGTCCGGGCAGGCCCAGATCGAGAATCATGCCGTCGATGCCCTCGCGCCCGAGCACGGCCTGGGCTTCGGCCACGCTGCCCGCGCTGCGCACCGCATAGCCCAATTGCAGGAGTTGCCCGGTCAGGGCATCGAGCAGGAGTTCGTCGTCTTCAACGATCAGGATCGTGATCATCGTTTGAGCATATCAAAGGCCATGGCCTGAGCTGGTGGCTTTCTGGCCTGCTTTGCGCGGGCTGAGCGCAGGGGGCGACGCGGTGGGCCGGTCTCTTAGGGGTAAGTCCTGATGGGGGCATTCATTATTTTAATTAAATTAATGAACGCGATGCGGCGAGTGACACGCCCACGTGTGAGAGATGATCCAACACTACAAAGGAGATGAGGGCATGTTCAAGTTGTCGAAACTGGCCGCACTGGCGGTGGCTGCCGGCGCCGCGCTGTCGGTGCAAGCCGGTGAGGTGGAAGTCCTGCATTACTGGACTTCAGGTGGCGAAGCCAAATCGGCTGCCGAACTCAAGAAGATGATGCAGGCCAAGGGCCACACCTGGCGCGACTTCGCCGTGGCCGGCGGTGGTGGTGACAGCGCGATGACGGTGCTCAAGAGCCGCGTCGTGTCGGGCAACCCGCCTTCGGCCGCCCAGGTCAAGGGCCCAGCCATCCAGGAATGGGCCGCCGAAGGCGTGCTGGCCAACATGGACAGCGTGGCCAAGGCCGAGAAGTGGGACGAGTCGCTGCCCAAGGTCGTGGCCGACGTGATGAAGTACAAGGGCAGCTATGTGGCCGCACCGGTCAACGTGCACCGCGTGAATTGGCTGTGGGCCAGTTCCGACGCCCTCAAGAAGGCCGGCGTGGCCGCCATGCCCAAGACCTGGGACG
Source organism: Curvibacter sp. GW821-FHT01G03 (assembly GCF_059422285.1). NCBI lineage: Bacteria > Pseudomonadati > Pseudomonadota > Betaproteobacteria > Burkholderiales > Comamonadaceae > Curvibacter > Curvibacter sp. GW821-FHT01G03. Next base: position 101,010 of record NZ_JBWKWP010000001.1, read on the forward strand.
AGTTCTTTGCCGCGGCCGACAAGCTCAAGGCAGCCGGCCTGGTCCCGGTGGCCCACGGGGGCCAGAACTGGCAGGACTTCACCACCTTCGAGTCGGTGGTGCTGGGCGTTGGGGGTGCCAAGTTCTACCAGGACGCCCTGGTCAAGCTCGACGACAAGGCCTTGGGCAGCGACACCATGAAGAAGTCGCTCGAAACCTTCCGCCGCGTCAAGTCGTACGTCGACCCCGGCTCGCCGGGGCGTGACTGGAACCTGGCCACCGCCATGCTGATCCAGGGCAAGGCGGGCTTCCAGTTGATGGGCGACTGGGCCAAGGGCGAATTCGTGGCCGCGGGCAAGGTGCCTGGCAAGGACTTCATGTGTGCCGCAGCCCCGGGCACGGCCAGCAGCTTCACCTTCAATGTGGACTCGTTCATCCTGTTCAAACTCAAGGAGGCCAGTGCCCAGAAGGCTCAGAGCGATCTGGCTGCGGCCATCATGAGCCCGGAGTTCCAGGAGGTGTTCAACCTCAACAAGGGCTCGATCCCGGTGCGCCTGGGCATGAAGATGGACAAGTTTGATGACTGCGCCAAGCTGTCCTCGAAAGACTTCGTCGAATCTGCCAAGGGTGGCGGGTTGGTGCCCAGCATCGCGCACGGCATGGCCGTGGCCCCAGCGGCCGAAGGTGCCCTCAAGGATGTGGTCAGCCAGTTCTGGAATGACGACAAGGTCAGCGTGGCCGACGCCATGAAGAAGATCGCTCAGGCCGCCAAGACGCGGTAAGCCCCGGGGCACGTTCCGCCCCATCCCCTTTCGCACAACCGTTCCCCGGCAGACCCGGCGGCCCAGGCCGACCGGTCGGGCGAAGCCATGCCCGGGCACGGCCAGAACACCTCTTGAATTCGGAGACCTAGACATGAACAAACATTCCCCCTCCCTGTGGCAACTGGCCCCTGCGGCCTTGCTGGCCTGCAGCGTGAGCGCTCAGGCGGCTGACCCGGCCCCCCTGTCAGAAGCCACCACCCAGCAGATCGAGGCTGTGGTCAAAAAGACCCTGGACGACAACGGCGTGCAGCTGTTCGGCTACGGCCGTGGCGGCTTCTACTCGGCTTCGGGCAATCAGCAAAAAGGCCAATACCAGCTCGGTGGCGACCTGCAGCATTACCGCCTGGGCAATGAGGGTGACAACTACATCGAGTTCGGCATCGGCAAGAAATGGGACCTCGGTGGCGGCCTGAAGTGGGGCACCTACTACATGCCCAAGGTGTACAACGGCAACACCGGCACGGCCCAGGTGTACGCCGACATCACCGGCCTGGAGTTCGCCCCTGACCTGACCCTGTGGGCCGGCCAGCGCTACCACCGTATCCAGGACATCCACATCCTGGACAACTGGCTGATGCAGGACGGTGACAACTACGGCGCCGGTGTGGATGGCATCCGCGTGGGCAGCAAGGCCCGCCTCAATCTGGCGGTCTACACCCAGGGCTCGTCAGACAACAGCAACGCCAGCAGCAACAATGCGCGCCGCGCCAACTTTCAGCTGCGCGACCTGCCGGTCAACCCGGGCGGTCGTCTGACCTTGACCGGCGCCACGATCAACGGGCGCTTCGGCATCGGCCAGAACGGTGGTGCCCTGGGCCTGTTGCACAACCAGGCCGACTTTCTGCTGCCGGGCCTGAACAACTCGCTGTTTGTCCAGACCTCCTCGGGCCACGCAGGCCTGGATGGCAAGTTTTACGGCCTGGACAACGCTGGGGTAGCCCAGGCCGGCGCCAAGCAAACCCGCATTGCCGAGATCATCGACTGGCAACTGGGTGCCTTCGGTGGCCAGGCGCTGGCCAGCTACCAGACGGTCGAACCGGACAACGCCGCCAAGTACAAGGACACCTCGATCGGGGGGCGCATGTCTTACGGTGTGGCGCGCAATGTGAAAGTACTGCTCGACGTGGGCATCACCTCGCGGGCCATCGATGGGCAAGCCACCCAGCACCTCAACAAGGGCACCCTGGCCGTGGCCTTCTCGCCCGACAACAAGTTCTGGACTCGTCCTGAATTTCGCGTCTACCTGAGCCGCTTCAACTGGAACACGGCCGCAGGCGCCGCCAACGCCGCCACCTTCGGTGCGGGTGGCCGCAGCAGTGCCACCACGGTGGGGGCACAGGTCGAGTACTGGTGGTAATCGGGTATGCCGGGGGCAGGGCGACTGCCCCCGGTCTGCGGGTTGGTTCTCCAAGGCGTGATCCGCCTTTTGATGCGGGAGCGCCTGGTGCTCCCGCCTTTTTTGCTTGAAGGGCCTTTGGCATGTCGATGCCCCGTGAGTCATGAAAAATTCCTTTGAAAACTGGCTGCCCCGCCTGGTGGTGGCCCCCGCCTTCGTGCTGGGCTTTGCCTTCATCTATGGCCTGATGGCCTGGAACGGCCTGCTCAGCCTGTCGGCCTCGCGCATGCTGCCCAACTACGAATGGGTGGGCCTGATGCAGTACGACAAACTCTGGGCCATGGACCGCTGGTGGCTGGCCCTGCAGAACCTGGCCATCTTCGGCGGCGGCTACGTGCTGGGCTCGCTGGCCATCGGCGTGGTGCTGGCCGTGCTGCTGGATCAGAAGATCCGCGCCGAAGGCGCCTTGCGCACCATCTACCTCTACCCCATGGCGCTGTCCTTCATCGTGACGGGCACGGCCTGGAAGTGGCTGCTCAACCCCGAGCAAGGTCTGCAGCAACTGGTGCGCGGCTGGGGTTTCGAGCATTTCACCTTCGACTGGCTGGTCAGCACCGATCACGCCATCTACTGTGTGGTGATCGCCGGCATCTGGCAGAGCGCGGGCTTTGCCATGGCCTTGTTCCTGGCCGGCCTGCGTGGGGTGGACGACAGCATCATCAAGGCCGCCCAGGTGGACGGCGCCTCGCTGCCCCGCATCTACTGGCGCATCGTGCTGCCGGCATTGCGCCCGGTGTTCTTCAGCACGCTGATGGTGCTGTCGCACCTGGCCATCAAGAGCTTCGACCTGGTCATGGCCCTGACCGCCGGTGGGCCCGGTTACGCCAGCGATGTGCCGGCCACCTTCATGTACACCATGTCCTTCTCACGCGGGCAGATCGGCCTGGGTGCCGCCAGCGCCACCATGATGCTGGCCACCGTGGCCGCCCTGGTGGTTCCCTACCTTTACAGCGAATTGCGGAGCAAGCCCCATGAGCGCTAAATCCTTGCTGGCGCGGCTGCTGGTCTACCTGACCTTGCTGGCTGCTGCCGTGTTCTTTTTGTTGCCGCTGTACGCCATGCTGGTGACCTCGCTCAAGACGGCCGAAGAGATCCGGGCCGGCGACCTGCTGGCCCTGCCCCAGTCGCTGAACTGGGCGTCCTGGTCCATCGCCTGGTCTCAGGCCTGCACCGGGGTGGACTGCAACGGCCTGCGGCCCTTCTTCTGGAACTCGGTCAGCATGGCCGTGCCGGCCGTGATGATCTCTACCGTGTGGGGCGCCCTGAACGGCTATGTGCTCAGCCTGTGGAAGTTCCGTGGCAGCGACACCTTGTTCGGCCTGCTGCTGTTCGGCGTGTTCATGCCCTTCCAGGTGGTGCTGCTGCCCATGAGCCAGGTGCTGGGCTGGCTGGGCATCTCCAGCTCGATCGGCGGCCTGATCCTGGTGCACTGCCTGGCGGGGCTGGCCGGCACCACGCTGTTCTTCCGCAACTACTACAGCGCCATTCCACGTGAACTGGTCAATGCAGCGCGCATCGACGGGGCCAGCTTCTGGCAGATCTTCTGGCGCATCGTGCTGCCGCTGTCCACCCCGATCGTGATGGTCACGCTGATCTGGCAGTTCACCAACATCTGGAACGACTTTCTGTTCGGTGTCACGTTCTCGGGCACCGACTCCAAGCCCATCACCGTGGGCCTGAACAACCTGGCCAACACGTCCAGCAGCGTCAAGGCCTACAACGTGGACATGGCGGCCGCCATCATCGCGGGCCTGCCGACCATGGCCATCTACGTGCTGGCAGGCAAATTTTTTGTGCGCGGGCTCACGGCCGGCGCGGTCAAGGGTTGAGAGGTAAGGCAAATGGCTTCATCGTTGCAAATTTCGGGCATCAACAAGCGCTACGGTCGTGGCGACAACAGTGTCGAGGTGCTCAAGCGCATCGACATCCATGTCGAGCCCGGCGAGTTCCTGATCCTGGTGGGCCCTTCGGGCTGTGGCAAATCCACCCTGCTCAACATCATTGCGGGGCTGGACGACCCCAGCGAAGGCGAGATCCGCATCGGCGATCGCAACGTGGTGGGCATGCCCCCGCGCGACCGCGACATCGCCATGGTGTTCCAGAGCTATGCGCTCTACCCCACGCTCAGCGTGGCCGACAACATCGGCTTTGCCCTGGAAATGCGCAAGATCCCCAAGGCCGAGCGTCAGGCCCGCATTGCCCAGGTGGCCGCCATGCTGCAGATCGAACACCTGCTGGACCGCCGGCCCAGCCAGCTCTCGGGCGGGCAGCGCCAGCGCGTGGCCATGGGGCGTGCCCTGGCCCGGCAGCCCCAGTTGTTTCTGTTTGACGAACCCTTGTCCAACCTCGACGCCAAGCTGCGCGTCGAAATGCGGGCCGAGATCAAGCGCCTGCATCAGACCAGCGGCATCACCAGCGTCTACGTCACCCACGATCAGGTCGAGGCCATGACGCTGGGCTCGCGCATCGCGGTGATGAAGGGTGGCGTGGTGCAGCAACTGGGCACCCCCGACGAGATCTACAACCACCCGGCCAACACCTATGTGGCCACCTTCATCGGCTCGCCCACCATGAACCTGGTGCGCGGCAGGCAACACGGTGGCAGTTTCGAGATGCTGGGGCAGTCGCTGTCCCTGGCAGGCCCCGCTGAGGCTGCGCTTGCCGGGCAGGAGCTGCTGCTGGGCGTGCGGCCCGAGCACCTGCTGCTGGACGACGCCTCGCCCTGGCGTGGTGAGGTCAGCGTGGTCGAGCCCACCGGCCCCGACACCTATGTGGTGGTCGACACCTCGTCGGGTACCCTGACCCTGCGCACCGGCGCCCAGACCCGGGTGCGCCCGGGCGATCGCGTGGGCATCTCGGTGGCGCCCGGCCACGCCCACTGGTTTGATGGGGCCAGCGAAATGCGTCGGGCCTGACATGGGGCCCGATCCGACGGTGCCCCCGCTGCTGGGCCCGCACCACATCGCGCTGATCTGCAGCGATGTGCGGCGGTCACGCGACTTCTACACCCGGGTGCTGGGCCTGCCCGTGCTGCACGAGCAGTACCGGGCCGAGCGCCAGTCGCACAAGATCGACCTGGCCCTGCCCGATGGCACCCAACTGGAGCTGTTCTCGTTTCCCTCACCGCCGGCGCGGCCTTCGCGGCCCGAAGCCTGTGGCCTGCGCCACCTGGCCTTGCGCGTGGCCGACCTGGCCGCCTGGGTGGCCCATCTGCAGGCCCAGGGCGTGCCGGTCGAGCCGCTGCGCACCGACGAGGTGACCGGCGCCACCTTCACCTTTTTCGCCGACCCCGACGGCCTGCCGATCGAGTTGGTGCAGCCGGTCTGATCATCGGAACAAGCCTGATCGATCAGGCACAAAAAAAGGGCCGCATCGCTGCGGCCCTTTTTGTTGGGAGCTGGAAGGCTCAGGCAGGCATTACATGCCCATGTCGCCCATGCCGCCCATGCCGCCCGGCATGGCCGGAGCTGCGGACTCGTCCTTCGGAGCTTCGGCCACCATGCACTCGGTGGTCAACAGCAGCGAAGCCACCGATGCGGCGTTTTGCAGCGCGGTGCGGGTCACCTTGGTCGGATCCAGGATACCCATTTCGATCATGTCGCCATAGGTGTCGTTGGCAGCGTTGAAGCCGTAGTTGCCCTTGCCATTCAGCACGGCGTTCACGACCACGCTCGGCTCGCCGCCGGCGTTGTACACGATTTCGCGCAGGGGGGCTTCGATGGCCTTCAGGATCAGCTTGATGCCGGCGTCTTGATCGGCGTTGTCGCCCTTGATCTCGCCAGCAGCTTGCTTGGCGCGCAGCAGAGCCACGCCACCACCGGCCACGATGCCTTCTTCCACAGCAGCGCGGGTGGCGTGCAGGGCGTCTTCAACGCGGGCCTTCTTTTCCTTCATTTCGACTTCGGTGGCAGCACCCACCTTGATCACGGCCACGCCGCCGGCCAACTTGGCCACGCGTTCTTGCAGCTTTTCGCGGTCGTAGTCGCTGGTGGCTTCTTCGATTTGCACGCGGATTTGCTTCACGCGGGCTTCGATGTCAGCAGCAGCGCCGGCGCCGTCGATGATGGTGGTGTTTTCCTTGCCCACTTCGATGCGCTTGGCTTGGCCCAGGTCAGCCAGGGTCACCTTTTCGAGCGACAGGCCAACTTCTTCAGCGATGACCTTGCCGCCGGTCAGGATGGCGATGTCTTCCAGCATGGCCTTGCGACGGTCGCCGAAGCCAGGAGCCTTCACGGCCACCACCTTCAGGATGCCACGGATGGTGTTCACCACCAGGGTCGCCAGGGCTTCGCCATCGACTTCTTCAGCGATGATCAGCAGCGGACGGCCCGACTTGGCCACTTGCTCCAGGGTCGGCAGCAGGTCGCGGATGTTGCTGATCTTCTTGTCGAACAGCAGCACGAAGGGGTTGTCCAGCAAAGCGGCTTGCTTTTCCGGGTTGTTGATGAAGTAGGGCGACAGGTAGCCGCGGTCGAACTGCATGCCTTCAACGACGTCGAGTTCGTTGTTCAGCGACTTGCCGTCTTCCACGGTGATCACGCCTTCCTTGCCGACCTTGTCCATCGCGTCAGCGATGATCTGGCCGATGGACGAATCGCTGTTGGCCGAGATCGAGCCGACTTGAGCGATTTCCTTGGAGGTGGTGGTGGCCTTGGTGGCCTTCTTCAGCTCTTCGACCAGGGCGGCAACAGCCTTGTCGATACCGCGCTTCAGGTCCATCGGGTTCAGGCCGGCGGCCACGTACTTGGAGCCTTCGCGCACGATGGCTTGGGCCAGCACGGTGGCGGTGGTGGTGCCGTCACCAGCGTTGTCGCTGGTCTTGGAGGCCACTTCCTTCACGAGCTGGGCGCCCATGTTCTGCAGCTTGTCCTTGAGTTCGATTTCCTTGGCCACGGACACACCGTCCTTGGTCACGGTCGGGGCGCCGAACGAGCGTTCCAGCACCACGTTGCGGCCCTTGGGGCCCAGGGTCACTTTGACTGCGTTGGCCAGGATGTTCACACCCTCGACCATGCGAGCGCGGGCTTCACCGCCGAAGACGACGTCTTTTGCTGCCATGTTGTTTTCTCCGAATTCAGTAAATGGATTGAGCGGGGATCAGGTAGAAATTACTTTTCGACGACAGCGAAAAGATCTTCTTCCTTCATGACCAGCAACTCATCGCCGCCGACCTTGACGGTCTGGCCGCTGTACTTGCCGAACAGAACGCGATCGCCAACCTTGACGGCCATGGCGCCCAGTTCACCCTTGTCGTTCTTCTTGCCGGGGCCGACGGCCAGCACTTCGCCTTGATCAGGCTTTTCAGCGGCGTTGTCGGGGATCACGATGCCGGAGGCAGTCTTGGTTTCGTTTTCCAGGCGCTTGACGATCACGCGATCGTGCAGAGGACGAAGGTTCATTGCATCTCCTGAGAGCAAAAAGGGGTTTCACAATCGACCGGTGCACCGCCCACGGCGGGCACCATCAACTCAGCGAGCGGCCAGTGCTGTCAACACTCGGCTGTTAGCACTCAACCGCTTCGAGTGCTAATCATAAGGGCTTTTGCTTGGCTTTCAAGAGGGGCAGATGTCGGGATTCCGCGGGCTCGGTACTTTTCTCATTCAATTCTGAATTCACCAGATTGCGGCATGGTTTCATGCTGGGCAACATGTAACCGTTCATGCAAGCAACGGAGGCACCATGCCGTCGATTCAAGAATCCAAGGTCGCACGGCATCGTGAGCGGATGCGTGCGGCGGGGCTGCGGCCCGTCCCGTTCTGGGTGCCCGACACGCGCTCACCTGAGTTCGCGGAGCAAGTGAGCAAGCAGTGCAAGAGCCTGAATGGCGACCCGACAGAAAAGGAGTTTTTGCACTTCACGGAAGCGGCTGCAACGCATGTTGAGGGCTGGGAGTGATACATCGGGGCGACCTCGTGACGGTTTCATTGCAGGGCGACTTCGACAAACCCCGGCCGGCCTGGGTCACTCAATCAGACCTGCTCATGGACCTGGACAGCATCGTGCTGAATCGCCCTGGGTTTGAACGGTCCCTACGACCTGGCCATGAGCGCCCCCGCGATCACACACAAGGCCAGCAGCGACAGGCCAAAGCCCAGCGCAGCGGTGGCCAGTCCGAACAGGCCCACGGCCAGGCCGGCCAGCACGGCCGGCACGCTGAAGGCCAGGTAGCTCAGCGAGAAAAAGCCAGCCATCAGGGCGCCGCGCTCCTCGGGCTGCGCCAGGCTCACCAGGCTGCGCACCGAGCCATTGAAGGCCGCGCCAAAACCCAGGCCGGCCACCACGGTGCCGCCAAACAGGGCCGCGCCGCTGGGCAGCACCATGCCGATCAGGGTGATTGCCAGCCCCAGGCCCAAGGCCACCGTCCCGCCCAGCAGGGCGGTGTGGGCCGGTTTTTGGCGCACCCCCAAGATGGCCACGGCGCCGGTCAGCACCAGGCAGGTGATCAGCGCACCCCCCACAAGGGGTTGAGGGCTGCCGGTCACCAGGCGGGCCAGGCTGGGGCCCAGCGACAGGTAGAAGCCTCCCAGGGCCCATTGGGCGGTATTGACCGGCAGGATGCGCAGCAGGGTCGGGCGCGCGGCGGCGGGCAGGGCGATGCGGGGCCACAGCGTGCGCCAGGGCATGCGGCGGCGCGCCACCGTCTCGGGCAGGCCCAGCGCGGCCAGGGTTTGCAGCGCAAACAGGCCCATCAGGCACTCAAACACCAGCTTCGTGGGGGCCGGCGCAAACTGCACCAGCACGCTGCTGCCCAGTGAACCCAGGGCCATGCCGACCATGGGCGCCACGCTGTTGAGCAGGGCGCCGCGGTCGCGGTCCAGGTCGATCAAGGCGGCACTCAGCGTGCTGGTGGCGATGCCCGTGGCCAGCCCTTGCAGGACACGGGCGGCCAGCAGCCAGGCGACCGAGTCGGCGCACCAGAACAGCGCGGTGGCCCCCATTTCAAGCACCAGGGCCCCGATCAGCACGGCGCGCCGGCCGCGGTAGTCCGACCAACTGCCCAGCACCAGCAGGGCGCCCAGCAGGGCGACGGCGTAGCTGGCAAAGACCAGTGTCAGGGTCAGGGCCGAAAACCCCCAGGCCTCGCGGTACAGCGCATACAGCGGGGACGGGGCGCTGGAGGCCGCCAGAAAGCTCACGACGATGGAGGCCAGCAGGCCCAGGGCTGTCTGCGGGCGCCAGTGGCGAGCTGGGGCGCGGGGGGGAGGGGCGGGGCGAATGGCCATGGTGCTCTTTAAAGCAAATTATTTGCGTTAGTGCATTAGATCACTAACGCATATTTTTTGCTTTAGCATCGTGACATGAACCCCAAAGCTGGTCTCCGCCCTGGCGGTCGCAGTGCCCGCGTGCAGGCGGCCGTGCACCAGGCCGTGCGCGATCTGATCGCCGAGCAAGGGCGATCGGCCCTGACCGTGCCCCTGATCGCAGCGCGCGCCGGCGTCACCCCCTCCACCCTCTATCGCCGCTGGGGCGAGCTGGGTGACTTGCTGGCGGATGTCGCGCTGGACCGTTGGCGCGCCGAGACCGAGCCCGCCGAAACCGGCAGCCTGCTGGGTGACCTGCTGGTCTGGGCCGAGCAGTACCTCGAAGAGATGAGTTCCGAGCCCGGTCGGGTCATGATGAGGGACGTACTGGCAGGCCCCTCGCGCGCGACCCCGGTCTCTTCCACCCCCTCCAGTCAATGCGCGGCTTACCTGCAAAGCCAGCTGGACTTGATTCTTCAGCGCTGGCCATCACCAGGCCAGGTGCTGCCCACCGCGCAAGCCCTGATGGACGGCGTGGTGGCGCCCATCATCTTTCGGGTCTTGTTCGGCCCCGAGCCACCCACCGCTGCGCAGTTGAGGGCCTGGGTGCAGGCCTGCCTGGACCACGCCCAGCGATGAGCACGGCGTCATCCGTCGTTGCCTCCGGGCTGGTCCGGCAGCAGCAGGGGGGGCTGCCCCTGGCCCAGGCACTACCATTGCGCCCATTCACCACGAACCGCCCGTGCACCATGCGTCTCCATGTCGATGAGGAAATCACCTTTCGCAAGCTCGAGGTGCTGTTGGCCTTCATGGAGACCGGCAACCTCACGCGTGCGGCCGAGTTGCTGGACGTCAGCACGGTCAGTGTGCACCGCGCGCTGCATTCGCTGGAGGAGGGGCTGCGCTGCAGCCTGTTCCGGCTGGAGGGCCGCAACCTGCACCCCACCGAGGCGGCCTACGCCCTGGCCGAGGTGGCGCGCGATGTGCTGCGGCGCATGAGCGAGGGCATCAACACCACCCGCAACGTGGCCGGCTACTCGGCCAGCCGCATCCGCATCGGCTCGCTTTACTCGCTCACCGTCAAGACCGTGCCCGAGGTGATCATCGCGCTCAAGGTGCGCAAGGCCGAGCTGATGGCGGAACTGGTGCTGGGCTCCAATGACGACCTGCTGCAGAAGCTGCGCGACGGCGCCATCGATGCCGCCTTGATGGCCCTGCCTCAGGCCGCGCCCGATATCGAGTCCGAGCCCTTGTTTGAAGATGACATCTATTTCGCAGCGCCGGTGGGTTCACGCTACGAATCCCTTGCCGAGGTGGACCTGAGCCAGTGTGCCGACGAACGCTTTGTCAGCCTGGGAGAGGGCTTTGCCACCTACAACGGCTTTCTGCAGTCGTTCAGCGTCGCTGGCTTCACGCCCCATGTGGTGATGCAGACCGGCGACATCTTCTCGCTCATGAACCTGGTCTGCGGCGGCCTGGGGTGCACGCTGCTGCCCGGCCGGGTGCGCGATGTGTTTCCTGACAAGGTGCGCTTCATTCCGCTGCAGCCCCGGTACCTGATGCGCCAGACCATCGCGCTCAACTTCCTGCGCACGCGTGAGCGCGACCCCAACCTGCTCGCCCTCTTGGCCGTCTGTCGCGGGGCCAAGGCCGCCCTGCGCTGAGCGCGCCGGCCCAGGCACCTCATCGCCCCATATCGCCCCTGAGCGGCCTCCCTGTGCCAGGGGCTGCGCCGTTCGTCATAACCGTTGCACGCCGTGAAAACGTTCGTGGCCGAGGTTAATTGATCCCACACGTCTGCCTTCCTACGATGCCAGTCCAGGGGATCACCCCGGCACATCACAACAACGGAGACAGACATGATCATTTTCGGAACCGCCCTGTTGGCGGCCTGCCACCTGCTCGGCATTTTCATCGGTGACCTGCTCGGGCAACTGCTCGGGGTCAAGACCAATGTCGGCGGGGTAGGCATCGCCATGCTGCTGCTGATGGCGGCCCGGCTTTACATGCTCAAGCACAACAAGCTGCCCAAGCTGACCGAACTGGGCGTGGAGTACTGGGGCGCCATGTACATCCCGGTGGTGGTGGCCATGGCGGCGCAGCAGGACATGGTCTCGGCCTTGCGCGGAGGCCCCGTGGCGGTGTTGTCGGCGATCGCGGCGGTGGCCGTGTGCGCGGTGGTGATCGCCCTGATCAACCGGGCCGAGGTACAGGGCCCGGAGTCGCCCGAGGTGGCGCAGTTGCACAACCCACTTGTGGCCGACCAGGAGTGACACCATGCTCGACATTCTCGAAAAAGCCGCGCTTCACAATGGCCTGGTCACCGCCTTTGCGGTGGTGGGTCTGATCGTTCTGCTGGCCGGGCAGATCTCCAAACACCTGACTTTCGGCCGCGTGCACGGCTCGGCCATCGCCATCGTCATCGGCCTGGGCCTGGCCTACTGGGGCGGCACCCAGACCGGTGGGCACAAGGGGCTGGCCGACCTGTCCTTGTTCGGCGGCATCGGCCTCATGGGCGGCGCCATGCTGCGCGACTTCGCCATCGTGGCCACGGCCTTTGAGGTGCAGCCGCTGGAGGCGCGCAAGGCCGGCCTGATCGGGGTCGTGGCCCTGCTGCTGGGTACCGTGCTGCCCTTCATCGTGGGGGCCGCCATTGCCTGGGGCTTCGGTTACTCGGATGCCGTGAGCATGACCACCATCGGTGCGGGTGCCGTCACCTACATCGTGGGGCCGGTCACCGGGGCCGCCATCGGCGCCAGTCCCGATGTGATGGCCCTCAGCATTGCCACCGGCCTGGTGAAGGCCATCCTCGTGATGGTCGGCACGCCCATGGCGGCGCGCTTTCTGCGCCTCAAGACACCGCGATCCGCCATGGTCTTCGGTGGCCTGGCCGGCACGGTCAGCGGCGTGTCCGCCGGGCTGGCCGCCACCGACCGCAAGCTGGTGCCCTATGGCGCACTGGTGGCCACCTTCCACACCGGCCTGGGCTGTCTGCTCGGCCCCTCGCTGCTGTTTTTTGCCACCAAAGCCCTCGTGGGCTGAGCCCTTGCCATGGAACACAAACACTGGAACACCCAACAAAGCAACCGTCGGTTGCGGCAGACCCGAGCGGCCGAGGCGCTGGGCCCGCAACTGCAGGGCAAGACCGTGGCGGCCCCCGCCATCGGCACCCTGCTGCATGCGGTCATCGAACCCGGTGACCGGGTCTGCCTGGAAGGCAACAACCAGAAGCAGGCCGACTTTCTGGCCCGGGCGCTGACCCAGCTCGACCCGGCCCGGGTGCACGACCTGCACATGGTGCAATCGGTGCTGGCCCTGCCCGAGCACCTGGACCTGTTCGAGAACGGCATCGCTTCGCGGCTCGATTTCTCCTTTTCGGGGCAGCAGGCCGGGCGACTGGCCAAGATGGTGTCGGCGGGCCAGTTGCGCATCGGGGCCATCCACACCTACCTGGAGCTGTTTGCGCGCTACTTTGTCGACCTCACGCCACGGGTCTCGCTGGTCTGCGCCCAGTCGGCCGATGCCCAGGGCAACCTCTACACCGGCCCCAACACCGAAGACACGCCCGCCATCGTCGAAGCCACCGCCTTTCGCCGTGGCATCGTCATCGCCCAGGTCAATGAGCTGGTGGACGCCGTGCCCCGGGTGGACATCCCGGGCGACTGGGTCGACTACGTGGTGCTGGCGCCCAAGCCCAATTTCATCGAGCCCCTGTTCACCCGCGACCCGGCTCAGATCAGCGAGATCCAGGTGCTGATGGCCATGATGGCCATCAAGGGCCTGTACGCCGAGTACGGCGTGCAGCGCCTCAACCACGGCATCGGTTTTGACACCGCGGCCATCGAGCTGCTGCTGCCCACCTATGGCGAGTCGTTGGGCCTCAAGGGCAAGATCTGCAGCCACTGGGCGCTCAACCCCCACCCGGCCCTGATCCCGGCCATCGAAGCCGGCTGGGTCCAGAGCGTGCACTCGTTTGGTTCCGAACTGGGCATGGAAGACTACATCCGCGCCCGCTCCGATGTGTTCTTCACCGGGCCGGATGGCAGCATGCGCAGCAACCGGGCCTTCAGCCAGGCGGCCGGCCACTATGCCTGCGACATGTTCATCGGCAGCACGCTGCAGATCGACCTCAACGGCCACAGCTCCACCGCCACCCTGGGCCGCATCTCGGGCTTTGGCGGCGCCCCCAACATGGGCGCCGATGCGCGGGGCCGACGCCATGTGTCGCCGGCCTGGCTCAAGGCGGGTGCCCAGGCCCGGCAGGGGCGGGGCGGCGTGGCCGCCATGCCGCGCGGCCAGAAGCTGGTGGTGCAGATTGTCGAAACCTTTCGCGAACACATGCAGCCGGCCTTTGTGGATCGGCTCGACGCCTGGCAACTGGCCGAGCAGGCCGGCATGGAGATCCCGCCCGTGATGATCTATGGCGACGATGTGACCCACATCCTCACCGAAGAGGGCATTGCCAACCTGCTGCTGTGCCGCAGCGACGAGGAGCGCGAGCAGGCCATCCGCGGCGTGGCGGGCTACACCCCCATCGGCCTGGGGCGGGACCGCCGCATGGTCGAGAACCTGCGCGACCGCGGCGTGATCCGGCGCGCCCAGGACCTGGGCATCGACCAGCGCGATGCCACGCGCAACCTGCTGGCGGCGCGCTCCATGCGCGACCTGGTGCGGGCCTCGGGCGGCCTCTACCAGCCACCCAAGCGCTTCCGCAACTGGTAATGCGAATCCCACTGCCAACAAGGTCAACACCATGAGCATTCCCCACGGGCTTGAAGCCCTCCATTTTTCGTTCACCGGCACGCAGCCCGCGGGCCGCTTTGCGCCCGTGCTGGTCGGCGTGGTCGGCTCGGGCAACCTCGAAGTGCTGATCGAGCCCCTGGCTGCCGGCGACGGCGCGGCCCCCGGCGCTGCCGGCGAATGCCGCCTCGAGGTCAGCACCTCGGCTCGCGGCTTCGCCCCGATCTGGCGTGCCGTAGCCGAAGACTTCCATGCCCGCCACCCCCTGGGCGGCGTGCGCATTTCCATCAACGACATGGGGGCCACGCCTGCCGTGGTCAACCTGCGGCTGGACCAGGCCGTGGCCCAGATGCGGAGCGCCCAGCCATGAGCCTTGCCAACCCCCTGCAGGCGAGCTTCGCCGAATCCACCGCCCGCGAGCGCGTGCTGCAATTGCTGGATGCGGGCAGCTTCACCGAGATCCTCGGCCCCTCGGCCCGCGTCATGAGCCCCCACCTGGGTCAGTTGGGCGTGCCCTCGTCGTTTGACGATGGCGTGATCGTGGGCGAAGGCCGGCTGGGCGGCCAGCCCGTGCTGGTGGCCGCCCAGGAGGGCGAGTTCATGGGCGGCGGCGTGGGCGAGGTGCATGGCGCCAAGCTCGTGGGCCTGTTCCAGCGCGCGCTGCGCCAGCGACCCGCTGCCGTGCTGGTGCTGGCCGAGTCGGGCGGGGTGCGCCTGCACGAAGCCAATGCCGGCCTGATTGCCGTGTCCGAAGTCATGCGTGCCCTGCTGGCCACGCGCTCAGCCGGCATCCCCACGCTGATGTTGATCGGGGGCGCCAATGGTTGCTTTGGCGGCATGGGCCTGGTGGCCCGCTGCGCCGACCACGTGCTGATGAGCGACGCCGCCCGCCTGTCCATGTCAGGCCCCGAGGTCATCGAGTCGTCGCATGGCGTGGAAGAGTTCGACGCCAAGGACCGAGCCGGGGTGTGGCGCACCACCGGCGGCAAGCACCGCTACCTGACCGGCGATTGCGATGAGCTGGTGGACGACAACATCGGTGCCTTCCGCGAAGCTGCGCTGCACCGGCTGGGCCAGTCCCGCCCCGTGACGCTGGAGGCGCTGGAACAAGAACACGCCTTGCTGGCCGCCCGCCTGGCCGAGCACGGTGACTGCGCCGATGCGGTGGACATCTGGCGCCGCCTGGGCATCACCGATGCGCCATCGGTGGTCAACCTCGATGCGGCCGAGCTGCGCGCCCTCAAACACCTTGCCCAAGAAGGAGCCCAGCCATGATCTGGACCGATCTGCTTCAAAGCCTGTTCGGGGCGCAGCACCAGGTGCGCCGCGAAGGCGAGCTGTTGCGCGGCACCGCCGAGCTCGACGGCCAGACCCTGGCCGTGGTCGGAACCACCGACCATGCTGCCATCGGCGTCGAGCTGGCCCTGGCCCAGGCCCGTGCGGTGCTCGACACCGTGCGCGACCACCCTGGCCGCCCCATCCTGCTGTTGGTCGACACCCAGGGCCAGCGCCTGCGCCGGCGTGACGAGTTGCTGGGCATCAATCGCTACATGGCCCACCTGGGCCTGTGCATCGAGCTGGCCCGCCAGCGCGGTCACCGCGTGATCGGGCTGGTGTACGACCAGGCGCTGTCGGGCGGCTTCATCACCTCGGGCCTGATCGCCGACGCCTGCTATGCCCTGCCCGAGGCCGAGATCCGCGTCATGCGCCTGCCGGCCATGGCGCGGGTGACCAAGATCGACGAGTCGCGCCTGGCGGCGCTGGCCGAGTCCAACCCCGTGTTTGCCCCCGGGGTCGAAAACTACGTGGCCATGGGCGGCGTGCAGGCCTTGTGGCGCGGTGATCTGGCGGCGCAGCTGCGCGCTGCGCTGGTCCAGGCCCCGACCACGGATGAGCGCGCCCGCGATGGGGCGCAGCGCGGCGGCCGGCGGCTGGCCGCCGAGGTCGCCCGCCGCGTGGCGCAGGCCTGACCCCACGCAGGAGTCGGTCATGCTGCAAATCGAACGCAACAGCCTGGTCTGGCCCACGCCCGAGGGCTGGTCCACACTGCAGGCCCAGGCCTGCCCCGACCCGGTCGCCCAGGCGGTCGTCCAACACTGGCATGCGCAGCGCCTGCCCCTGGTGGTGGGGCGGCAGACCGGCCCGCTGTCCCAGGACGGGGTCACCCTGGGCCTGCCGGCGCCCGCCGAATGGGAGCGGCGCCGGCTCACCTTCAGCTTGCCGGTCCGTCAACTGGCCTACAGCGGCCGGTTTCCGAGCCTGTCGGAGGCCGCCTTGCGGCAACGCTGGCGACGCCGGGCGCAGGCCCTGGATCAGGCGCTGGGCCGCTGCCTGGATCACGCGGCGGGCGCGGTGCAGGTCTATGGCTCCTTTGGCTGGCAGAGCCTCACGGGCCTGCGCTACCTGCGCGAATCGTCCGACCTCGACCTGCGCCTGGCGGTGCCCGACCTGTCGGCCGCCGAGGCGGTGGTCCGCCTGCTGGCCACGGTGCGCCTGCCCTGCCGCATCGATGGCGAGCTGGTGTTCCCCAGCGGCTGGGCAGTGGCCTGGCGTGAGCTGGGCCAGTTGCTCGATGGCCAGGTACCCCAGGTGCTGGCCAAGCGGCTCGATGGCATTGCGTTGATCGGGCTCGACCCACTGCAGCTGCGGGCCGAGGCCCTGCCGGCCTGACGCCATGTCCTTGCTCGATTCTTCAAACCCATCGCTGGACGCTGCCGCGGCCCGGCTGGCCCGCGAGGCCGTGCGCGCCCTCTACGCCGAGCTGGTGCTTGAGCCCAAGCCCGGCCTGGTCTCGCTGCGCGACAACGGCAGCCACCATGACATGGATGCCAGTCATTTTGTGCGCAGCCTGTTTGCCTTGCGCCACTACTTTGCCCACATGGTGCGCGCCGGCGCCCGCCACGCGGCCTTCGATGAACTGCAAGCCCTGGGCCTGCAGGCCGAGGCCCGCATGCTGCGCGCCACCGGCGGCGTCAACACCCACCGTGGGGCGGTGTTCTGCCTGGGCCTGCTGTGTGCCAGTGCGGGCTGGCGCGTGGCCCGGGGCCTGCCCCTCAGCAGCGAAGGCCTGCGAAGCACCCTGCGCCAGGCTTGGGGCACAGCCTTGCGTGAGCGCGCGGCCCAGGCGCGCCAGCGCCCCCCGGCCTCAAATGGCCAGCGTGCCGCCCGCGAGCACGGCCTGCGCAGCGCGGGCGACGAGGCCGCGCTGGGCTTTCCGGTGTTGTTCGAGCACAGCCTGCCGGCGCTGCGCCAGGCGTTGAGCCTGGGCTGGCCAGATCGCCGGGCCCGGGTCCAGGCCTTGTTCACCACCCTGGCGGTGCTGGACGACACCAACCTGGTCCACCGCGGCGGCCTCGAGGGCTTGCACTTTGCGCGCCAGCAGGCCCGTCGCTTTCTGGCGCAAGGGGGGGCGCAGGGGGCCGACTGGCCTGAGCGGGCGCGGGCCCTCCATGCCGAGTTCGTGGCGCGCCGCCTCTCGCCCGGCGGCGCCGCCGACCTGTTGGGCGCCGCCTGCTGGCTGCAGGCCGTGACCACCTCCTGCCCGGTGCCCGCGCCAGTGCCCCGGGCCGTGCTGGCGGGCCTGGCGGGCTTGGTATGAGCTACGCCGTGCTGTTCCCCGGTCAGGGCAGCCAGCACCCCGACATGCTGCCCTGGCTGGCGGCCGAGCCCGCTGCCGCCGAGCCCTTGCGGGCCCTGGCGCAGCACCTGGGCCCCGATTGGCGCGCCCGGCTGGGCCAGCCCGAAGAACTGTCGCGCAACCGCTTTGCGCAGGTGCTGGTCACCGGGGTGTCGCTGGCCGCCTGGTCGGCCGTGGCCACTCACCTGGCCGAGGGGCCGGCCATCGTGGCCGGCTACAGCGTGGGTGAGCTGGCGGCCGTGGCCTGTGCCGGGGCTTTCGATCCGCGCACCGCGATCGACCTGGCTGCTCAGCGGGCCCAGGCCATGGATGCTGCTGCCGGCAGCGTGTCGGGTGGGCTGTTGTCGGTGTCGGGCCTGCACCAGGACCGCATCGCCCTGCAGCTGGCGGGGCAGGGCCTGGAGGTGGCCATCCGCATCGCGCCGGACCACCTCATCCTGGCGGGCGAGACGGCGCGGCTGCAGCAGGCCGAGGGGCTGCTGACGGCGGCGGGCGGGCACTGCAAGCCGCTGCCCATCCGCATCGCCTCGCATTCGTCGGCCATGCGGGCCGCTGCCGGGGCTTTTGCCCAGACCCTGGGCGGCACCGCCTGGCAAGCCCTGCGCTGCCCGGTCGCGGCCAATGCCACGGGCACAGCCTTGCGCCGGGTCGAGCAGATGCGGCCCGCCTTGAGCCAGCAGATCGACCACCCGGTGCTGTGGTCCGCCTGCCTGGAAGCCATCGCCGAGCGCCGGGTCGAGCGCGTGATCGAGATCGGCCCCGGCCGGGCCTTGAGCGCCATGTGGTCGCGCCAGCACCCCGACGTACCCGTGCGGGCGCTGGAGGATTTCCGCTCGCCGCAAAGCGCTGCCGCGTGGTTGGGTGCCTGACGCCGCTGCTGGCACGGCGGCCCGCCCCAGCGTGTCATACTGCCGGCGCCGCGGCCTTGTGCCCTGGCGGCCCCTGGTTTTCTCTTCATTGCGCCGTCTTTGTTCATGTCGACCCCTACCCGGCCTTCGCACCCCCCTGGCTTCATGGTGCTGCACGGCAACCGCCTGGAAGACCTGCGCGATCTGCTGGTGCAGTTTCTGCGCACCCAGCCGCTGGCGCCTCTGGCGCCCGAGGTGCTGCTGGTGCAGAGCGCCGGCATGAAGCACTGGCTGGAGGTGTCGCTGGCCGACGACGCGGCCCTGGGCATTTTTGCCGCCACCCGCATGGAGCTGCCCAGCGGCTTTCTTTGGCAGGTTTACCGCCAGGTGCTGGGCGCCGACCAGGTGCCCACCCACATGCCCTTCGACAAGTCCAGCCTGGTGTGGCGCCTGATGCGCCTGCTGCCGGCGCTGATCGAGCAGCGCCCGGTGTACCAGCCGCTGCAGCGTTACCTCAGCGAGGCCCCGGACGGGCGCAAGCTTTACCAACTGGCCCTGCAACTGGCCGATGTGCTGGACGGCTACCAGAGCTACCGTGCCGACTGGCTGGCCGCCTGGGCCCAGGGCCGCGACGTGCTGACCCAGCCGCAGGGCCCCGATCTGCCGCTGGACCCGGCCCAGGCCTGGCAGCCGGCGCTGTGGCGCGACCTGCGCCGCGACGTGGGCGAAGCGCTGGCCGAGGCCTCGCGCGCGGCGGTGCACGCGCGTTTCATGGCGCGCCTGCAGCAACTGAGCCGCGGCGGCGAGCGCCCGGCCGGCCTGCCCGAGCGCATCGTGGTGTTCGGCATCTCGTCGCTGCCGCACCAGGCGGTCGAAGCCCTGGCCGCGCTGGGCCAACTGAGCCAGGTGCTGATGCTGGTGCACAACCCCAGCCAGTATTACTGGGGTGATCTGGTCGAGGGCCATGCCCAGCTGCGCCAGCAACTGCGGCGGCGCCAGCGCGTCAAGCCGGCCCAACTGGAGGCGGCCCAGGCCGCCCGTCCGGGGCACCCGCTGCTGGCCTCGTGGGGCAAGCAGGGGCGCGACTACCTGCACATGCTCGACGAGTTCGACAACGTCGAGGGCTATCGCCACCGCCTGGTGCGCGTCGAGGCCTTTGTCGATCCGCTCGACGACCTGGCCCAGCCCACCCAGCTGGCCCAGTTGCAGTCGGGCATGTTGAACTTGCAGACCCCGATCGAGCCCTGGGCGCTGCGGCCAGACGACCACTCGATCACCCTGGTCACCTGCCATTCGGCACAGCGCGAGGTCGAGGTCCTGCACGACCAGTTGCTGGCCTGGTTCGAGGCCGACCCGGCCTTGCGCCCGCGCGACGTGATGGTCATGGTGCCCGACATCGCTGTTTTCGCGCCCCACATCCAGGCCGTGTTCGGCCGCTTTGCGCCCGGTCAGCCGCGCCACATCCCCTACTCGGTGGCCGACCGCTCGCCGCGCCAGTCGCCCATCGTGCAGGCGTTGCAGGCGCTGCTGTCACTGCCGCGGTCGCGCGTCACCCTGTCGGACTGGCTGGGCCTGTTCGAGGTGCGGGCCTTGCGCCAGCGCTTTGGCCTGGGCGAGGTCGAGGTGGACGAACTGCACACCTGGCTGCAGCAGGCCGGTGTGCGCTGGGGCCTGGACGAGCCGCATCGCCGCCGCTTTGGCCTGCCGCCCGGGGTGGCGGGCGCCGGGCACAACACCTGGGCCTTTGGCCTGCGCCGGCTTCTGCTGGGCTATGCGCTGGGCGAGGGCCGCGGTGACGGCGGGCAGGTGTGGGCCGAGACCCTGGCCCAGCCCGCGCTCAGCGGGCTGGACGCGGCGGTGGCCGATGCCTTGCTCGATGGGGTGGACGCCATCACCGAGACCCTGGAGGCCCTGGCGCATGAGCGGCCCGCCGCCGAATGGGGGCAGGTGTTCCGCGGCGTGGTCGAGCGCTTCTTCGAGGCCGCCGACGAGGCCGAATCCCGCCAGATCGACGCCCTGCTGGCCCCGCTGGAGGCCTGGCTGCAGGCCTGCGAACAGGCCGGCCTGGACAGCCCGCTGCCGCTGGAGGTGGCGCGCGAGCATTGGTTGTCGCAATTGCAGGAGGGGGGCTTGCAGCAGCGCTTTCTGGGCGGTGGGGTGCAGTTCGGCACCTTGATGCCCATGCGCTCGATCCCTTTCCGGGTGGTGTGCCTGCTGGGCATGAACGATGGCGACTACCCGCGCCAGACGGCGCCGCGCGACTTCGACCTGATGGCCAGCAGTTGGCGCGCCGGGGATCGCTCGCGGCGTGAAGACGACCGTTACCTGTTTCTGGAAGCCTTGCTGTCGGCCCGCGACCGCCTCTACCTGAGCTGGCAGGGCCACCGCGCCACCGACAACGCCGAGCGACCGCCTTCGGTGCTGGTGGCGCAGTTGATCGAGCACCTGCACAGCGGCTGGCAGCCCGCGCGCGAGCCCCGGCAGCAGCCCTTGCAGCCGTTTTCCGAGGCGTACTTCCGGGCCGGCTCGGGCTTTCGCACCTATGACAGTGACTGGGCCCAGGCCCACCAGGTGAATGCGGGCGTGCCGGTGGCCGAGCACGCGTTGCCGCCTGAAGCCTGCGCTGTGCCCTTGCCTGACCCCTTGAGCCTGCACGCGCTGCGCCAGTTGCTGCGTCAGCCGGTCGAGGTGTTTTTCAAGGCCCGCCTGGGCGTGGTGCTGGCCGAACTCGACGAGGCCGGCGAAGACACCGAGCCCTTTGCCCTCGATGGCCTGGACAAATACCTGGCCGGCCAGTCGGTGCTGGAGGCCGTCGACCCCGAGCAGGCGCTGGCCGAGCTGCCCCTGCGCGGCCTGCTGCCCCTGGCCGCCTTCGGGCAGCGCGACCTGCTTGAATTGCACGGCCGCGTCGCCGTGGTGCAGGAGCGCCTGGCCCCCTGGGCCGAGCGCTACCCCCAGCCCGTGCCCGCGCAGGCCATCGACCTGCTGGTGGACGGCCTGCGGCTGCAGGACCAGCTCAGCGGCCTGTTCGGCCCCGATGACGCATCAGCGCCCGCCGAAGGCCTCTGGCCCGGCCCTTGTCTGCAGCGGGTGCAGCGCCCAGGCGCGGTGCTGCAAGGCAAAGGCAAGGAGCAGGGCGCCCGGGTCGAGGTGCTGGCGGCGGTCTGGGTCAACCACCTGGCCGGCTGCGCCCAGGGCCTGGCGCTCACCAGCACCGTGCTGGGCCTGGACGGGCAGATCGTGCTGCGTCCGCTGGCGCCCGCGCAGGCGCTGGCCATCCTGAGCGGCCTGGTGCAGGTCTACCGGGCCGCCTGGGCCCGGCCCCTGCCGGTGGCCTGCCTCAGCGCCTGGGCCTATGACCAGGCCCTGCGCCGGGGCAAGGACGAGGCCCAGGCCCATGAGCTGGCCCGCGCCGCCTACGAAGGCGACTACCAGCGCGAGGGCGAAGCCGCACGCTCGCCCTACCTGCAACGCTGCTTCCAGGGCTATGCCGAGCTGCAGGCCGAACTGCCGCACTGGGCCGAGGCCTTGTACGGCGAACTGGCCCGGCACCTGCACCTGGGCCCGCTGGGAGACCCCGCATGAGCACGCCCATCGATCTGAACCCAGGCCCCGCGCTGCAGCGCCTGGACCCCTTGAGCATGCCGCTGCAAGGCCTGCAGGTGATCGAGGCCTCGGCCGGCACCGGCAAGACCTGGACCGTGGCCGCCCTGTACGTGCGCCTGGTGCTGGGCCACACCGAGGCCGGGCTGAGCGCCGAGCGGGCGCTGTTCCCGCCGCAAATCCTGGTGATGACCTTCACCGACGCCGCCACCGCCGAGCTGCGGGGCCGGGTGCGCGAGCGCCTGGCCCAGGCCGCGCGCTGCTTTGCCGACACCGAAGCCGGGCGGGCCCAGGCCGACGACTTTCTGCTCAGCCTGCGCGAGCAGGTGCCCGAGGCGGAGTGGCCGGCCTGTGCCGCCCGGCTCGACATCGCGGCCCAGTGGATGGACGACGCCGCCATCTTCACCATCCACGGTTGGAGCAGCCGCATGCTGCGCCAGCACGCCTTTGACAGCGCCAGCCTGTTCGAGCAGGAGCGGGTGGAAGACGGCGATGCCCTGCGCCTGGCGGCCGCACAAGACTATTGGCGGCGCTGGTGCTACCCGCTGGCGCTGGCGCAGATCGGTGCCATCACCCCGCTGGGGGGCACGCCCCAGGCCCTGCTGGAGCGCCTGCAGCCGCTGTGGGCCCTGGCCGAACGCGCCCCCGGCGGGGCCCCCTATGCCGGCCCCGAGCCCGATGCCCTGGTGGCCCGCTGGGCGCAGTGGCAGGCCCGGCGCGAACCCCTGGAGGCCCGGGCCCGCGCGGGCTGGACGCCCGAGCTGGTGCAGGCGGTGGGCGATGCGGCGGCGGCCAAGCAGCTCAAGAATTACCGCCCCGACTGGCTGGCCGGCTGGCTGGCCCAGATGGCGGCCTGGGTGCAGGGCGAGGGTATCAAGCTCGAGGTGCTGGAGCGCTTTGCGCTGCCCCGCCTGGTCGAAAAAGGCTGGGCCCAGGCCGAGGCGCACGCGGCCTTGGCCGACATCGAGGCCTTGTGCCTGCACTTGCAGGCCGAGCCCGACATCGGCCCCGACTGGCTGGCCCACGCGGCACGTGAGATCGGCGCCGCCTACCAGGCGGCCAAGGCCCGGCAGGCGCAGTTCGATTTCTCCGACCTGCTGCAGCGCCTTTACCACGCGCTGCAGGCCCCCGATGGCCGCCTGGCGGCCGCCATCCGGCAGCAGTTCCCGGTGGCCCTGGTGGACGAGTTCCAGGACACCGACCCCTGGCAGTACGGCGCGCTGGCCCGCATCTACCAGGGCCCCGAGGCCCAGACCCTGGGCACCGGCCTGGTCATGATCGGCGACCCCAAGCAGGCCATCTACAGCTTCCGCGGGGCGGATCTGGCCACCTACCTGCAGGCCCGGGCCCAGGCCCAGGCCATCCACACCCTGTCGGGCAATTTCCGCTCCACCCGGGGCGTGGTGGCCGCGGTCAACCACATCTTCTCGCGCCTGGAAGCCCCTTTTGGCGCGGTGCCCTTCGACCGCGTGGAAGCCCGCAACCCCAAGGTGCAGCCGCTGCAGTGCGCCGGGCAGGCCCAGCCGGCCCTCACCGTGTGGTGGCAGTCGCGGGCCGAGCCGGCCACCAAGTCGGCCCTGTTGAACGACATGGCCGCCCTGTTTGCCAGCCAGATGGTGCGCCTGTTGCAGCAGGGCGTGGCCCAGCCGGGCGACATGGCGGTGCTGGTGCGCAATGGCCACGAGGCCCAGGCCATCCGCGCCGAGCTGGCGCGCCGCGGGGTGCGCAGCGTCTACCTGTCTGACCGCGACAGCGTCTATGCCACCCCCGAGGCCCACGAGCTGTGGCGCATCCTGCGCGCCGTGGCCCAGCCGCGCTCCGTCAGTGCGGTCAAGGCCGCCTTGCTGACCCGGCTGTGGGGCCTGTCCTGGCCCGCCCTGGAGGCCTTGCTGCGTGACGAAGACGCCTGGGATGCCTTGATCGACCAACTGCACGCCTGGCAGAAGGTGTGGCAGCAGCAGGGCGTGCTGCCGCTGCTGCACCGCTGCCTGCATGAGCTGCAGGTGCCGCGCCGCCTCATGGACCCAAGCTTGGCCGCGGCCTCACCGGAAGGCCCGCAGGGCGAGCGTCGCCTCACCAACCTGCTGCACCTGGGCGACCTGCTGCAGCAGGCCAGCCAGGGCCTGCAGGGCGAGGGCGCCCTGATCCGCCACCTGGAGGCCCAACTGCGCGATCCGCGTGCCAGCGGTGAGGCCGCCCAGACCCGGCTCGAAAGCGATGCCCATCTGGTGCAGGTGGTCACCATGCACAAGTCCAAGGGCCTGCAGTACCCGCTGGTGTTCCTGCCTTTTGCGGCGGGCTTTCGCGAGGACAGCAGTGGCGACGAAACGGCCGATGCCCTGCGCCTGGCCGAGGACGTGCGCCTGCTCTATGTGGCCCTGACCCGTGCCGAGCAGGCCCTGTGGCTGGGGGTGACCCCGGTGAAGGGCGACCTGGACGGCAAGAGCCCGCGGCTGCGCAGTGCCCTGTCGCGCCTGTTGGGGCGCCAGGGCCCGGGTGACCTGGACGCTGCCCTGCAGGCCTGGGCCCAGTGCCCCGACATTGCTGTGCAGCCGGCCCCGGCGCCCGACGATCAGGCCTACACCCCGGCGGCCGCCGAGCCTGCCCACCAGCCCGCCCTTCAGGCCCGTCGGGCCCTGCGCAGCGGCTGGTGGACGGCCAGCTTCAGTGCCCTGACCCGCGAGCTGATTCCCTTCGGCGCTGAGTCGGCGCTGCCCCCGTCGGAGCGAGAGACCCGCCTGGAAGACGCCCAGGCCGACAGCCTGCCGCTGCTCAGCCCCGAACTGGCGGCCACCGACACCGGGCAGGTCAGCCTGCCCGGCGCCTGGGATGAGTTTCCGGCCGGCAGCCGCTACGGCACTTTGCTGCATGACCTGCTGGAGTGGCAGGCCCAGCGCGGCTGGCCGATCGCCAGGTCTGCAGAAGAGGGGGGCGATGGGGTTGAATTTGAGCGTGAGTGGGCTGCCCTGCTGGCCCGCCAGGCCCTGGCCCTCAAACTCGACGAGACCCAGGCCGCCGCGCTGGCGCCCTGGGTGCAGCAACTGGTCCGCGCCGAGCTGCATTGGCCCGGCAACGCCCAGCCCCTGGTGCTGGGGGCCCTGGCGCCAGCACAGTACTGGGCCGAAATGGCCTTCAGCCTGCCGGTGCGCTCGCTGTCGGCGCAGGCGCTTGATGCCCTGATCCGCCAGCGCGTGCTGCCGGGCCAGCCCCGGCCTGCCCTGCAGCCGCGCCAGCTCGAGGGCATGCTCACCGGCTTCATGGACCTGGTGGTCGAACACCAGGGCCGCTACCACGTGCTCGACTACAAATCGAACCGCCTGCCTGACTACGCCCCGCACACCCTGGCCCAGGCGGTGCTCGCGCACCGCTATGACATGCAGTACAGCCTGTACCTGCTGGCGCTGCACCGCCTGCTCAAGTGGCGCCTGCCCGGCTACAGCCCGCAGCGCCACCTGGGCGGGGCGATCTACCTGTTTGCGCGGGGCATCGACCAGCCCGGTCAGGGCGTGTTCTTCGAGCGCCCGCCGCACGAACTCATCGAATCGTTGGACCAGGCCTTCGCGGCGCCCGCGCCCGGCCCCCGCCAGCCGGAGCTGCCTGCATGACGACCTCACCCCTCGCCAGCCTGGCCCAGGCCACCCCCTTGAACCGGCTGGATCTGGCCCTGGCCGCCTTCTTGCAGCAGGCCCAGCCCAGCGAAGACCCGCGCCATTCCTGGCTGGCCGCGTTGGTCAGCCACCAATACGGCCGCGGCCATGCCTGCCTGGACCTGGCCGCCTTGCAACGTGAGCCTGGCCCCACCCTGGGCTGGGAGGCGCAGGCCCTGCAGGCGCTGCCCGCCGAGCTGACCGACTGGGTTGCGGCCGCCGACAGCCTGCCCTGGGTGCACGGCCCTTGCAGCCCCTTGGTGCGTGAGGGCCAACGCCTGTACCTGCGCCGCAACTGGGAGGCCGAGCAGGCCATCCGCCAGAGCATCGAGGCGCGCCTGGCTCTGCCGCCCAAGGCCCCGGTTGGCCTGGCCCAGGCCTTGGCCCAGCTGTTCCCGCCCGATGCGGCGGTGCCCGGGCCCGATTGGCAGAAGGTGGCTTGCGCCCTGGCCGCGCGCCAGCGCCTGACCCTGGTCACCGGCGGGCCCGGCACCGGCAAGACCACCACCGTGGTGCGCCTGCTGGCCTTGCTGCAGTCGCATGCGCGGGCCCAGCATGGCCGGCCCTTGCGTGTGGCCCTGGCCGCGCCCACGGGCAAGGCGGCGGCGCGCCTGGGCGAGTCGATCGCCTCGGCCATCGCTTCGCTGCCCGAGGCGCTGCGCGCCGACATCCCGGCCCAGGCCGCCACATTGCACAAGCTGCTGCAGGTGCGCCCGGGCGGCGGCACGGCGGCGCCGGTGCCCGCGCTGGCGCTGGACCTGGTGGTGGTGGACGAGGCCTCGATGATCGACCTGGAGATGATGGCCCGCCTGCTGCGCGCCGTGCCCCTGCACGCCAGCGTGATCCTGTTGGGTGACAAGGACCAGTTGGCCTCGGTCGAGGCCGGCGCGGTGATGGGACAGCTGTGCCACGGCGCCCAGGCGGGCCGCTACAGCGCGGCCACCGTGGCCTGGCTGGCCGAGGTGGCGGGTGTGGACCTGGGGCCCTGGCAGGGCGATGGCGGCGTGCTGGCCCAGCAGACAGTGATGCTGCGCCACAGCCGCCGCTTTGCCGGCGACAGCCCCATCGGGCAGTGGGCGCGGGCCGTGAATGCGGGCGATGTCGTCACGGTGCGTCAGCTCTGGCAGCAGGCCCCGGTGGCGGGGCGCAGCAGCGACTCGGTGCAGCGCCTGCAGCCGCGACCGGGGGGCGACCCGGCCTTGGCCCCGCTGTGGCGCCAGGGCTGGCAGCCCTGGCTGGACGCCCTGGCGCCCATCGGCCCGGGCGGCAGCAGCGATGCCCAGGCCTTGCAGGCGTTGGCGGCGCTGGCCCGCTTCCAGGTGCTGTGCGCGGTGCGCGAAGGGGCCTGGGGCGTGCAGGCGCTGAACCGGCGCATTGCGCTGGCGCTGGGCTTTCCACCCGAGGGCTGGTACCCGGGCCGCCCGGTGATGGCCACCCGCAACGATTACGCACTCAAGCTCATGAACGGCGACATCGGCCTGTGCCTGCCCCATGCCAAGGGTTTGCGGGTGGCTTTCCCCGACGGGGCAGGGGGCGTGCACTGGGTGCAGCCCTCGCGCCTGGACGCGGTGGAGAGCGTGTTCGCCATGACGGTGCACAAGTCGCAGGGCTCGGAGTTCGAGCATGTCTGCCTGGTGCTGCCCGAACAGCCCGTGGCCGTGCTGACACGCGAGCTGCTCTACACCGGCATCACCCGAGCCAAGACCCGGCTGACCCTGGCGGTGCCGGCCGTGCCGGTGCTGATGCGGGCGGTGGAGCGCCAGATCGTGCGCAGCGGCGGCTTGGCGATGTAGTGCTTTTCAAGCAGGGGGGGTGAAGCGCTGCAGCAGCTCAGCCAGCGGCATGGGCCGCGCCAGCAGGTAGCCCTGCACGTACTGGCCACCACAGGCACGCACCCGCTTGAGCTGGGTGGCGGTTTCCACGCCCTCCACGATCACCCTCAGGCCCAGGTGCCGGCCCAGGTCCAGGATGGTCCGCACGATGGCTTCGTCGCTGCCTTGGCCACTCGGTCCGTTCGGGGGCTCGCCCAGGCCGCGCACAAAGCTGCGGTCGACCTTCAGGGTGCTCAGCGGCAGTTGCTTGAGCAGCGACAGCGCCGAATGGCCTTGGCCGAAGTCGTCCAGGCTGATCTCGAAGCCGGCGGCGCGCAAGCGCTCCATCACGGCCGTGACCTGGGCCGGTTGCTCCATCACCAGGGTCTCGGTCAGCTCCAGCGAGAGCTGGGCGGGCGCCAGGCCATGGCGGCGCGTGAGGGCCAGCAGCTCTTCGGGCAGGGCATTGCGGTGGAACTCGGGCGAGGCCATGTTCACGTGCACGCGCAGGCCTTTCAGCCCGGCGGCCTCGAGGGTGGCCAGGTCGGCGCAGGCCTGGGCGGCCACCCATTGGCCGATCTGCACGATCAGGTGCGCCTCTTCGGCCAAAGGGATGAACACATCGGGCGGCACCAACTGCCCATCGGCGCGGCGCCAGCGCACCAGGGCTTCAATGCCGTGCAAGCGCCCGCTGTCCTGGTCGAAGATGGGCTGGTGGTGCAGAAAGAGCTCCTGCTGCTGCAGGGCCAGGTGCAGGTCCTGCGCCATCTTCAGGCGTTGCATGAGCGTGCTTTGCTGTTCGGCCAGGGCATGCGGGTTGGTCTGCGAGAAAAAGTCGCTGCCATCGCGCCCGTTTTGCTTGATGCGGTACATGGCCGCGTCGGCGCTGCGCAGCAGCTCGGGGGGCGTGCGCCCGTTCTCCGGGAACAAGCTGATGCCTACGCTGGCGCTCAGGCTCAGCTCCACGCCCTCGTGCAACATGGGGCGCCGGGCGGCCTGGCGCACCCGCTCTGCCGCCTCGGCAAAGGCCTGCAGGTCGGCGCCGGGCAGCAGCAGGGCAAATTCATCGCCGCCCAGGCGGCCGGCCGTGGCCCCAACCGGCGCCAGCGCCTGCAGGCGCTGCGCGAATTCGCGCAAGACGGTGTTGCCGGCATCGTGTCCGAAGGCGTCGTTGATGGGTTTGAAGCGGTCCAGGTCGATGAACATCAGGCCGAAATGCTGGCCCAGGGCCTCGGCCTGGCGGCAGGTGGCACCCAGCACCTCGTAGAAGTGGCGCCGATTGGCCAGCCCGGTCAGGCCATCGACCTGGGACAGGTGCAGTACCGTGGCCTGTTGCTCCAGCTTCTGGGCGGTCTGGGCGAGCAGGGCGCCGATGGTGCCCGAGAGCTGGGGCAATTGGGCATCGGGCTGGCGCGCCAGGCTGCTGTAGAACTCCAGCACCCCGGGGCGATGGTCCGACCCATCGCCACTTTGAAAGGTAACCGGAAAGATGTAGCCCGAACGCAGGTGGCTGGCGCGGGCACTGGCGCGCCGCACGAAGTCGGGGTTGGTGCCCATGTTCTCGATCCAGGTGGGCTCGCCGCTTTGCCACACCCGGCCGACCAGCCCTTCGCCCGGGCGCAGCCGCAGCCGCTGGCTGGCCTGGCTGAAGTCGCTCATGTCGTGCTCGCTGGGGTGCCAGAACTGGTGGCAGGCCAGCTGGGGCTGGCCGGCCGGGTCGGTCTCCAGGGCCCAGTAGGCGCCCCAGTCCCAGCCCAGGCTGTTGCACACCCCCTGGATCACGTTGAGGATGGCACTGCCCAGCGAGTGCGAGCCGACCAGGAACTCGGTCAACTCAAAGCCCAGGCGCTCGCGCATCTGGGCATGTTTGAGTTCGGTCACGTCCTGCACGATGCCTTGCTGCAGGTTGGGCTGGGCGGGGTCGGGGGGCAGGGCCGTCATGCGCAGCCAGCGCAGGCCCTGGGTGCGGCTGATCACGCGCAGGTCCAGCACCCAGGGGCGGGCGGCACCCGCCACGAGGTGGGGCAGCAGGCGCACCAGATCGTCCACCACCACATGGGTCAGGCCGTCATCGAGTGGGCCCTCAAGACAGCCCTTGGCGTCGAGAAATTCGGCGGCCTGCGGCGACAGGCTCAGCCAGCCTTCCGCATGGGCCCATTGCCCGAAGCCCGCGGTGGCTTCCAGCGTCGCCGGGATTCGCACGAAGGCGCGCGCCGAGGGGCGAACCAGGGGGCGCGAGAGGGTGGGGGGCGGCATCACCGGGTGGGCAAGGCGGCCGCTCTTTTGGATCGGGTCTGACATGGGGATGGAACTGCTGCAGGGCAGGGCACAGCAGGATCCGTGCCGTGACGCAGATCGACCGCCCCAGGTGTGGGCATCGGTGCGCCTTCAGGTGGTGCGTTTTGGGGCTGGGTTGCCCATGATTGGTGCAAATGAATTTTTTGGAACCAGATTGGTGCGCCATGGCGCCGCGTCACGGCGGATTCATGCGGGCGTCATGACTGCGTCATGGCGCCGTCATCGCCTCCGGTCCCAATGGCGTCTTCATCCCATCAGGCCGTCCGGACGGCCGTCCAGGCCCACGCGCATGCCCACCGGATTCTCTTTGTTGATCGCGGCCCAGTTCAGCTCCGCCCTGGCCGACAACGCCTTGCTGATCGTCACCATGGCCCTGCTGCAGGAGCAGGGCGTGCCAGGCTGGTGGGCCCCCTTGCTGAAGTTCGCTTTCACGCTGTCGTATGTGGTGCTGGCGCCGGTGGCGGGCCCGCTGGCAGACGCCATGCCCAAGGGCCGCCTGATGGCCTGGATGAACGCCATCAAGGTGCTGGGGGTGTTGGGCCTGTTGGTAGGGGTTCACCCGGTGCTGGCCTATGCCGTGGTCGGCCTGGGGGCCGCAGGGTACGCCCCGGCCAAGTATGGGCTGGTGACCGAGATGGTGCCGGCGCGGCAACTGGTGGTGGCCAACAGCTGGATCGAGATCTCGATCGTTTGCGCCGCGCTGCTGGGGGCGGTCACCGGGGGCTTTCTGGTGAGTGCCCTGGTCGCCACATCGGCGGTGGCCACGCAGGCCCGAGAGGCCTTGCTGGCGCTGGGCCTGCCGCTGGATTCGGCCCTGGCCGGTTCGCTGGGGCTGCTGCTTTGTGTGTATGGCCTGGCTGCCGCGCTGCAACTGGGCGTGCCCGACAGTGGCGCCCGCTATGCGCGGCGCGAGATTCACCCCCTGGCCTTGTTGCGCGACTTTGCCGCCAGCAACCGCCTGCTGTGGCGCGACGCCGAGGGCGGCCTGTCGCTGGGGGTGACGACGCTGTTCTGGGGCGTGGGCGCCACGCTGCAGTTCGCGGTGCTGCGCTGGGCCCAGGAGTCACTGCGCCTGCCGCTGGACCAGGCCGCCTACCTGCAGGCCATGGTGGCCGTGGGGGTGGTGCTGGGCGCCGGTGTGGCGGGCCACCGGGTGGCTTTGCACCAGGCGGTGCGGGTGCTGCCAGCCGGGGTGCTGCTGGGGATGCTGATCGCGGCGGTTTCGCTGACGCAACGTTTTTCCGTAGCCCTGCCCCTGCTGGCGTTGGTGGGGCTGGTGGGGGGGGTGCTGGTGGTGCCCATGAACGCACTGCTGCAGCACCGCGGGCATCAGTTGCTGACGGCCGGGCGCTCGATTGCCGTGCAGGGCTACAACGAGAACCTCAGCATCCTGGTGATGCTGGCGGGCTATGCCGGCCTGCTGGCGCTAGAGTTGCCCGTGGTGCCCTTGATGGGGGTGTTCGGTCTGCTGATCGCGGCTTGCATGGCGGTGCTGTGGTGGCGCTGCCGACGCCGCCCTTTGGCGCAGCCTGCTGGCTGAAGCCGGGCCGGGCCAGTCCGGTCAGGTGTTCAGAGCGCCAGGCGCGGGGTGGCTGAGGCCGTGCCCGGCTGGGCCAGGGGCCGCCCCTCGGTCAAGGCGTGGTAGAGGCCTTCGATGCGGCTGATGATGCGTTCCCAACTGGCCTGGCAGGCGGCCTCGCGGGCCAGCAGCCCCATCTCGCGCAGGGCCGCCGGATCGGCGGCCAGCTGGGCGGCCAGGCGCACGAATTCGCTCATGTTGCCAAAAGGGGCCAGTGCGCCGTGGCGCCCGGTCTGCACCAGTTGGCTGGCGGCGGCGTAGTCGTAGGCCAGCACCGGCAGGCCGCTGGCCAGCGCTTCGAGGGTGACGTTGCCAAAGGTTTCGGTGACGCTGGGGAACACAAACAGGTCGCCGCTGGCGTAATGGGCGGCCAGGTCGTCGCCATGCCGCATGCCGGCGAACACTGCATCGGGGCAGCGGGCCTGCAGCTCCTTGCGCGAGGGGCCGTCGCCCACCAGCACCAGGCGGGCACGGGGCTGCACCCGGCGCAGGGCCTCGAAGGCCATGGTCAGGGTGCCCAGGTTCTTTTCAGGTGCCAGGCGCCCCACGTGCAGCACCACCAGATCGTCGGGTCCGACGCCCCAGCTCTGGCGCAGGGCTGGGCTGCGTCGTGCGGGGTCGAACAGGCGGGTGTCCACGCCGCGCGACACCACTTCGACGTTGCGAAAGCCATAGTCGGTCAGCTCCTGGCGCAGCCCCTCGTCGGGGGTCATGGTGCAGGCCGTGAGGTTATGGAACTTGCGCAGGTAGGCCATGATGGGCTTGTGCAGCCAGCCCATGCCGTAGTGCTTGCTGTAGGCATGGAAGTTGGTGCGAAAGTCGGAGCACACCGGCAGCTTGAGCTGCACCGCCGCCTGCAGGGCCGACCAGCCCATGGGGCCCTCGGTGGCAATGTGCACCACGTCGGGCCGGCGGCGCGCCCACAGGCTGACCAGCGTCTTCTTGGAGGTCAGGCCCATGCGCAGGTGCGGGTAGCGCGGGATGGGCAGGCCGCGCATCAGCACCTCGTGAAACAGCACGTCGTCGCTGGCCTGTTCGCCCCGGGTCTCGGCCTTGGACTGGTTGGGGCGGATCAGCTGGATCTCGTGGTTGCGCTCGCGCAGCCCCTCGACCACGCAGGCCAGGGTACGGGCCACCCCATTGACTTCGGGCGGATAGGTTTCGGTGACGATCGACACCCGCAGCGAGCGCCGCAGGGCAGGGAATTCGTCCACCACGATGGGGTGTTCAGCCGGGGCGTTCATGCGCTGATGGTGGGCCCCGATTGCAACCGTTGTGTGACAGCCCTGGGCTGTGGAGGCGCGTCACCGGACTTTCATATTCGCTGGTCACCATCCGGTCACGCGCCCGTCTGCGGGCCGTCACAAGAACCCACCCACCGGCCCAACGGGCCTGCTCACACGTCAAAGGATCGAAGGTGAAAGATTTTCTGAGTGCCTTGAAAACACAGCGCTGGGACGACCACCGCTACTACCACCACAGCCGCATCAACCAGACCCTGCACCTGATCAGCGCGCTGAGTTTCCTGGTGGCCTATGCCTTGCTGTTCAGCGACCCCGCCCTGGCCGCCTTGCTGGCCTGGGGCGTTTCGATGGTGTCGCGTCAGTCGGGCCATTTCTTTTTCGAGCCGCGCGGCTATGACGAAGTGAACCAGGCCACGCACGAGCACAAGGAAGAGATCAAGGTGGGCTACAACCTGCGCCGCAAGGTGGTGCTGATGGCCTTGTGGGTGGCGGCCCCCCTGGTGCTGTGGCTGAGCCCTGGCCTGGGCGGGCTGATCGCGCCGGCCGATTCGTTTTCGGCCTTCTGGCATCAGGTGGGCTGGGCCTGGCTGGTGGTGGGGGTGGGTGGCCTGGTTTTCCGCACCGTGCACCTGTTTTTCCTGAAGGATGTGCAGACCGGCCTGGTGTGGATGACCAAGATCATCACCGACCCCTTCCATGACGTGTTCCTGTACCACAAGGCGCCCCTGTACCTGCTGCGCGGCGAGCTGCTGGACCCGATGGCCCACGCCCGCAAGCAGCACTGAGGCCGCCGCCTCAGTGTGATCTGCCGTTTTGCCTCAGCCGCGACGATGCGCCAGCATCTCCCTGAAGATGCTGCGCTTGATCGACTTGTTGGTCTGCGCGGCATCCTGCCACCACCAGCCGCCGGCCTCCATGGCCTGGCAGGCGGCGACAAAGCGGCGGCACACCTCTTCGAAATCGGCGTCGGTGTAGTTCAGGCTGAAGATCAGCCGCCCGGTGCCGACCCAGCTCAGGGCCAGCCCCTGTTCACGCAGGTAGAACTGCAGCATCCAGTTGTAGCGCGAGGGCCGGGTGTAGCTCACGGTCCAGACCGAAGACATGTTGGCCACCTGCACCGGGGCCCCGATGGCCTGCAGGCGTTGGTTGAGCTGCGTGGCGCGGCGGTTCTGGGTGGCGTCCAGGTCCACATACATGAGCTGGGCCTCCGGGGTTTCCAGGTAATACAGGAAGGCCGCCATGGCGCCCATCACATAGGGGTGCGAGTTGAAGGTGCCGCGGGCAAAGCACAGGTCGGCCGGCCGGTCTTCGCGGTAGCGCTTCATCAGCTCGCGCTTGCCGCAGACCACCCCCACGGGCAGGCCACCGCCAAGGGTCTTGCCGTAGGTGACCATGTCGGCCTTGACGCCGAAGTACGCCTGGGCACCGCCCGGGGCCAGACGGAAGCCCAGGAACACCTCGTCAAAGATCAGCACGATGCCGCGCTCGGTACAGACCTCGCGCAGTTGTTTCAGCCATTCGGTGTAGGCCGCACGGTCGTACGCCGCGCTGCGCGAGCTGTCCACCAGCGAAGAGTCGCCCGGCGCGGCCTTGTTGGGGTGCAAGGCCTGCAGCGGGTTGACCAGCACGCAGGCAATGTCGCGCCGCTTGCGCAGCACCTGCAGGCTGTTCTCGTGCATGTCGCGCAGGGTGTAGGTCTCGCGCGGGGGCAGGGGGTTGCCGGGGCCCGGTTGAACATCTTCCCACCAGCCGTGGTAGGCGCCGCAAAAGCGCACCAGGTGGCGGCGCCCCGTGTGGTAGCGGGCCAGCCGCACAGCTTGCATCACGGCTTCGGTGCCCGACATGTGAAAGGACACCTGGTCCAGGCCCGAGAGGCGTTGCAGGCGGGCCACGTTCGAGGCGACCACGGGGTGCAGGCTGCCCAGCACCGGGCCCAGGGCCTGGGACCGGCGACTGCCCTCGGCAATGCACTGCCGGTAGGCATCCACACCGAACACGTTCACGCCGTACGAGCCGGTCAGGTCGTAGTAGCTGTTGCCATCCAGGTCGGTCAGGGTCACGCCTTCGGAAGCCTCCATGAAGGCGCCCACCTGCACGTGCTGGCGCAGCAGCGGGCTGTACTGGAAGGGCACCCGGTAGGCACCGGTGAACTGCAGATCGGGCAAGCCGTCGCGGGCGCTGGCCGTGAGGGCCAGCGTGCGGGGGCAGCGCGCCACCAGTGTGTGGCCCAGCTGCTGCAAGGCCTGGCGCCGTTGCGCGGCCACCTCGGCCGGTGCGCCATCAGAGTTGAAAAAGCGCTCTTCGCCGTAGGCGTAGCCGGGCAGCCACGAGGCCACGCGTTTGGCCATGCGCGAATGCCCGGTGAGCGAGGGGTGTTTGGCCCGCGACAGTTCCAGTCGGCGGATCAGCCGGGGCAGGGTGGCGGCGAAGGCCGCACCGCCCAATGCCCAGAAAGCCAGTGTTTCGTCCATTTGAAGAGGTCCGGATTTTTCCAATCGCGAAAGCGCGATGCCTCATCTGTAACTTGACTGATTGACACCTTGATGAAACTGAAAGCCTTGAGAGACCGCCTGCTGCAGCAGGAGGATTTGAATTTCCTGCTCACCAACCGGGTGCCGCGCATTGCGTTGACACGCTTCATGGGCTGGTTCAGCCAGATCCGTCAGCCGGTGGTGCGCGATGCCTCGATCGCGGTGTGGCGCCTGTTCACCGAGTTGGATCTGAGCGAGGCGCGCAAGCAGCACTTTGACAGCCTGCACGACTGCTTCACCCGCGAACTCAAGTCGGGCGCCCGGCCTTTTGACCCGGACCCCGAGGTGCTGGCCAGCCCTTGTGACGGCATCGTGGGGGCCTGCGGTGAGGTGGCGGGGCTGCAGGTGTGGCAGGCCAAGGGCTTTCCGTACCGGCTGGAGGATTTGTTCGGCGACCCCGCGCGCGCCGAGGTCTTTCGCGATGGTTGCTACGTGACTTTGCGCCTGACCTCGGCCATGTACCACCGCTTTCATGCCCCTCATGATGCCCGCCTGCAGCATGTGACCCACCTGACGGGCGATACCTGGAACGTGAACCCGATCGCACTCCAACGGGTGGAGCGCCTGTTCTGCCGCAATGAGCGCGCCGCCCTGCATTTGCGGCTGGAGCGCGGCGGCCACCCGCTGGCCCTGGTGCCGGTGGCGGCCATCCTGGTGGCCAGCCTGCGCCTGCACGCGCTCGATCTGCTCCTGCATGGCCGCTACCCCGGCCCGCATGAGCTGCCCTGCGATGTGGCGGTGGGCAAGGGGCAGGAGCTGGGCTGGTTCCAGCATGGCTCGACCATCATCGTGTTCGCCCCCAAGGGCTTTCGCCTGGTCGACGGGGTGGCCACGGGCCTGCGGGTGCGGGCCGGACAGCCCTTGATGCAGCTGCCTGAAAGTCTGCTGCCTGCTGCGGCTCAGGGGGTGGGCAGCACGTCGTAGACCACCCAGGCAAACGCCATCGGGTGCGGGAAACGCCAGCCTGAGCGGGCGGCCGTCACCCACAGGGGGCGGATGGGGCGACCGGTCTTTTCCAGCCATTCCTGGACTTCGACCTCGCAATTGCTGGCCTCGTAGACCTGGGCCTTTTTGAGGGGGCCGCGCGGGCAGATCATCAGGCCGCCCTGATGCTCCCAGCCTGGGTGGGGGGCCAGGGTGGTGGGCCACTCATCGGGCATGCCGGGCAGGGCGCGCACCTGATCGGACACAAAGAAGGCCACCATGGCGTTCTCGGCCCATTCGCCCCCGGTCCAGCCCAGGGGCAGGTCGGGGTGGCGCTGCTGCCAGCCTTGCATCATGACTTCGGCTGCGATCTCGTTGGCTTCGTAATAGCTGCGCTTGCCCTGGCGGGCCTGGGACACGGCCAGCACCACGCCGACCAGCACCACACCGATCAGCACCGGCCAGGCCGAACCCTGCAGGGCCTGCAGGCTGCGCGCGGTGGGGGTATTGGGGGGGCTGTTGTCCAGGGCCTGTCCCGAGGTGGGGCCAGGGGTGGCCTGCTCCAGGTTGCGCAGCCACAGCAGCGGGAAGGCATAGATGATGGGGATGGCCCAGGGGCTGGAGAGCTCGGCCATGCCGGCCATACCGGCCAGCAGGGTCACGGCACCGGGCAGGGCGGCCAGCCAGAAGACGGTGTCCTGCCAGTGCAGGGGCAGCCAGCTGCGCCAGGCCAGGCGCGGGATCAGGCCCAGCAGGCGGCGCCAGCGCCCGGGGCCCGCCGGGCTGGCCTGCCAGGCAAACACCAGCACACAGGGCACCCAGGCCAGCAGCACGAACAGCAGCGGGGTGAAGGCGAAATGCAGCAGGAAGTGCCACTCCACGTGGCCGCCACCCTGGTCGGCGGCGTAGCGCAGGGTGGGGTAGTCGTGGTGCCAGAGCCACCAGGCATGGGGCAGCAGGAACACCGCCAGGCTGAGCAGGGCCACGTAGGGCCGCGGGCTGCAGAACCAGCGGCGCATGTCGCGCCGCAGCAGGGCGGTGACGAACAGCGAGAACAGGAACACGCCGCTGTAGTACTTGCTGAGCATGCACACCGCGCCCAGAAAACCCAGCCACACCGAGGCGGTCAGGCCTGGGCGGCCACTTTGGCGCAGGCTGGCCAGCCAGGCCACGGCGGTCCAGGGCCAGACCGACAGCAGAATGGCATTGGCGTTGAACTTGGCCGCCAGCGTGGTGTAGGGCAGAGTCCACATCAGCAGCAGCACGGCGCTGGGTGCGAAGCGGCGCAAGCCCAGCAGGCGCGCCAACTGCGCCACCCCCCACAGGCCGATGGCCACGTTCACATAGGACAGCAGCTTGTACGACAGCGCGCTGCGCGGCATGGCCGCAAACCAGAGTTCAACTGCCCAGACAAAGAAAGGCGGGTGCTTGAACGTGCCCCATTCGAAGGTTTGCCCCCAGGCAAAGTTCTCCAGCATGTCGTTGTAGGGGTCCAGGTTCGGGTAGGCGAACCAATGCACCAGGGCCCACACCAGGCAATAGGCGACGATGAGCAGGCGCGTGCTGTGCTGGCCGTTGGGCTGGGCTGAAAGTGGGGCGGCTGGCACGGCTGGAAAACAGGTTGGATGGGGCGGTCTGGGGGGCTGGCACCGTCGGCTGCGGCAGGCCGGGTCAGAGGGCGCGTTGGGCTCGGGGCCAGCCGGAGCTGGCCCGCGGCTCTGGCCAGGTCGGCAACAGCCGGCAGCTGCGCCAAAGCGGCCGGAATTGTCTCACGGTTGGCTTGCCGCGGGATACGTAGGGTTACGAATGAAGGGCGGCCCCGGATTGGGCTGTTGTGGTGCTCAGGGTCTTCACAGCGGCTGGGCGCTGTGGGGGCTGTGCCCCAAAACCGATGCCGCGCAGGCGCGCGGCGGGTTGATAGCCCGGCTGCCGCCCGCAGGGCGGCAGCTTTATGGCTTCGGCCCGGCGCTTCGCGCCTTCACGTCAGCAGAGCTGACATGAGCCTTCGCCGCAAGGCTGCACGCAGCGCTGCAGCCAGTGCTTTTGGTCTGCGTTCACATCGCTGGCGCGATATGAACTTCGCCCAAGAACCGATACCGCGCCTGAGCGCGGCGGGCTTACAGCCCGGCTGCAGCTTTATGGCTTCGGCCCGGCGCTTCGCGCCTTCACGTCGGCAGAGCCGACATGAGCCTTCGCCGCAAGGCTGCAGATTCGCCTGCGGCGAATGCTGGCCTTACAGGCCAGCCGCTGCACGCAGCGCTGCAGCCTTGTCGGTTCGCTCCCAGGTGAACTCGGGTTCTTCTCGGCCGAAGTGGCCGTAGGCGGCGGTTTTTTCGTAGATGGGGCGCAGCAGGTCGAGCATCTGGATGATGCCCTTGGGGCGCAGGTCGAAGTGCTCTTGCACCAGGCGGGCGATCTGGTCGTCGGGGATGACGCCGGTGCCTTCGGTGTACACGGTCACGTTCATGGGGCGGGCCACGCCGATGGCGTAGGCGACCTGGATCTGGCACTGGCGGGCCAGGCCGGCGGCGACGATGTTCTTGGCCACATAGCGGGCGGCGTAGGCAGCCGAGCGGTCGACCTTGGTCGGGTCCTTGCCCGAGAAGGCGCCACCGCCGTGCGGGCAGGCGCCGCCGTAGGTGTCGACGATGATCTTGCGGCCAGTCAGGCCGCAGTCACCTTGCGGGCCGCCAATCACAAAGCGGCCAGTGGGGTTGATCAGGTACTTGGTGTCCTGCAGCCATTCCTTGGGCAGCACGGGCTTGATGATTTCTTCGATGATGGCTTCGGTGAAGCTGGCCTTCATCTTCTTGGCGGTTTCGCTCTGGTCGGGGCTGTGCTGGGTCGACAGCACCACGGTGTCGATGCTGTGCGGCTTGCCGTCCACGTAGCGCATCGTGACCTGGCTCTTGGCGTCGGGGCGCAGGAAAGGCAGGCGGCCGTCCTTGCGAAGTTGGGCCTGGCGCTCGACCAGGCGGTGGGCGTAGTAGATCGGCGCGGGCATCAGCTCGGGCGTTTCATCGCAGGCGTAGCCGAACATCAGGCCCTGGTCGCCGGCACCGGTGTTCAGGTGGTCGTCGCTGGCCTGGTCCACGCCCTGGGCGATGTCGTTGCTCTGCTTGTCGTAGGCCACCAGCACGGCGCAGCCTTTGTAGTCGATGCCGTACTCGGTGTTGTCGTAGCCGATGCGCTTGATGGTGTCGCGGGCCACCTGGATGTAGTCGACGTGCGCGTTGGTGGTGATTTCGCCCGCCAGCACGACCAGACCGGTGTTGGTCAGGGTTTCGGCCGCCACGCGGCTGCGCGGGTCTTGCTTGAAGATGGCATCGAGGATCGCGTCGGAGATCTGGTCAGCCACCTTGTCGGGGTGGCCTTCAGAGACGGACTCGGAAGTAAAAAGAAAATCGTTCGCCATTTGAATAAACTCCACGTTTCAAGTTCTGGGGGCGTTGCCTCGGACTCGGGAGCTTTGGCGAACGCTTTAGCAGTTGTGTTTAACGTCGCCCTGCAAGTTGCTCATTTAACTCAGCGACCCGTTTATTCTACCCACCTCATGCTCTCGTTGTTCAGGGTCTTTGCCCTGTTTCCCCTGGGGTTGCTCCAGGTCATGGGTTGGCTGCTGGGTTGGCTGGCCTTTCTGGCCTCGCCGTCCTACCGCCGCCGTTTTCTGGCCAACGCCGACCTGGCGGGCGTGAGCCTGCGCGATCTGATCGCTGCTGTGGGCCATGGCGGGCGCATGGTGGCCGAGCTGCCGCGGCTCTGGCTGGGGCGGCCTCTGCCTTCGGTGTGGGCGGACCACGGCTGCATCGAGCGGGCGCTGGCTGCGGGGCGCGGGGTGGTGTTCCTCACCCCTCACATGGGTTGCTTCGAGTTGTCGCCCCAGGCCCTGGCACGCGACTATGCCGGGCGCTTTGGGCCGATGACCATCCTGTACCGCCCCGCCCGCCAGGCCTGGCTGGCACGCACCATGGCCTCGGTGCGCGAGCGTCCGGGCCTGCAGGCCGTGCCGACGACCCTGGCCGGGGTGCGCCAGTTGATCAAGGCGCTGCGCCAGGGGCGTGCGGTGGGGCTGCTGCCCGACCAGGTGCCACCCGAGGGCATGGGGGTGTGGGCACCGTTTTTCGGTCAACCGGCCTACACGATGACGCTGGCCGTGCGCCTGGTTCAGCAGACCGGGGCCACCGTGCTGCTGGCCTGGAGCGAGCGCCTGTCGTGGGGGCGGGGGGTGCGCATCCATGTGCGTGAGATGACGTCGCCCCTGGCCGAGGACATGACTCAGGCCGTCACCCAGATCAACGCCGAGATGGAGCAGATGATCCGGGCTTGCCCGGCCCAGTACCTTTGGGGTTATGCGCGCTACAAGCAGCCGCGCGGAGAGTTTTGAGCATGTGGAGTCGGTTCGGAATTGCGTTCATGCGGCTGATGGCCTACCTGCCCCTGTCCTGGGTGCGTGGCCTGGGGGTGGGTTTGGGCTGGGTGCTTTATGTGCTGGCCGTGCCGCGGCGCCATGTGGTGGCGGTGAACCTCAAATTGTGTTTCCCGGACGCGTCGGTGCCCCAGCGCAAGGCCTGGACGCGGCGGGCTTTCATCCACTTTGCCCAGTCCTGGCTGGACCGGGGCTGGCTTTGGCATGCCCCGCGAGAGGTGCTGGCGCGCCGCATCCGCTTGGTGGGCCCTTGGCAGGAGTTCGAGGGCGATACGCCGACGATCATTTTTTCGCCCCACTTCTTTGGTCTGGAGGCCGGTGGCATGGCGCTGTCCATGAACGTGGACCGGGTGTTCACCTCGATCTTCACGCCCCAGCCCAGCCCGGCGGTGGACGCCTGGATGAAGGCTGGGCGTTCGCGCTTTGGCGAGGTGACCATGCTGAGCCGCTTTGACGGCGTCAAGCCCATCATCAACACGCTGCGCAAGGGGGGCGCCCTGTACCTGCTGCCCGACATGAATTTCGGCCCCGAGGAGTCGATCTTCGTGCCCTTCTACGGGCACCTGGCGGCCACGGTGCCCAGCCTGTCGCGCTTTGCCCGGCTGGGGCGGGCCAAGGTGGTGCCGGTGGTGTCACGCATCACCGCCACGGGCTACGAGGTGGAGGTGATGCCGGCCTGGCAGAACTTTCCGACCGACGATGTCGAGGCCGACACGGCGCTGATGAACCAGCGCCTGCAGGGCTGGATCGACACCATGCCCGACCAGTATTACTGGGTTCACAAGCGCTTCAAGACCCGCCCGCCGGGTGAGCCCCCGGTCTACCGCTGAACCGCCTGGCCCAGAAAATCCTGGATCTGCTGCATGACCCAGATCGGGTCTTCGTGCACGATCCAGTGACTGGCGCCGTCATGCCGGCACACCTGCAGCCGAGGCACCCACTGCTCCAGGCCATCGAGCAGGCCGGGCAGCAGGGCATGGTCGCCCAGACCCCACAGCACCTGGGTGGGGCAATTCACCTGCAGCATGCTGTCGGGCAGGTCCAGCGTGGCCGCCCCGGGGTGTGTGGCGTCACCGGGGCGCAGCGGCGAGGCCCGGTAATAGTTGCAGCCCCCGCGCAGGCTGGTGCGCCACACCGCACGGTACTGATTTTTGACGCTTTCACTCAACCAAGCGGGCTCTCCCTGGCCGCCGAAGCGCTGGAAGAAGCCCCACAGGCGCGCGAAGTCGTCCTCGGCCAGGTACGTCTCGGCGTCCGGTTGGATCAGAAAGTTCATGTAGGCGCTGGCTGCCAGCTGGGCCGGGTTGTGGCGAAGCTCGCGCACAAACGCGCCGGGATGGGGCGAGTTGATGATCACCAGGCGCTGCATCAGCTCAGGGTGCTGGTTGGCCAGGCTCCAGGCCACGGCGCCGCCCCAGTCGTGGGCAACCAGGGCGCCGAGCGGCGCCTGCGGGGATTCCAGGGCGATCAGCGCCTTCAGGTCCTGCACCAGCAGCCGGGCCTTGTAGGCCTCGATCTCGGGTGGACGGCTGGACTGTTCGTAGCCACGCAGGTTGGGGGCCACGCAGCGCCAGCCTCCGTTTTCGGGGCGTGAGAAATGCAGCAGCAGCGGGTCCCAGACAAAAGCGGCTTCGGGGAAACCGTGCAGGAACAGCAGCACGGGTGCCCCGGCTGGGCCGGCGGCCCGGCAGCTCAGGGTGATGCCGTGCGGCAGGACATGTTCAAAAGTGTCGATCATGGGCAAGGGCTCCTGGGGCAGTGAGGGCCCCCAGACCTGGCCCGGCGCTCAGTCGACTTCGGGCTCGGCGGGCGCGGTCTCGGCAGGGGGTGTGGCATCCGGAAGGTCGGCGGCTGCCACGGGTGGATGGGTCCACTGCCACAGCAGGTGCGCGGTGTCTTCGATGCCGATGCGCTTCAGCGCAGAGAAGAGTTTCACATCGCCGCCGCCAGCGTTCAGTCGCGCAATCGACAGCGCCTTGGCGCCCTCGGCGCGGGTCAGCTTGTCGGCCTTGGTCAGCAGCACCAGAAATTTGAGGCCTTCTTCGACGCGCGGGCGGATGACTTCAAGCAGGGTTTCGTCCAGCTCGGTCAGGCCCAGGCGCGGGTCGCACATCATCACGATGCCGGCGAGGTTCTCACGGCTGACCAGGTAATTGGCCATCACACGCTGCCAGCGGATCTTGTCGTCCTTGGGCACCGCGGCGTAGCCGTAGCCCGGCAAGTCGGCCAGCACGGCATCGGTTTCACCCTGGCGGCCCAGCGAGAACAGGTTGATGTGCTGGGTGCGTCCGGGCTTCTTGGAGGCGAAGGCCAGTTGCTTTTGCTGCGTCAAGGTGTTGATGCAGGTGGACTTGCCCGCATTGGAGCGGCCCACGAAAGCGATTTCAGGCACCTGCAGGGGGGGCAGGTGGTGCAGTTGGGCAGCGGTGGTCAGAAAGCGAGCCGTGTGCATCCAGCCCAGGGCCGCCTTGGCCTCGGTGGAGGGGGGCGGCGCAGGGCGACGGACGGCGCTGGCCGGGGCGGATGTGGAGCGGTTTGTCATCAATGTGGAAGTATTCCTGAAGCCTCATTGTAGAATCGAGTGGTTTTGCGCCCCTAACATCATTGAGCCACGATATGAAGTTGATCGCTACCTTGCTCAGCGCCGCCGTGCTGGCCGCCTCCGCTTTTTCGGCCTTTGCTGCTGAAGAAAAACCCGCTGCGGCGGCCAAGCCTGACCTGGTCAAAGGCGAGGCGAGCTTCGCCACCTGCGCCGCCTGCCACGGAGCTGACGGCAATTCGGGCACCCCGGCCTACCCCAAGCTGGCACAGCAGCACCCTGACTACCTGGTCAAGCAGCTGCGTGAATTCAAGTCGGGTCAGCGTGCCAACGCCGTCATGAGCGGCATGGCCGCCGCGCTCAGCGAAGACGACATGAAGAACATCGCCGCCTGGGTTGCCAAGAACAAGGCCAAGCCGGGCTTCGCCAAGGAAAAAGACCTGGTCACCCTGGGTGAGCGCATCTACCGCGGTGGCATTGCCGATCGTCAGATCGCTGCCTGCGCAGGCTGCCACAGCCCGAACGGTGCCGGCATCCCGGCCCAGTACCCGCGACTGGCAGGCCAGCAGGCCGAGTACACCGCGGCCCAGTTGACCGCCTTCCGCGACGGTGTGCGCAAGAACAGCATGCAGATGACGGGTGTGGCTGCCAAGCTCAACGACCGTGAAATCAAGGCCGTGGCCGACTACATTGCTGGCCTGCACTGATCTTCGGCCTGAAGTTCTTTGAACTTCAGGCCATTTTCTCTCCCTCAGCAGGGCGGGCCTCATCTGCGGCCCGCCCTTTTTGTTTGTATCAGGCCCTGGCGACACCATGT
This sequence comes from Curvibacter sp. GW821-FHT01G03, assembly GCF_059422285.1. Lineage (NCBI taxonomy): Bacteria > Pseudomonadati > Pseudomonadota > Betaproteobacteria > Burkholderiales > Comamonadaceae > Curvibacter > Curvibacter sp. GW821-FHT01G03. Next base: position 145,094 of record NZ_JBWKWP010000001.1, read on the forward strand.
CTCTTCCCCTTGCTGAACCCGGCCCGCAGGCACAGCCCCAGCGCGGCAGCCCCGAGCGCCTCAAGGTGCTGGTGGACCTGCTGTCGTCGATGCGCTTTGCCATCTCGCTGCTGACCGTCATCTGCATCGCGTCGGTGATTGGCACCGTGTTGCAACAGAACCAGCCGGCGGTCAACTATGTGAACCAGTTCGGCCCCTTCTGGGCCCAATTGTTTGGGGAACTGCACCTTTATTCGGTTTACAGCGCCTGGTGGTTTTTGTTGATCCTGGGCTTCCTGGTGGTCAGCACCTCGCTGTGCATTGCCCGCAACACGCCCAAGATCCTGGTCGACCTGAAGACTTTCAAGGAAAACATCCGCGAACAGAGCCTGCGCGCCTTCGGGCAGCATGCCGAGGCTGACTTCTCCGAAGCCCCCGAGGGGGTGGCCCGGCGCCTGGGCGAGGGCTTGGTGCAGGGCGGCTGGAAAGTTCGGCTTCAGCAACGTGACACCGCTGCCGGCCCGGGTACGGGCTGGATGGTGGCGGCCAAGGCGGGGGCCGCCAACAAGCTGGGTTACATCGCCGCCCATTCGGCCATCGTGCTGATCTGCCTGGGCGGTTTGCTGGACGGCGACCTGATGGTGCGTGCACAGATGTGGTTCAACGGCAAGGTGCCTTACGCTGGTGCCGGCTTGATTGCCGATGTGCCGGCCCGCCACCGGCTGAGCGAGAACAACCCCACCTTCCGCGGCAACCTGATGGTGGCCGAGGGCACGCAGTCGAGCACGGCCATCCTCAATCAGTCCGACGGTGTGTTGCTGCAGGAGTTGCCGTTTGCGGTGGAGCTCAAGAAGTTCGTTGTCGAGCACTACTCCACCGGCATGCCCAAGCTGTTTGCCAGCGAGATCGTGATCCACGACAAGGCCACCGGCGCGCTGACCGAAGCGCGGGTGGAGGTGAACCACCCCGTCAACTACCACGGTGTCGAGATCTACCAGTCCAGCTTTGACGATGGCGGCTCCAAGGTGCGCTTGCAAGCCTTGCCGCTCGATTCGGATGGTGCCCGTTTCGAGGTCGACGGGGTGATTGGTGGCAGCACCGGTCTGACCCGCAGCCACACCGGAGAAAAGTTCAACCTGGAGTTCAGTGCGCTGCGTGTGATCAACGTGGAAAATTTCGCCGGCCAGGGCGGACCCTCGGGGTCGGGCGTGGATGTGCGCAAGGTCGATCTGCGCGACTCGGTCGAGGCCCGTCTGGGGGCGGCCAACAAGGTGATGACCAAGAAGGAGTTGCGCAACGTGGGCCCCAGCATCACCTACAAGCTGCGCGATGCGGCCGGCCAGGCCCGAGAGTTCCACAACTACATGCTGCCGGTGGACATGGAGGACGGCGGGGCGCCGGTGATGTTGCTGGGCATGCGTGAAACACCGGCCGAACCGTTCCGCTACCTGCGGGTGCCTGTGGACGATCAGGGCGGCATGGACAGTTTTCTGCGCCTTCGCAAGGCCCTTGGCCAGCCCAAGCTGCGCGAACAGGCTGTGGCCCGCTACGTGGCCTTGGCCATTGATTCCAGCAAACCGGAGTTGGCGCGCCAGTTGCAGGCCTCGGCCGGGCGGGCGCTGGACCTGTTCGCCGGCAATCCGGCGGCGGCCAAAGGCTCGGATCGCCCCACCGGTGGATTGCAGGCGGTGGCCGATTTCATCGAGGCCAATGTGCCTGAGGCCGAGCGCCCGCGTGCGGGCGAGGTGCTGATCCGGATCCTGAACGGGGTGCTGTTCCAACTGGAGCAACTGAGCCGCGAGCAGGCCGGGCTGAAGCCCTGGCCCAATGAAGCCAAGACCCAGGCCTTCATGACTCAGGCCGTGTTGTCGCTCAGCGATGTGCAGGCCTATCCGGTGCCGCTGACCTTTGTGCTGAAGGACTTCACCCAGGTGCAGGCCAGCGTGTTCCAGGTGGCGCGTGCCCCTGGCAAGACGGTGGTCTATCTGGGGTGTGCCTTGCTGATCCTGGGTGTCTTTGCCATGCTGTACGTGCGCGAACGCCGCGTCTGGATCTGGGTCCGCCCCGAGTCCACCGGCACCCGAGCCACGATGGCCCTGTCCAGCAATCGCAAGACCATGGATGGCGACCGCGAATTCGAGCACCTGAAAATCAAGCTGCTGAGCCTGGCGCCCGCGTCCCCCGACGCGGCCGACGGCCCTGTGGCCCCGAACTGAACACCGGAGTCGACCCCATGAACACCGCGACCCGTCCGACGACGAGCATCACCCTCAGCGAAGGGTTTTTTTCACGCCGGTCCTGGCTGGATTGGCTGTTTGCCGCCTTGGTGCTGGCCGCCGGGGGCGCCACCCTGTCCCTGTATGGGCAGGCCATGGACGTCTATGAAACCGGCATCCTGATCGCCGCCGTGCCGGCTGCGATCTGGCTGGGCTGGTTCTGGCGCCCGCTGGCGGTTTTGATGGTGGGCGTGGCAGGCCTCAGCCTGCTGGCCATCTCGTCCTACCACGCTTCGGGTGAGGCGCCCACGCTGGCGCGGGCGGACACGGTGTTCTGGCTCAAGTATTTCCTGTCAAGCCAGTCGGCCATCCTGTGGATGAGCATGCTGGTGTTCATGAGCACCATCTTCTATTGGCTGGGGCTGATCGGTGGCCAGCACGGGGCCACCATGGAGCTGACGGGCTCGCGCCTGGCCTGGGCCTCGGTGGTGATGGCCCTGACGGGCACCATGGTGCGCTGGTTTGAGAGCTACCTGCTGGGGGCCGACATCGGGCACATCCCGGTCAGCAACCTGTACGAGGTGTTCGTGCTGTTTTGCTGGATCACCACGGTGTTCTACCTCTATTTCGAGGCGCAGTACAAGACCCGTGCCCTGGGCGCTTTCGTGATGCTGGTGGTGAGCGCGGCCGTGGGTTTTCTGCTGTGGTACACGGTGGTGCGCGAGGCGCACGAGATCCAACCCCTGGTGCCGGCCCTGAAAAGCTGGTGGATGAAGCTCCATGTACCGGCCAACTTCATTGGCTATGGCACGTTTGCGCTCTCGGCCATGGTGGCTTTCGCCTACCTGATCAAGCAGCAGGCGGGCGAAAAGCGCTGGTACAAGCTCACCCCGCTGTGGTTGCTGGGGATCGTGCTGTGCTTCGAGCCCATGGTGTTCCGTCGCAGCACCAACGAGGCTGGGGGCAGCTATTGGGTGGTGTACTTTGCGATCTCGGCCCTGGTGGTGGCGGGCATATTGCTGGCCCGCGAGCGAATTGCGCGCCGCCTGCCGCCGCTGGAAGTGCTGGATGACGTGATGTACAAGGCGATTGCCGTGGGTTTCGCGTTCTTCACCATCGCCACCGTGCTGGGGGCCTTGTGGGCGGCCGAAGCCTGGGGCGGGTACTGGAGCTGGGACCCCAAGGAGACCTGGGCCTTGATCGTCTGGCTGAACTATGCGGCCTGGCTGCACATGCGGCTCATGAAGGGGCTGCGCGGCACGCTGTCCGCCTGGTGGGCCTTGGGCGGGCTGGTGGTGACCACCTTCGCCTTCCTGGGTGTCAACATGTTCCTCAGTGGCCTACACAGTTACGGGACATTGTGAACTTTCGGTGAATTTCGCGAATCCTTGAAAGAATGCGGGTCGTACTCCGACCAACGCATAACTTCAAGGAGCTTCCATGCTGATCCAGACGCGCGACGACGGTTTCCAACACCCGGTCGCCAGCGAAATCACCCCCGCTTCCGTGTATGCCGGTCGCCGCCAGTGGCTGCGGCAGTTGGCCCTGACCGGGGCCGGCACGGCGTTGGGCAGTTGGGCCGCCCGTGACGCCTTGGCCCAGGCGGCACCCTATGCCCGTCCGGGCAAGCTGCCGGCGCTGGCGGCCGGCAAGTCGGCTGTGGCAGGTGCCCTGACGATGGACAAGGTGACCGATTACAAGGACGCCAGCGGCTACAACAACTACTACGAGTTCGGCACCGACAAGGCCGACCCGGCGCGCAACGCGCACACCCTGGTGACCTCGCCCTGGCGGGTCGAGATCGACGGTCTGGTGAAGAAGCCCGGGCCGATCAACCTGGAAGACCTGATCAAGCTCAGCGCCCAGGAAGAGCGCATCTACCGCCTGCGCTGCGTGGAAGGCTGGTCGATGGTGATTCCGTGGGTGGGCTATTCGCTGGCCGAGTTGATTCGCCGCGTGGAGCCCCTGGGCAGTGCCAAGTACGTGGAATTCCACACCTTGGCCGACCCCAAGACCATGCCTTTCGTGGGCTCGCGCATCCTCGACTGGCCCTATGTCGAGGGCTTGCGCATGGACGAGGCCATGCACCCGCTGACCCTGCTGTCGTTCGGCATGTATGGTGAGGTGCTGCCCAAGCAGAACGGAGCCCCGGTGCGCCTGGTGGTGCCCTGGAAATATGGCTTCAAAAGCGCCAAGAGCCTGGTGCGCATCCGCTTCACCGACAAGGAGCCGGGCACCGCCTGGAACAAGGCGGCGGCCAACGAGTACGGCTTTTATTCCAATGTGAATCCCGAGGTGGATCACCCGCGCTGGAGTCAGGCCACCGAGCGCCGCATCGGCGAGGACGGCTTGTTCGCCAAAAAGCGCAAAACCCTGAAGTTCAATGGCTACGAGGCCCAGGTGGCATCCCTGTATGCCGGCATGGACCTGAAGAAGTTCTACTGAGCGCCAGCCCCCCAATGCGTTCTGCTTCTTCTGCTTCTTCGCCTTCCATTGGCCGCACGGCCGGGCCAGTCGGTGTGCGATCACGCCTGTCGGCGGCCTTGCTCTCACCCTGGGCCAAGCCCGTGGCCTGGGTGTTGCTGTTGCTTCCCCTGGCCTGGCTGGTGGGGCTGACGGTCACCGAGGGCCTGGGGGCCAATCCGGCTGAGGCCCTGATCCGTACCACGGGTGACTGGACCCTTCGCCTGTTGTGCGGGGTGTTGGCGGTGACACCCCTGCGGGTGATCGGGCGGCTGCCGGCCTTGGCCCGTTTTAGACGTTTGCTGGGCCTGTTCGCCTTTTCTTATGCCTTGGTGCACCTGGCTTGCTACAGCCTATTCGACATGGGGCTGGAGTGGGGTGACATCGGGCGAGACATCCTCAAGCGACCCTTCATTCTGGTGGGTTTCACGGCTTGCGTGCTGATGTTGCCCCTGGCTTTGAGTTCGTTCAATGCAGCCATCAAGGCGATGGGGGGGCGGCGTTGGCAGGCGCTGCACCGAGCGGTGTACGCCGTGGTGCTGCTGGGCCTGCTGCATTTCTTCTGGATGCGGGCCGGCAAGCACAACTTTGCCGAGGTGGCGGTCTACGCGGCGGTGATCTCGGTACTGCTGGGCTGGCGCCTGCAGCAGGCCTGGCGCAAGAGGCGCAGAGGCGCTGGCGAGTCCCGCGCCTGATCAATGGCCACCGACCGCGCGCAGGGCCGGCTGGGCGCCCCGCAGCGGGTCGATCTGCAGCGTGGGCAACTGGTAGGCGCGGTCGTCAAACAGGTCGATGCCGCACATCAGGTTTTCCAGCCAGTCAAAGAACTGGTTGATGGCCACCTGGCCCACGATGGGGGCGCCATGCTGGGGCACCAGCATGCTGATGTCGAGTTGGCGCGCCATGCGAACCCACAGTCGCAGGATCTTGTTGGAGACCATGTAGCGGCGGTGAAACCCCTCCATCAGCGGGATGTGGTCCGTCAGGTCGGTGACGAACTTCTGGGCCTGCTGGCCGGTGGTCAGTGACACGCCCAGATCGCCAGTGAACAGGATGCGGCTGACCGGATCGTAGAACTGGAAATTGCCCTCGGAATGCATGAAGTGCGCGGGCAGCAGCCACATCTCATGACGCCCGATGCGCAGCTTGCCGCCGCCATCGGGCACGCCGATCACGCGGTCTTCGGTCTTGCCGACCTTGGCAAAGTGGGGGGCGAAACGCTCCCAGATGCGTGAGATCACCAGCTTGGCGCGGGTGGAGGTCATCCAGCGGTCCAGCGAGGCGATGATGTCAGGGTCAGCGTGCGAGGCCAGCAGGTAGCTGAGCTTGCTGGGCGGAAAATGCTTGGACATGCCCAGGAACAGCTCATTGAAGGCGAGGTTGCCACCCGGGTCGATGATGGCGCCCGTGCCGTCGTCCACGATCAGGAACTGGTTCGCCTGCACCGCCTGGCCGCCTTCCTCGATGAGGTCGGTGAACATCAGGCAGGCGTGATCAGCGTCGCGGTAAAGTTCCAAAGGCATGCTTACTCCCTGCGGCCATCGACACGGCCGGAGCCTGCACTGTACGGAAATGGCATTTCTGTGACTTGATGCACATCAATGCCGTTGATCCGCACCAATCAGCCGTTGGGGAGCAGGTTTTCCAGGGCAAACGTGTCTGCTGCGGTCTCGCGGCGGCGGATCAGATGGGCCTGCTGGCCGTCCACCAGCACTTCGGCCAGGCGGCCGCGGCTGTTGTAGTTGCTCGACATGCTCATGCAGTAAGCCCCGGTTGACAGCACGGCCAGCAGGTCGCCCTGGTCGACCGCCAATGCGCGGTCCCGGCCCAGCCAGTCGCCGCTTTCGCACACCGGGCCGACCACGTCGTAGGGGGTGGTGGGGCGGCTGCTGTCGGCCTGCGCTGGCACGATGGCGTGGTAGGCCTCATACATGGCCGGACGGGGCAGATCGTTCATGGCTGCGTCAACGATGCAGAAGTTCTTCTGCTCGCCGGGCTTCAGGTAGAGCACTTCGGTCAGGCACAGGCCGGCATTGCCCACCAGCGATCGGCCGGGCTCGATCATCAGTTGGCGCTGGCCAAAGCCACGTGCATCGAGCTTGGCCAGCAACTGCGCCCACAAGGCGTCGGCTTCGGGGGGCGTGTCACCGTTGTAGTTGATGCCCAGGCCGCCACCGAAGTCGATGTGGTGGATGGGGATGCCAGCCTGTTCGATCGCTTCGACCAGATCGAGCACGCGGTCCATGGCATCCAGATAGGGGTCGACCTGGGTGATTTGCGAGCCAATGTGGCAGTCGATGCCGACCACCTTCAGGCCGGGCAGGCTGGCAGCACGCTGGTAGGTGGCCAGGGCCCCGTCGTGTGCCACGCCGAACTTGTTGCCCTTCAGGCCGGTGGAGATGTAGGGGTGGGTCTTGGCATCGACGTTGGGGTTGACGCGGATGCTGACCGGGGCCGTGGTACCGAGTTCGAGTGCCACCGCATTCAGCACCTCGAGTTCGGCTTCGCTTTCGACGTTGAAGCAGCCGATGCCGGCCTGCAGGGCCTGGCGCATTTCGGCGCGGGTTTTGCCGACGCCCGAGAAGATCACCTTGGACACATCGGCGCCGGCGGCCTGCACGCGGGCCAGTTCGCCGCCCGAGACGATGTCGAAGCCGCACCCGGCCTGGGCGAAGACCTGCAGGATGGCCAGTGAAGAGTTGGCCTTCATGGCGTAGCAGATCTGGGCCTTGCGGCCGGCAAAACCGCGCTGGTAGGCGGCCAGTGCGGCCAGCATGGAGGCCTTGGAGTAGACGAACAGCGGGGTGCCGAAGCGTTGAGCGAGCTCGGGGCTGGCCACGCCTTCGATGGTCAGGACCTGGTCGCGATAAGAGATATGGGGCTGGCCGGGCAACGGGGCTTGGGTCATGGTGTGGTGGTGGAAGGCGTGAGGGGGGTGGCTGGAGGGGCGTCGTCGGACGGCTTGCGATCCGTCTGGGACCGCAACGAGTCGGGGGTCAGCACCTGAGGCAAGGTGGCACGCTGGGCTGCGGCCGGGTCTTGCGGCAGGTACAGCGGCCCGCGTTGGCCGCAGCCGAACAAGGCACCCGCAGCGACAAGGGCAATCAGCCTGACTAGAATTTGGATTCGACTCAACATCAGCGAATTGTAATGACCGACCTTGAATTCATGGACCGTGCCGAAACCCTGCTCAAGGCGGTGGAACTGCGCTGTGACGCCCTCAATGACGACACCGATGCCGATATCGACGCCCAGCGCAGCGGCGGCATGATCACCCTGGCCTTCCCCAACCGGAGCCAGATCGTGATCAACCTGCAAAAGCCCTTGCACGAGGTGTGGCTGGCCACGCGCAGCGGGGGCTATCACTACCGTTGGCTGGATGGACAGTGGCGCGACACCAAGGGCGCGAGCTCATTCTTTGAGCAACTGACCCAGGACGCCACCGTCCAGTCGGGCCTGAGCCTGCTGTTTGCTGCGCCCTGACGTCGCTCGGGAACCGCCCGGAACGCCCGGAAAGGGGCGGTTCCAGCTCCGCGGAAGAGGGCCTCAGTTCCGGAAAAGATCCAGGATGCGCGAGCGCTCGTCTGCGGGGGCGGGCGCATGGGCTCCGCTGGTGGCCGCTGCAGGGGGGGCCACCCCGGCGCTGCCGCCCTTGTCGTCCAGTCCCAGGGTGCTCACGCTGTTGCCGCGGGCAAATTCCTCAAAATACCATTCACCGCCGACATTGACCACGCCCTCCGGGGCACTGGGCTCGGACACCGGCACGCCCTTGAGTGCGCGCTCCATGAAGGTGATCCACACGGGCAGACTCAGGCCCCCCCCGGTTTCGCGGTCACCCAGCTTGCGCGGGGTGTCATAGCCAATCCAGGTCACGGCCGCCAGCGTGGGTTGAAACCCCGCAAACCAGGCGTCCATGGAGTCGTTGGTGGTGCCGGTCTTGCCATAAATATCAGGCCGCTTGAGCGCGGCCTGGGCCTTGGCGGCCGTGCCTGAGCGGGCCACTTCCTGCAGCAGGCTGTCCATCATGAAGGCATTGCGCGGCGAGATGGCGCGGGGGTTTTCGTCCAGAGCGGGGGCCTTGCTCTGGACCAGCAGCTTGCCTTTCTGGTCGGTGATGTGATCGATCACCCAGGGGTTGAGCCGGTAGCCACCATTGGCGAACACCGAGTAAGCCATCACCATCTGCATGGGTGTGACCGAGCCTGCGCCGAGCGCCATGGTCAGGTAGGGGGGGTGCTTTTCGGCTTCGAAGCCGAAGTGGGTGATCCAGTCCTGGGCGTAGCGCGCGCCGATCGATTGCAGCACCCGGATCGAAATCATGTTCTTGGACTTGGCCAGGCCGCGACGCAAGGTCATGGGGCCTTCGAAGGTGCCGTCGTAATTCTTCGGCTCCCAAGGTTGCCCACCGGTGGTGCCGGCATCAAAGAACAGGGGCGCATCGTTGACCACGGTGGCCGGGCCGAAGCCTTTTTCGAGTGCGGCCGAGTAGATGAAGGGCTTGAAGCTGGAGCCGGGCTGGCGCCAGGCCTGGGTCACGTGGTTGAACTTGTTCTTGTCGAAGTCGAAGCCGCCGACCAGGGCCTTGATGGCTCCGCTGCGGGGGTCCACCGCGACAAAAGCGCCCTCCACCTCGGGCAACTGGGTGATCTCCCAGCTGTCTTTGGGGGTTTTCACGACGCGGATCACCGCGCCGCGACGCAGTCGGATGTTGGGCGGCGCCTTGTCGGAAAGGCCGGATTGGGCTGGTTTCAGGCCGTCGCCGGTGATCTCGACGCTGTCGCCATTGGGGCGCACGGCGATGATCTTCTTGGGGCCGGCTTCCAGCACCACCGCGGCCATCACGTCGCCGTTGTCGGGGTGGTCGGAGAAGGCGTCATCGATGGCCTCGTCCTGCTCCCTGGGGTTGGTGGGCAAGTTGATGAAACGCTCGGGGCCTCGGTACACCTGGCGGCGTTCGTAGTCCATGATGCCCTTGCGCAGCGCGCGGTAGGCCGTGTCCTGGTCTGCGGCATTGATCGAGGTGTAGACGTTCAGGCCCCGGGTGTAGGCCTCGGATCCGTATTGGGTGAGCACCAGCTGGCGCACCGTTTCGGCCACGTATTCGGCATGGATGCGTGAGCTGTCGGGGCCGAATTTGATGCGCAAGGACTCGTTGCGGGCCTCATCGGCCTGGGCCTTGGTGATGAAGCCGTTTTCCTCCATGCGATCAATGATGTATTGCTGGCGGATGCGGGCCCGCTTGGGGTTGCTGATCGGGTTGTAGGCCGAAGGGGCCTTGGGCAGTCCGGCCAGCATGGCGGCCTCGGCCACTGAAATGTCCTTCAGGGGCTTGCCGAAATAGGTGTCGGCCGCTGCCGAGAAGCCGTAGGCACGGTTGCCCAGAAAGATCTGGTTCATGTAGATCTCGAGGATCTGGTCCTTGCTCAGCATGTGCTCAAGCTTGAAGGTCAGCAGAATCTCGTAGATCTTGCGGGTGAAGGTCTTCTCGGAGGACAGGTAGACGTTGCGCGCCACTTGCATCGTGATGGTCGAGGCCCCCTGGCTTTTGACGCGCCCCAGGTTGGCCAGTCCGGCGCGGAACATGCCGATGTAGTCGACGCCACCGTGCTGGTAGAAACGGGCGTCTTCAACCGCCAGCACGGCGTCTTTCATGACCTTGGGGATGTCCTTGATAGGCGTCAGGTTGCGGCGTTCCTCGCCAAACTCGCCAAGCAGCGCGCCGTCAGCCGAGTAGACCCGCAAGGGGAGCTTGGGCTGGTAGTCGGACAGGTCGGTGATGTCGGGCAGGTTGGGGTAGGCCACTGCCAGTGCCACGGCCACCAGCATCAGCACGCTCAGCAAACCGGCCAGGGCCAGCCCGGCCAGCCACAGCAGCGCCCGCACCGCCCAGTGAGTTCTCCCTGGCGAGCTGGTGCGAGGGGACTCCTGAGGGTTCTTGGGGGTGGAGCGTGCCATGGTTGAATGCAAAGTGAATTGCGAATTATAGAAATTGGGCATCCGCAGGAGGGCTTGCCTTGACTTGCCACCTCGGCGAGTTCCGTAACTTATTGCAAAATAGTCACAAATCGTCTGCTTTTGACAACGAGAGGTGAACGCTGCCGGGTGGAATTCCTTGGTCTGACAACACCCTTGCTGATAGCATTCAAGCAAAGTGTGAAGTAGAAGCGTCCGTCCGGGCGTGTTACGGGGGACCATCTTGATCTCTTTAGGATCATTGTTTGGCCGGCAGGTGGCGCCCCTGCTCGGCATTGATATCAGTTCGTCCAGCGTCAAGCTGGTCGAGCTGGGTCGCGAAAAGTCCGGAGGGTATGTTCTCGAGCGCTGCATGATGGAGCCGCTGGAGAAAGGCTGGATCATCGACGGCAACATCGAGAAGTTCGATGAAGTGGCTGATGCCGTCAAACGCCTGGTCAAGCGTTGCGGCAGTCGCACCAAGAATGTGGCCATGGCGCTGCCCGCTTCGGCCGTCATCACCAAGCGCATTGTTCTTCCAGGCGGCCTTTCGGATCAGGAGCTGGAAGTCCAGGTCGAATCCGAAGCCAATCAATACATCCCCTTCTCGCTTGAGGAGGTCAGCCTCGATTTCTGTGTCATCGGCCCCAGCCTCAGCTCGCAGGGCGACGTGGACGTCTTGATTGCGGCTTCGCGCAAGGAAAAGGTGCAGGATCGCCAGGGCCTGGCCGAGGCCGCTGGACTCAAGCCGATGGTGCTGGATGTCGAGTCTTTTGCCTCCCGCCTTGCTGCAGGGCGCTTGATCGAGCAGTTGCCCGGCCACGGCGCCGGGCTCATGGTGGCCCTGTTCGAGGTGGGCTCGATGACCACCAGCCTGCAGGTGCTCAAGGATGGCGAGGTTCTCTACGAGCGTGATCAGGCTTTTGGCGGTGCCCAGTTGACCCAGTTGATCGTGCGCCAATATGGCTTTTCCCCTGAGGAGGCGGAATCGAAGAAGCGCTCTGGTGAGTTGCCTGACGATTACGCCTCTTCGGTGCTGCGGCCATTTGTCGAGAGCGTGGCACAGGAAATCGGTCGGGCGCTTCAGTTCTTCTTCACGAGCACACCGTTCAACCGCGTGGATCACATCATGCTGGCCGGCGGTTCCGCGGCCCTGCCGGGCCTGGCTGAGGCGGTCACGCAACAGACCTCGTTTGCCTGCAGTGTGGTGAATCCTTTCGAAGGCATGCAGGTTCAGGACTCGGTGCGGATGAAAAAGATGGCTCGTGAGGCGCCCGCCTACCTCACCGCGTGTGGCTTGGCCATGCGGAGGTTTCTGACATGATCCTGATCAACCTGCTACCCCATCGCGAAGAGGCTCGCCTCAAGCGCAAAGAGGCCTTCAAAGTGGCCGTGGTGGGGTCCATGATGCTCGGGGCCCTGGTTGTGGCTTTGGTGTACTTGGTGTACCAGTCCAGCCTGACCGACCAGCGCGAGCGCAACGAGACCCTGAAGGCCGAGATCAAGTCCCTTGAAGTGCAGATCAAGGAGATCTCGAACATCGAGGCCGAGATTGCTGCACTGAAGGCGCGTCAGAAAGCGGTGGAAGACCTGCAGTCCGATCGCAATGCGCAGACCTACCTCATGAATGAGTTGGTCAAACAATTGCCTGACGGGGTGTATGTGACCAGCATGCGGCAAGAGGGGCAGACCATTCTGATTCAAGGGGTGGCCCAGTCCAATCAGCGCGTGTCTGAAGTGCTGAAGAACTTCACTTCGGGCTCGCCATGGTTTGCCCGCCCTGAATTGCTTGAAATTCAGGCTGGTACCGTGAACCTGAGCGCTCGGGATCAACGTCGGGTGGCCAATTTCGGCATGAGATTCCAATTGCTGCGCGCCTCGGAAGTCGAGAAGGCTGCTGAAGCAGCTGCGAAGAAGTGAGTCTCACGATGGCGATCAACACCAAATTCTCAATTGACTTGCCGGCTCTGTTCGAGCAGGCCAAATCCCAATTTTCCGATCTCGATCCCAAAGACCCCTCGGCCTGGCCGGCGTTTCCGCGCTATCTGACCTTTGTGTGCGCCGCTGCTGCGGTGGTCATCGTGGCCTGGTTCGCCTGGCTCACCGATTTCCAGGCTGAGCTGGAACAGGAAGTGCTGACCGAAGAGAAGCTCAAGACGGATTTCAGTGCCAAGCTGACCAAGGCGGTGAATTTGGACGCACTGAAAAAGCAGCGCGAGCAGGTTCTGCAATATGTGAATCAATTGGAAAAGCAATTGCCAGGCAAGGCGGAAATGTCGGCCTTGCTGTCGGACATCAATCAGGCTGGTTTGGGGCGCAGTCTGCAGTTCGAACTGTTTCGCCCCGGTCAGATGGCGGTGAAAGAGTATTACGCCGAGTTGCCGATCTCGATCCGTGTCACCGGCAAATACCACGACATCGGGTTTTTCGCTTCCGATGTGGCCCATCTGTCCCGCATTGTGACCCTGAACAATCTGACACTGAGCCCGGGCAAGGATGGGGCGCTGGTGATGGATGCCACGGCCCGGACCTTCCGATACCTTGATCCGGATGAAGTGGCGAGCCAGCGCCAAGCCAAGGGGGGCAAATGAACAGGTCACTGCAATCCCTCTGGCCTTTGCTTGTGGTGGCCACGGCGACCTTGGCGGCGTGCAGCTCCAACGAGTCGGAGATCAGCACCTGGATGGCTGAGCAGAGGGCCCAGAGTCGGCCCAAGGTGGTGCCGATTTCCGAGCCGAAGAAGTTCATTCCCCAGGAATACCAGGGGGCAGATGCCATGGACCCCTTCAATGTCCAGAAACTCACCCAGGCGTTGAAGCGTGAGTCCGCTTCGCCGGGCAATATGGCCATCATTGCGCCGGAAATGGCCAGGCGCAAAGAGGCGCTGGAAATGATGCCGCTGGATTCGATGGCCATGGTGGGCAGCATGCAAAAAGGGGGTGTTCCCGTGGCGCTGCTGCGCATCGACAACCTCTTGTACCAGGTCAAGGTCGGCAATTATCTGGGGCAGAATTTTGGCCGAATCATGAAAATCACCGAGACCGAAGTCCAATTGCGCGAGGTGGTCCAGGACTCCTCGGGTGATTGGATCGAGCGACCGGCCTCTCTGCAATTGCAGGAGCGGGGAAAATGAAAATGAATCACTTTATAAAGTTGGCGCTGCGGCTGATTTTCTCGCTGGGCCTGATGGTTTCGGTCAGCGGTCTGAGGGCCCAGGAGACTCAGACACTGAAAGCCATCTCGGTCTCGTCCCATTCTGGTGCCGAAGTGGTCCGCTTCGATTTCTCTGAAGCCGTGAATTTCCGGCTGAACGGGTTTGGCATCCAGTCGCCGGCCCGCGTCGCACTCGACCTGCCCGTGGTCGGGAGTGCATTGCAGAAAAACGTGGTCGAGTTCACGCAGGGCAACGTCAAGTCCGTCAATGTGATCCAGGCCTCTGATCGCACCCGCATGGTGTTGAATCTGAAGCGCTACCAGGCCTACAGCACCCAGGTGGTGGGCAAGTCGGTTTTGGTGACCTTCGAGCCGGTGGTGGCCAGTGCCAACACCGGCACCACGGTCTCGTCGTCCTTTGCCGAGTCGCACAACGACGATGTGTTGCCACTCAAGGACATTGACTTCCGCCGTGGCAACGACAGTGCCGGTCGCGTGGTCGTCAGTCTGCCGAACAACCAGACGGGTGTGGACCTCAAGGTGCAAGGCCAGAGCCTGGTGGTCGAGTTCCAGAAGTCCTCGCTGCCGGAAGGCCTGCGTCGGCGCATTGACGTGTCAGACTTCGGCACGCCAGTCCAGTTGATCACCTCCACCCAGGTGGGTGACCGTGTGCGTGTGCTGATCGAGCCCAAGGGTGACTGGGAGCATTCGGCCTATCAGAGCGACGATCAGTTCGTGGTCGAGGTGCGTCTCAAGAAGGTCGACACCAGCAAGCTGCTGCAGGGGCCGACCTATTCGGGCGAGAAGCTGTCTCTGAACTTCCAGAGCATCGATGTCCGGTCGCTGCTGCAGGTGATTGCGGACTTCACCAACTTCAACATCGTCACTTCCGACACCGTCTCGGGCAACCTCACCCTGCGTCTCAAGGATGTGCCCTGGGACCAAGCCTTGCAGATCATCATGGACTCCAAGGGCCTGGGCATGCGCAAGGCTGGCAACGTGCTTTGGATCGCCCCGCGCGATGAGCTGGATGCCCGCACCAAGAAAGACCTGGAGGCCTTGCAGGCCATCGAACGGCTGGAGCCGCTTCGCACACAGTCGTTCCAGCTCAACTACGCCCGAGCCACCGACATGGTCTTGCAATTGCGGGGTGCGGCTGTCGGGGTGGGGGTGGGAAGCGGCGCTGTGGGGGGGGTGACTCGTTTTCTGTCCGAGCGCGGCAGTGTGATTGCCGAGCCTCGTACCAACCAACTGTTTGTGACCGACACCGCCAAGAAGCTCAATGAGGTGCAGGAGTTGCTGACCAAGCTCGACATCCCGGTGCGGCAGGTCCTGATTGAGGCACGCATCGTCGAGGCGTCGGATACCTTCGGTCGCTCCCTGGGCGTGCGCCTGGGCGGCAGTGACTTGCGCGGCGTGCGCGGTGGCGATGCGGGGTATTCGATCGGCAACGGCAATCGGGTGGCCGTCGGGGGGTCCTATGACGCGGTGTCGTCCACCACCACGGAAAGTTCAAACGTCATGACCACGACCAACACCAGTTTTGTGAACTTGCCGGCCACCGGGCAGGGAGGCTACACGGCCTCTTCGTTTGCCTTGTCGATCTTCAACTCGGCCGCCAACCGCTTCCTGAACCTGGAAATCTCGGCCCTGGAGGCGGACGGCAAGGGCAAGGTGGTGTCCAGCCCGCGCGTCATCACGGCGGACCAGACCAAGGCGCTGATCGAGCAAGGTACGGAATTCCCCTATCAACAGGCCACGTCCAGCGGTGCCACTTCGGTGGCCTTCCGCAAGGCCAACCTGAAGCTCGAAGTGACCCCTCAGATCACGCCCGAAGGCAACATCATTCTCGAGCTGGACATCAACAAGGACAGCAAGGGCGAAACGACGGCTCAGGGTATTGCCATCAACACCAAGCACATCAAGACCCAGGTGCTGGTCGAGAATGGCGGCACCGTGGTCATTGGCGGGATTTTTGAACTGACGGAGTCAGACAGTGAGGCCAAGGTGCCCGTCCTCGGGGACATCCCGGTGATGGGCAATCTTTTCAAGACCAAGACCAAGTCGGTCAACAAGCAGGAAATGCTGGTGTTCATCACCCCGAAGATGGTGTCGGATCGTGCGACCAACCGTTGATTCGGGGATGGAGGTATGTTTGTGAAATATGTGAAATATCTATTCGTGCTGCTGGCAGCGTTCTTGCTGGCCGCTTGCGGTGGCGGCGGCGGCAGTGCGGGCACCTCTAGCAGCGGGTCGTCGGGTTCAACGACCAAGGCCACCCTGGTGGTCACGCTCGCGGATTCGTCGGGCGCGGCTCTGGCCACACCGCACACACTCAAGGCTGGGCTGTTCTACCTGGCTCAGGCCAAGGCACTCGACGCTTCGGGCAACCCGATTGCCAATCAGGTGATCACCTTTACCACTGACAGCACCCTGGTGACCCTGGCTGCGCCTACCGCGCTGACGGATTCGACAGGTGTGGCCAGTGTGAAGATGACGCCTCTGTCCGTGGCCGGGGCTGGTTCGGTGGGGGCTTCGATGTCTTACACCGCGTCAGGCGCCACGACAGCGACCACCATCACTGGCACGGCTGCCTCCTACCAGGTCACCCCATCGGCGGCGACGGGAACGCCAACCTTGTCTTTGGCTCTGACGGATTCTTCGGGCGTGGCGTTGTCAACGCCCCGCACATTTCTGACGGGTTCCAGCTACAAGGCCAAGGTAACGGTGCTGGACGCGACCAGTGCACCCATTTCCAATCTCGTGGTGTCCTTCACCACGGACAGTACCTTGGCCACCATTTCACCGACCAGCGCGCTGACTGATGCCAATGGTGTGGCCACGGTACAGATCGTGCCGCTGACCTTGACCGGGGCGGGCAGTGTCCAGGCCTCTGCATCGGTGAACGGCACGTCTTACTCTTCGCCTGGTGTGTCCTACCAGGTCACCTCCACCAGCGTGGCTGCTTCACTCTCGTTCGTGTCGGCGACACCCACCTCGATCGTGGTCACCAATGCGAGCACAGGCACCAAGCTGTCGACGGTGGTCTTTAAGCTGGCCAATGGCCAGGGCGTGGGGGTGTCGGGCCAGTCAGTCAATTTGAGCTTGAATGCCCAATCCATCAGTGCTGGCGTGACCTTCATTGTCAATGGGGTCAGCACGACGGGTGTTCAGACGTTGACGACGGACCAAAATGGGTTGGTATCGGTGAACATTGCATCAGGCACTTTGCCGACCCCCGTGTTGGTCACAGCGACTTCCGCATCCAACACCAGCCTCACTGCAACATCGGTGGGTTTGGCCGTGACCAATGGTCGGCCAACGCAATTGCGCTCGTCGATTGCTTCCTTGCCTCTCAGTGTGGAGGCTTCTCCCGGTGGCTCCTCGATCATTCAGGGAGTTCAGGCCACGATAACCGTGCTTTTGTCTGATCGAATGGGTAACCCGATTCCTGCCGGCACGGTGGTGAATTTGATCGCCTCTCATGGCCAGATTTCCGGCACCTGTACTGTTGCGATTGTCAACAGCGCATCACAGTGCACTGCGGTTTGGACATCCGCAGCCGCTCGTCCCGCCAATGGCTGGTTCACGGTACTGGCCTACCTTGATGGCGAGGAAGACTTCGTCGATGTGAATGGCAACAATCAATACGACCTTGGGGAGCCGTTCTATGACGAAGGTCAGGCATACCTGCCCAAGGACGCCAAGGCCTCGGCCTACAGCGCGACGGCAGACCAACCTATTGCGGGAGGAACCATTGGAACGGTCGCCTGCGCGGTGACCAATTCCACTGTGATTCCGTACATGATTCCAAACACCTGCGACAACGCATGGACAAGCTCTATTCGAGTTCGTTTGGGCGTGACGATGAACTGGGCTAGTTCCTATGCCACATTGACAGCCTCCAATGCTTCTGCGTCCGGCATCACAATTTTGGTCTCGGATGATTTGAACAACGCCATGCCCAGCAATAGCGTGCTTTCAAATTCGATATCCTGCCCCTCCACCGTGACGACGACGCCGAAGGTCTTCATGTCCAGAACCAAAACGCCGGATTCGATTTCTCCGGTCAGTGTGGTGGTGTCGTTCTCTGATCCTGCCACCTCTTGCTCGCTCACTTTCACGGTGACCACACCCGCGGGATCGGTTACCAGCGCTACTTACAAGTTCTGATGTTGGTCCCAAACCACTAAACTCAGCGCATCCAACCGCCTGGCAACCTCGGTTGCCAGGCGTTTTCATTTTTGCGGCTTGCCCTGATGCAGGCCCAGGTCCACCTCGAAACTCATGCTTTGTGTCCTGATCGGCATGCCGGGCTCCGGCAAATCAACTGTCGGGCGCCAACTGGCGCGGCGGCTGGGGGTGTCCTTTTTCGACACGGATCATTTGCTGGAGGCTCGGCTGGGTTGTTCGATCCGCGAATACTTTGAAGCTCAGGGCGAGGCGGCCTTTCGTGAGCGCGAGCAGCAGGCGCTGGCTGAATGCATTGCGCATGAACATGGCGTGGTGTCCACCGGTGGCGGCATCGTGCTGCGCCCGGCCAATCGCGAGTTGCTGCGCGCCGCCCCTTGTGTGATCTACCTGCGGGCCAGCCCGGAAGACATCTACCGGCGCCTGCGCCACGACACCACCCGGCCGCTGCTGCAGGTGGCTGATCCCTTGCGCAAGCTCAAGGAGTTGTATGCCGAGCGCGACCCGCTTTACCGCGAAGCCGCCGGCTTTGTGGTCGAGACCGGCCGACCCAGCGTGGCGGCCTTGGTCAACATGATTTCGATGCAGCTCGACCTCGCGACCCCCGGGGTTTCGGCCTCAGCGCCTAAACTCTGAGGGTCGGCGGCGCTGGACCCAGCGCCTGCGCGGGCGCTGAAGCTGCAGCTTGCAGGCTGGACGCGCCTTCCCCAACGCTTGATTGTTGCTTTCTCACCGATTATTTCTGGATGGATTCCGATGACGTCTCAGCCCGCACCTGCCGCCCGCATTTCGATTGAACTGGGCGATCGCAGCTACGACATCCTGATCGGCTCCGGCTTGCTGGGCCAGTCCGCTGCCTATGAAGGCTTGCCGGCCAGCAGCGCGGCACTGATTGTCACCAACACCACCGTGGCACCGCTGTACCTGGCCCCCTTGAAGCAGGCCCTGGCGGGGCGCCATGCCCATCTGCATGAGGTGGTGTTGCCCGATGGCGAGGCCTTCAAGACCTGGGAAACCCTGAACCTGATCTTCGACGCCCTGCTGGGCCACGGCTGTGACCGCAAAACCGTGGTCTATGCCTTGGGCGGCGGCGTGGTGGGCGACATGACCGGCTTTGCTGCTGCCGCCTACATGCGCGGTGTGCCCTTTGTTCAGGTGCCGACCACCTTGCTTGCGCAGGTCGATTCATCGGTGGGTGGCAAGACCGCCATCAACCACCCGCAGGGCAAGAACATGATCGGGGCGTTCTATCAGCCGCAGCGGGTGATTTGTGACCTTGGCACCCTGGCCACCCTGCCTGAGCGGGAGCTCAGCGCCGGTCTGGCTGAGATCATCAAATACGGCCCGATTGCCGACACCGCGTTCCTGGACTGGATCGAAACCCACATGCCAGGCCTGCGCCGTCGCGAGGTCGATTTGCTGGCCCATGCCGTGCGTCGCAGTTGTGAGATCAAGGCCCATGTCGTGGGCGTCGACGAGCGAGAGTCGGGCCTGCGCGCCATCCTCAACTTCGGTCACACCTTTGGCCATGCCATCGAGGCCGGTCTGGGCTATGGTGAATGGCTGCATGGCGAGGCCGTGGGCTGCGGCATGGTCATGGCTGCGCGGCTGTCGCAGCGCCTGGGCCTGGTGGATGAGGCCTGGGTGGCCCGCCTGACCGCCTTGATTGCCGCGGCCGGTCTGCCGGTGGTGGCACCGGTGCTCGATGCCGCCGACAACGCCGGCCGTTACCTGTCCCTGATGCGGGTCGACAAGAAGGCCGAAGCCGGCGAGATCAAGTTCGTGCTGATCGACGGCCCGGGCCGGGCCACGGTGCGCGGCGCGCCCGACACGCTGGTGCGTGAGGTGATTGACGCCAGTTGCGGGGTGGCCTGAGCCATGTCGGCGCTGCCCCTGAGCCTGCCAGCGCCTGGGGAGCAGGCCCTGGCACCGTTTGCCTGCCACCCCAGCCAGAGCCGGGGGCGCCTGTACCCCGAGGTGCCGGCCCCCACGCGCTCCGAGTTTCAGCGCGACCGCGACCGCATCGTCCACTCCACGGCGTTTCGCCGCCTGGTCTACAAGACCCAGGTGTTTCTGAATCATGAAGGCGACCTGTTTCGCACCCGCATGACGCACTCGCTGGAGGTGGCACAGTTGGGCCGCTCGGTGGCGCGTTCGCTGGGCCTGAACGAAGACCTGGTGGAGGCCATTGCCCTGGCCCATGACCTGGGGCACACCCCCTTTGGCCACGCCGGCCAGGATGCGCTGGACGAGTGTGTGCGCGCCCACAGGCAGCCGGACGCCGATGCAGGCTTTGAGCACAACCTGCAGAGCCTGCGCGTGGTGGATGAGCTGGAGGAGCGGTACCCACGCTACAACGGCCTGAACCTGAGCTTTGAAACCCGTGAGGGCATTCTCAAGCACTGTTCTGCCGCCCATGCGCGCAAGCTCGAACAACGCGAACCCGGTGGGGTGGGGCAGCGCTTTCTGGAGCGAACCCAGCCCAGTCTGGAGGCGCAGTTGTGCAATCTCGCCGATGAAATCGCTTACAACGCCCACGACATCGACGACGGCGTGCGCTCGGGCCTGATCACGCTGGATCAATTGCAGGCGGTGCCCTTGTTTGAGCGCTTTCGGCTGCAAACGTTGGACGAGTTTCCGGCCCTGGCTGAACCGGGGGCGGGCCGGCGCCTGCTCTATGAGTCGATCCGACGCATGTTGAGCCAGCAGGTGTATGACGTGATCGACGCCACCCGCGCGGCCTTGGCCCAAAGCGGACCAGGCAGTGTTGACGAGGTCCGGCACCTCCCGCCCTTGTTGGGCTTCACGCCCGGCATGCGGGCCGAATCCACCCAGCTCAAGCAGTTTCTGTTCAAGAACCTGTACCGCCATCCCAATGTGATGGAGACCACGGGCCGCGCCCGCCAGGTGGTCCATGAACTTTTCGATCTCTACCTGGCCCGCCCGGCTGAGATGCGCGAACGCTTTGCCCGCCGCCCTGATGTGCCGCGGGCCGTGGCGGATTTCATTGCCGGCATGACCGACCGATTTGCCCTGCGCGAGCACGAACGGCTGACCGGCCAGCGCCTGCTTTCATGAAAGCGCCCTGGCCTCGCTTGCCCGGGCCTGCGGGGGTGGTCATCTTGGCTGGGGTGGCGGCGGCCCTGCACGTCGCCAAGTTGGCCCCTGCATTGCCGACGCTGCGTGAATCGCTCGGCCTTTCCCTGGCCCAGGCGGGCTGGTTGCTGTCCACCGTCCAGGGGGCGGGCATGCTGCTGGGGGCCGTGATGGGCGTTCTGGCTGACGGCTGGGGTTTGCGGCGCTGCATGCTCACCGGCCTGTGGCTGCTCACGCTGTCCAGCGCTGGAGGGCCGGCGGGCTCGGGCTTTGAGGCCTTGCTGGCCTTGCGCGCCCTGGAGGGTCTGGGTTTTCTGATGGCGACCATGCCGGCTGCTGCCTTGGTGCGGCGGCTGGTGCTGCCATCACGCATGCCGCTGATGCTGGGGGTGTGGGGGACTTACATGCCCCTGGCCACCAGCGTGGCCCTGCTGCTGGGGCCGGCGCTGATCCCCGCCTGGGGCTGGGCATCCTGGTGGTGGCTCGCCTCCGCCTGCACCGGTGCGATGGCCTTGTGGGTGGCGGCGGTGGTCCCGCCAGACCCGGCGGGGGGCGTCGGTCTGCAAGGGGCGGCGCTGGCCGCGCGCCTTCGCCGCACCTGGACGGGCACCGGCCCCTGGCTGGTGGCGGGGGCTTTCGCGGTGTATTCGGGCCAATGGCTGGCAGTGATCGGTTTTCTGCCTTCCATCGTGCAGCAGGCCGGGTGGTCGCTGGCGGCGGTGGCCTGGGTCACAGCAGGTCTGGCGGCGGTCAACATGCTCGGTAACCTGGCGTCAGGGCCCTTGCAGGCCCGGGGCGTAGCGCCGTCGCGTCTGCTCAGCGGTGGTTACGCGGTGATGGGGTTGGGCGCCTGGCTGGCGTTTCAGGATGTCTGGCCTGTGGGGCTGCCGGTGCGCATGGGGGCCGTGCTGTTCTTTTCCATGGTGGGTGGCCTCATTCCCGGCACCTTGTTTGCGCAAGCGGTGCGCCATGCACCCGATGAAGACACGATCTCTACCACCGTGGGCTGGATGCAGCAATGCTCTTCGCTGGGGCAGTTCCTTTCGCCGCCGCTGGTGGGGCTGTTGGCCGCCCGGGTGGGCGGCTGGCAATGGACCTGGGTGATCACCGGGCTGTGTTCCTTGGCGGGCATCGCACTCGCCCACGGGCTGAGCCGTCTGCAGCCACGGCGCTGAACTCGGGTTTGCCACCTGCGGGCGGGCGGGCCCCCTAAAATGGGCGGCTCTGCCCCATCACGGTGAACCGGTGAGTTTTCTCGATCAGCTCAAATCCCAGGCCCATGCCCTGCAAAGCCAGCGCAGCACCCAGCAGCAGGACCTGGCCGGCCGCATTGCGCAGACCGAGCAGGCCTGCGAGACCGTCTGGCGCTATTTCAACGAATTGGCGCGGCAACTCAATGTGATCGTGCCGCCGGGCCCCACGCTGTCGCTGGACAACCGCCAGGCCTGGCCTGAGATGTGTCTGGTGGATTTTCGCTCTGATGCGCGCAAGAAGTTCTGGATGAACCGCGAGGTCTATGACCACGTGGCCCTGGGCTGGGTCATCAACCCGCGCGAGGGCAAGCCCCTGGCCACCTCGGTCAGCGTCAACTTTCCGCCGGATCTGGAGCGCGTCACGAGTCGACTGTCGGTGGGGCAGGTGCGGCACGAACGTCATGAGGTGCGCCATCCCGAGAAGAGCAGCCTGTTGGCGCTTCGTTTTGACTACCAGACCCAGGCCTTTGGCAGCGTGCGCGCCACGGCCGATCACGAGGCGGGCGAGATCCATTTCCGCACCGCCAACCTGCGCGGCTTCGAGGTGGCGCAGGTGCGCCACCCGGTGCAGCGCATCAACAGTGTCCTCCTGGACGAACTGGCCCGCCTCATCGTCGGCCAGGCTGGAGCCTTTTTATGAATTCCCTTGAAACCCGCCATGATCAGGTGGTGGCGGACACCCGGCGCTGGCTGGAGCAGGCCGTCATCGGCCTGAACCTGTGCCCTTTTGCCAAGTCGGTGCACGTGAAAAACCAGGTGCACTACGTGGTCGACTTCAATGCCGATGCGGAGGCCTTGCTGGCCACGCTGGCCACGGAGTTGCAGGCTTTGGCCGAGTCTGATCCCGAGCAGCGCGACACCACCTTGCTGGTCATGCCCGATGCACTGGCCGATTTTTTGGATTTCAATGATTTCTGCGCCCAGGCCGACGACGTGCTGGCGTCACTGGAACTGGATGGCATCTTGCAGGTGGCCAGCTTCCATCCACAATTCCAGTTTGCGGGCACCCAGGTCGATGACATCAGCAACTGCACCAATCGCGGCCCTTACCCCACGCTGCACCTGCTGCGTGAATCCAGCATTGATCGGGCGGTGGCTGTTTTCCCCGAGGCAGAGATGATTTACGAACGCAACATTGAAACCCTGGAAAAACTCGGCCATGACGGCTGGGCCGCCCTGAATGTGGGCGCGAGCCCGAACACCCCATGACCCAGAAAACCGCAAGCGCTCACACCTCCCGCCCGAAAAAGGGCGGCAAACAAGCGGTGGACGCCGATGCCGCGTTGGCGGCCGAACTCAAGCCAGGGCAGTCAATCGAGCTGCTCAAGGAGCTGCACATCCTCACCCGCGAGGGGCGCCTCAACCAGGATTCGCGCCGCAAGCTCAAGCAGGTCTACCACCTGTTCCAATTCATCGAGAAGCTGCTCCAGGAGTTGCCGCCATCCGAGCAGGGCCCTTCGCTGGCCGACCACGGTGCCGGAAAGTCCTACCTGGGCTTCATCATCTACGACCTGTACTTCAAGGCGCTGGGGCGAGGGCACATCTATGGTGTGGAAACCCGTGCCGAGTTGGTGCAGCGTTCGCAGGCCCTGGCGCAGCGCCTGGGTTTTGATCGCATGGCTTTCGTCAATACCACGGTGGCCGAGGCCACCACCGACCAGCGCCTGCCTGAGCAGATCGATGTGGTCACGGCCCTGCATGCCTGCGACACGGCCACCGACGACGCCATTGCCTTCGGCTTGCAAAAGAAGGCCCGTTTCATGGTTCTGGTGCCCTGTTGCCAGGCCGAGGTGGCCAGTTGCCTGCGCGAGAGCAAGGCCTTGACGCTGTCGCGCACCCCGCTGGCTGAACTGTGGCGCCATCCCCTGCACACCCGAGAAATGGGCAGCCAGATCACCAATGTGTTGCGCTGCCTGTACCTGGAAGCCTGTGGCTACCAAGTCACGGTCACCGAACTGGTGGGCTGGGAGCACAGCATGAAGAACGAGCTGATCCTGGCCCGCTACACCGGCCAGAAGAAGCGCAGCGCCGCCGAGCGCCTGCAGGCCTTGCTGGCCGAGTTCGGCCTGCAGTCCTTGCAAGACAGCCGCTACCCCTTGCCGGCCTGAGGGTCGCAAGCGTCCCTCCATGGCCCGTCTGCCTCGCCTGTCCATCCCGGGCCTGCCCCATCACGTGCTGCTGCGCGGCAACAACGGACAGGCGGTGTTTGTCGACGATGTGGATCGGCGGGAGTGGCTGGAGGCCCTCAGCGCCTATGCCGCCGAGTGTGGGGTGGCTTTGCATGCCTGGGTGCTGTTGCCGCAGAGCGTGCAGTTGCTGCTCACCCCGACCACGGCCGACAGCCTGTCGCGCTTCATGCAGGCGGTGGGGCGCAAATACACCCGTCAGTTCAACCTGCGCCACGGCCGCAGCGGCACCCTTTGGGAGGGTCGCTACCGGTCCACCGTGCTGCAGCCCGAGCGCTACCTGATCCCCTGCATGGTGGGCATGGACACCATGCCGGTGCGCGAAGGGCTGGTGGCCGAGCCCCAGGCCTACGAATGGTCCAGCCACCCGCACCACATTGGGCGGCAGTCCGATCGCCGCCTGGTGGCCCACCCGGTTTACTGGCAATTGGGCAACACGCCCTTCGCGCGAGAAGCGGCCTACGCCGCCAAGGTCGCCGAGGGGGTGTCCGCGGCCGATCTGCAGGCCTTGGGGCAGGCCACCCAGCATGGTTGGGTGCTGGGCGATGCGGCCTTTGTGCAGAAGCTGCAAGCCCAGGTGGAAAGGCGCCTTACGCGGGTGCCTGCAGGGCGCCCACCCGGCTCACGCAAAGCGGCGCCCAACGAGGCTATTTGATCTGTCCCTAATTTATTCTGCCGAAACTGTCTGATTTTTAAATTGGTATCTGACCCCAATTTAATTTTCTTGGCATTTTTATTGCACTGCACTATCCTTCGCTTCCCCGCGAAATATCGTGTAACCCGGGTCGCGCCGGCGCTGCCTTTGCAGGCAGGCCAGCGACTGGCCCCACAGATCAGGACATGCCATGACGAAGGCTGCAGAGATTCAGCATCTCCAACAACACGGTCTCTATTCGGCGACCAACGAGCATGACGCTTGTGGCGTCGGTTTCGTGGCCCACATCAAAGGCGTCAAGAGCCACGCCATCGTTCAGCAAGGTCTGAAGATCCTCGAGAACCTCGACCACCGCGGCGCCGTGGGGGCCGACAAGCTGATGGGCGACGGCGCCGGCATCCTGATCCAGCTGCCCGACGCGCTGTACCGCGAAGAAATGGCCAAGCAGGGCGTGGCCTTGCCTCCGCCCGGCGAGTACGGCGTGGGCATGATCTTCCTGCCCAAGGAGCACGCTTCCCGCCTGGCCTGCGAGCAGGAGATGGAGCGCGCCATCAAGGCCGAAGGCCAGGTGCTGCTGGGCTGGCGCGATGTGCCGGTGAACCGCGACATGCCGATGTCGCCCGCCGTGCGTGAAAAAGAGCCGGTGCTGCGCCAAGTCTTCATCGGCCGTGGCAACGACGTGATCGTGCAGGACGCCCTGGAGCGCAAGCTGTACGTGATCCGCAAGACCGCCAGTGCCAACATCCAGGCCCTGGGCCTGAAGCACAGCAAGGAATACTACGTTCCCAGCATGTCCAGCCGCACCGTGGTCTACAAGGGCCTGCTGCTGGCCGACCAGGTGGGCACCTACTACATGGATCTGCAGGACGAGCGTTGCGTCTCGGCCCTGGGCCTGGTGCACCAGCGCTTCTCGACCAACACCTTCCCTGAATGGCCGCTGGCCCACCCGTACCGCTATGTGGCGCACAACGGTGAAATCAACACCGTCAAGGGCAACTACAACTGGATGAAGGCCCGCGAAGGCGTGATGTCCTCGCCGGTGCTGGGGGCTGACCTGCAAAAGCTGTACCCGATCAGCTTTGCCAGCCAGTCCGACACCGCCACCTTCGACAACTGCCTGGAACTGCTGACCATGTCGGGTTACCCGATCAGCCAGGCCGTGATGATGATGATCCCCGAGCCCTGGGAGCAACACACCACCATGGACGAGCGCCGCAAGGCCTTCTATGAGTACCACGCAGCCATGCTCGAACCCTGGGACGGCCCGGCCTCGATCGTGTTCACCGATGGCCGCCAGATCGGCGCCACCCTGGACCGCAACGGCCTGCGCCCTTCGCGCTACTGCATCACCGACGACGATTTCGTGATCATGGGTTCCGAATCGGGCGTGCTGCCCGTGCCTGAGAACAAGATCGTGCGCAAGTGGCGTCTGCAACCCGGCAAGATGTTCCTGATCGATCTGGAGCAAGGCCGCATGATCGACGACGAAGAGCTCAAGGCCGGTCTGGCCAACAGCAAGCCCTACAAGCAGTGGATTGAAAACCTGCGCATCCGCCTCGACGACGTGGCGGCACCGGTGGCTGGCGAGTCGGCTACCCAGGGCTCTGTCGAATCGACCGAGCCGCAGGCGGCCGGCGTTGAATCCTTCAGTGCCGATCTGCTGGACCGCCAACAGGCCTTCGGCACCACCCAGGAAGACATCAAGTTCCTGATGAGCCCGATGGCCACCAACGGTGAAGAGGGCATCGGCTCGATGGGCAACGACAGCCCGCTGGCCGTGCTGTCGAGCAAGAACAAGCCGCTGTACAACTACTTCAAGCAGTTGTTTGCCCAGGTGACCAACCCGCCGATCGACCCGATTCGCGAAGCCATCGTGATGTCGCTGGTGTCCTTCATCGGCCCCAAGCCCAACCTGCTGGACATCAACCAGGTCAACCCGCCGATGCGCCTTGAGGTGAGCCAGCCGGTGCTCGACTTCGCCGACATGGCCAAGCTGCGCAGCATCGAAAAGACCACCCAGGGCAAATTCCGCAGCTACACCCTCGACATCACCTACCCCGTGGTGTGGGGCCGTGAAGGCGTGGAAGCCAAGCTGGCCTCGCTGTGTGCCGAAGCCGTGGACGCCATCAAGAGCGGCCACAACATTCTGATCATCAGCGACCGCGCCATCAGCGCCACCCAGGTGGCGATCCCCGCGCTGCTGGCCCTCTCGGCCATCCATCAGCACCTGGTGCGCGAGGGCCTTCGCACCACCGCCGGCCTGGTGGTCGAAACCGGCACCGCCCGCGAGGTGCATCACTTTGCCGTGCTGGCAGGCTACGGCGCTGAAGCCGTGCACCCCTACCTCGCCATGGAAACCCTGCAGGTCATCCACAAGGACCTGCCGGGCGACCTGTCGGCCGACAAGGCGATCTACAACTACATCAAGGCGATTGGCAAGGGCCTGTCCAAGATCATGTCCAAGATGGGCGTGAGCACATACATGAGCTACTGCGGTGCCCAGCTGTTCGAGGCCATCGGCCTGAACACCGAGACCGTCAACAAGTACTTCACCGGCACCGCCAGCCGTGTCGAGGGCATCGGCGTGTTTGAAATCGCCGAAGAAGCCATCCGCATGCACAAGGCGGCCTTCGGTGACGACCCGGTGCTGGCCACCATGCTGGATGCGGGCGGCGAGTACGCCTGGCGCGCCCGCGGCGAAGAGCACATGTGGACGCCTGACGCGATTGCCAAGCTGCAGCACAGCACCCGCGCCAACAACTGGAACACCTACAAGGAATACGCCCAGCTCGTCAACGACCAGTCGCGTCGTCACATGACCCTGCGCGGCCTGTTCGAGTTCAAGGTCGATCCAAGCAAGGCCATTCCGCTGGAAGAGGTCGAGTCGGCCAAGGAAATCGTCAAGCGTTTCGCCACCGGCGCGATGTCGCTGGGTTCGATCTCCACCGAAGCCCACGCGACCCTTGCCGTGGCCATGAACCGCATTGGCGGCAAGAGCAACACCGGTGAAGGCGGTGAGGATCCGGCCCGTTACCGCCAGGAACTCAAGGGCATCCCGATTGCCCAGGGTGCCACGCTCAAGAGCGTGATCGGCGAATCGCAGGTCGAGGTCGATCTGCCGCTGCAGCCGGGCGACTCGCTGCGCTCCAAGATCAAGCAAGTGGCCTCGGGCCGCTTCGGTGTCACCGCCGAATACCTGTCGTCGGCCGACCAGATCCAGATCAAGATGGCCCAGGGTGCCAAGCCCGGTGAAGGCGGCCAGCTGCCTGGTGGCAAGGTGTCCGAGTACATCGGCAAGCTGCGTTACTCGGTGCCCGGTGTGGGCCTGATTTCGCCCCCGCCGCACCACGACATCTACTCGATCGAAGATCTGGCCCAGCTGATCCACGATCTGAAGAACGTGGCACCCCACTCCAGCATCAGCGTCAAGCTGGTGTCTGAAGTGGGTGTGGGCACCATCGCGGCAGGCGTGGCCAAGTGCAAGAGCGATCACGTGGTGATCGCCGGCCATGACGGCGGCACTGGTGCCTCCCCCTGGTCCTCGATCAAGCACGCCGGCGGCCCGTGGGAAATCGGCCTGGCCGAAACCCAGCAGACCCTGGTGCTGAACCGCCTGCGCAGCCGCATCCGTGTGCAGGCCGACGGCCAGATGAAGACGGGCCGCGACGTGGCCATCGGCGCACTGCTGGGCGCTGATGAGTTCGGCTTCGCCACCGCCCCGCTGGTGGTCGAAGGCTGCATCATGATGCGCAAGTGCCATCTGAACACCTGCCCGGTGGGCGTGGCCACGCAAGACCCGGTGCTGCGCGCCAAGTTCTCGGGCAAGCCCGAGCACGTGGTGAACTACTTCTTCTTCATCGCCGAAGAAGTGCGCCAGATCATGGCCCAACTGGGCATCCGCAAGTTCGACGACATGATCGGCCGCGTGGACCTGCTCGACATGAAGAAGGGCGTTGAGCACTGGAAGGCCCAGGGCCTGGATTTCAGCCGCCTGTTCGCCATGCCCCAGGTGGGCCCGGAAGTGTCGCGCTTCCACATCGAAAACCAGGACCACGGCCTCGACAAGGCCCTCGACAATGTGCTGATCGCCAAGTCGCGCGCAGCCATCGACAAGGGTGAGAAGGTCCAATTCATCGAAGTGGCCCGCAACGTGAACCGCTCGGTCGGCGCCATGCTGTCGGGTGCCCTGACCAAGGTGCACCCGGAAGGCCTGCCGGACGACACGATTCGCATCCAGCTCGAAGGCACGGGTGGTCAGTCGTTCGGTGCCTTCCTGGCCCGCGGCATCACCATGTATTTGATCGGTGACGCCAACGACTACACCGGCAAGGGCTTGTCGGGCGGCCGCGTGGTGGTGCGTCCGAGCATCGACTTCCGCGGTGAATCGTCGCGCAACATCATCGTCGGCAACACCGTCATGTACGGTGCGACCAGCGGTGAGGCTTTCTTCAGCGGCGTGGGCGGCGAGCGTTTCGCCGTGCGTCTGTCGGGTGCCACGGCCGTGGTCGAAGGCACGGGTGACCACGGTTGCGAGTACATGACCGGTGGCACCGTGGCCGTGCTGGGCAAGACGGGCCGCAACTTTGCTGCCGGCATGAGCGGTGGCATTGCCTACGTCTATGACGACGACGGCAGCTTTGCCAGCCGTTGCAACACCGCCATGGTGACCCTCGAGAAGGTGCTGCCGGCGGCCGAGCAAGAGGCCAGCATCGACCGTGCCGTCTGGCACCGCGAGCAGACCGACGAAGCCCAGCTCAAAAAGCTGCTGGAAGACCACCACCGTTGGACCGGCAGCAAGCGCGCCCGCGAACTGCTGGACAGCTGGGCTGAGGCGCGCGCCAAGTTCGTGAAGGTGTTCCCGACCGAATACAAGCGTGCCCTGGGCGAAATCAACGCCAAGAAACAGGCGGTTGCCACCACGGCCAAGGCCAAGGCATCGGCCAAAGAAGCCGCCGCAGCCAAGTAATCCGACCGACCACACGAATCAAGGACTCAGACATCATGGGAAAAGTCACTGGCTTCATGGAATTTGAGCGCATCGAAGAGGGCTACAAGCCCGTTGCCGAGCGCCTGAAGCATTACAAGGAATTCGTCGTCGGCCTGGACGAGTCGCAAGCCAAGGTGCAGGGTGCACGCTGCATGGATTGCGGCACACCGTTCTGCAACAACGGCTGTCCGGTCAACAACATCATTCCGGACTTCAACGACCTCGTGTACCGCGGCGATTGGCAGAACGCCATCGAAGTGCTGCACAGCACCAACAACTTCCCTGAGTTCACGGGCCGCATCTGCCCGGCGCCTTGCGAAGCTGCTTGCACGCTGAATGTGAACGACGACGCCGTGGGCATCAAGTCGATCGAGCACGCGATCATCGACCGCGCCTGGGCCGAGGGATGGGTGCAGCCCCGTCCGGCCAAGCACAAGACGGGCAAGAAAGTGGCTGTCGTGGGCTCTGGCCCCGCCGGCATGGCCGCCGCCCAGCAACTGGCACGCGCCGGCCACGATGTGACCCTGTTCGAAAAGAACGACCGCATCGGCGGCTTGCTGCGCTATGGCATTCCTGACTTCAAGATGGAAAAGTCGCACATCGACCGCCGCGCCAAGCAACTGGAGGCCGAAGGCGTGACCCTCCGCACCAGCGTGCTGGTGGGCAAGATGCCCGAAGGTTCCAAGGTGACCAACTGGGCCAAGGAAACCATCAGCCCCGAGCAGCTCAAGAAGGATTTTGATGCTGTGCTGCTGACCGGCGGCTCTGAGCAGTCTCGCGATCTGCCCGTGCCGGGTCGTGACCTGGACGGCATCCATTTCGCGATGGAATTCCTGCCCCAGCAGAACAAGGTCAATGCGGGCGACAAACTCAAGGGCCAACTGCGCGCCGAGGGCAAGCATGTCATCGTGATCGGTGGCGGTGACACCGGCAGCGACTGCGTGGGCACCAGCAACCGCCACGGCGCGGCCAGCGTGACCCAGTTCGAGGTCATGCCCCAGCCGCCCGAAGTGGAAAACCGTCCGCTGACCTGGCCTTACTGGCCGCTGAAGCTGCGCACCAGCTCCAGCCACGACGAAGGCTGCACCCGTGAGTTCGCCATCTCCACCAAGGAGTTCATCGGTGACAAGGGCAAGGTCACCGGCCTGAAGACGGTGCATGTCGAGTTCAAGGACGGCAAGCTGGTCGAGATTCCGGGCACCGAGAAAGAGTACAAGGCTGATCTGGTCCTGCTCGCCATGGGCTTCGTGAACCCGGTGGCCACCATCCTGGACGGTTTCGGTGTCGACAAGGACGCCCGTGGCAACGCCAAGGCCAGCACCGAGTTCACCGGCGGTTACGCCACCAACGTGGCCAAGGTTTTCGCTGCAGGCGACATTCGCCGCGGCCAGTCGCTGGTGGTCTGGGCCATCCGCGAAGGGCGCCAGGCCGCTCGCGCCGTGGATGAGTTCTTGATGGGCTTCAGCGACCTGCCACGCTGATCGTCAGGCTGACCAGCCTCATTCACAAGAGGTGAATCAACAACGCTCCCCTGGTGGGAGCGTTGTTGTATCTGAGGGTCAATCCGGGCTTGACCAAGTGTTCACCCGGATCCTTTATGATTCAGAACCGCCGGGCCCCGTCCGGCGTTTTTGCTTCATGTCCTCAACACCTACCCCTTCTTTAGTCGAATTGCGCGACCTGACCTTCGGGTATGGGGAGCGTGTCATTCTGGACGGCGTTTCGCTGACCATTCCACGTGGCAAAGTCACGGCCTTGATGGGCGCCTCAGGCGGCGGCAAGACCACCGTGCTGCGCCTGATCGGTGGCCAGGTTCGGCCCCAGGCCGGCGAGGTGAGCTTTGATGGCCAGAACGTGGCGCAGCTCGATCTGGCGGGGCTGTACAAGGTGCGTCGCCGCATGGGCATGTTGTTCCAGTTCGGGGCGCTGTTCACCGACTCCAGCGTGTTCGACAACGTGGCCTTCCCCCTGCGTGAACACACCGACATGCCTGAAGCCCTGATTCGCGACATCGTGCTGATGAAGCTCAATGCCGTGGGCTTGCGCGGCGCCCGTGATCTGATGCCGAGCGAAGTCTCGGGCGGCATGGCTCGGCGCGTCGCCCTGGCGCGCGCCATCGTGCTTGACCCGGAGTTGGTCATGTATGACGAGCCTTTTGCAGGACTGGACCCGATCTCGCTGGGCACGGCCGCGCGCCTGATCCGCGAGCTCAACGACGCCATGGGCCTGACCAGCATCATTGTTTCGCACGATCTTGACGAGACCTTCCACATTGCCGACAAGGTCATCGTGCTGGCCAATGGCCGCATCGTGGCCCAGGGCACACCTGATGAGGTGCGACACAGCGACGATCCGCTGGTGCACCAGTTCGTCAATGCCCTGCCTGAGGGGCCGGTGCGTTTCCACTACCCGGGCCCCAGCGTGGCCGATGACTTTGGCCCAGGCCAGGGGGGCAGGGCATGAGCTGGTTCAACCCTTCCGATGTCGGGCTGGCCACGCGCCGGCAACTGGCTGCGATCGGCCACGGCGCCCGTCTGTTTGCCCGCCTGGTAATGGACTTTGGCGCCTGCATGCGTCGTTTCAGTCTGGTGCGCGATCAGATTCATTTCCTGGGCAACTATTCCCTGGCCATCATTGCGGTGTCCGGCCTGTTCATCGGCTTTGTGCTGGGTCTGCAGGGCTTCAACATCTTGCAGCGCTACGGGTCGTCCGAAGCCCTGGGTCAGTTGGTCACGCTGTCTCTGGTGCGCGAACTGGGGCCCGTGGTCACGGCCTTGCTGTTTGCCGGGCGCGCCGGCACCTCGCTCACGGCAGAGATCGGCCTGATGAAGGCCGGCGAGCAACTCAGTGCCATGGAAATGATGGCAGTCGATCCGGTGCGCCGCATTCTGGCGCCGCGTTTCTGGGCGGGCGTCATCACCTTGCCCTTGCTCACCGCAGTGTTCAGTGCTGTGGGCGTGATCGGTGGCTGGGTGATTGCAGTGCCTCTGATCGGGGTCGATTCGGGCTCGTTCTGGAGTCAGATGCAGGGCGGGGTCGATGTGTGGTCCGATGTGGGCAATGGCGTGATCAAGAGCGTGGTGTTTGGTTTCACCGTGACCTTCACGGCCCTGCTGCAGGGCTTTGAGGCCATGCCCACGCCCGAAGGGGTGTCGCGTGCCACCACCCGTACCGTGGTCGTGGCATCGCTGGCCGTGTTGGGCCTGGACTTCATCCTGACCGCACTGATGTTCAGTGTTTGAGATTCAACCGGGTTGGCTGTCTGGCCGACCCTCGACGTAGCAAAGGAGAGTGTTGTGCAACGCTCCAAAAATGATATCTGGGTAGGTCTGTTCGTTCTGCTGGGCCTGGGTGCGGTGGTGTTTCTGGCACTGCAGTCGGCCAATCTGCTGAGCCTGAATTTCCAGTCCACCTACAGGGTCACTGCGAAGTTCGACAATATTGGCGGGCTCAAGCCCAAAGCCGCTGTCAAGAGCGCAGGGGTGGTGGTCGGTCGCGTGGAGTCGATTGTTTTCGACGACAAGTCCTTCCAGGCCCAGGTGGCCTTGGCCCTGGAAAATCGCTATGCCTTCCCCAAGGACAGCTCGTTGAAGATTTTGACGGCTGGCCTGTTGGGCGAGCAGTACATCGGAATCGAGGCGGGCGCTGACGAGAAGAACCTGGCACCGGGCGACAAGATCGGAACGACGCAATCGGCCGTGGTCCTGGAGAACCTGATCAGCCAGTTCTTGTACAGCAAGGCTGCAGACGGCCCTTCAACGCCGGCCAACGGAGCTAAAAAGTAAAAATGAGTGACGATCCTAAAAATATGAATTTGAACCGCGCTGGAGGATGGCTGCGCATGGCCATGGCTGCGGTGATCTTGGCCGTGCTGGCTGGCTGTGCCACCGGCCCGGGCAAAAACCCGCGTGACCCGCTGGAGCCCTTCAACCGCGACATGTCGCGCTTCAACGATGCCGTGGACAGCGCGGTGTTCAAGCCGGTGGCCACCGCCTACCGGGAGGTCACCCCTTCGCTGGTGCGCACGGGGGTGAACAACTTCTTCTCCAACCTCGGTGAAGTCTGGTCCTTCGTCAACAACGTGTTGCAGCTCGATTTGAAGGGTTCGGCCGACACGGCTTTGCGCTTTGGCTTCAACACGATCTTTGGGCTGGGGGGCACGCTGGACATCGCCAGCGAGATGCAGATCGAACAGCACAAGCAGGATTTCGGGCAAACCCTGGCGCGCTATGGCGTGCCCACCGGGCCGTACATCGTGCTGCCCATCCTGGGCCCGTCCACCTTGCGCGACACCGTGGCCCTGCCGATCATCTGGAAGGGTGACGTCGTGACGCACATCGACCACGTGCCCACTCGCAACTCGCTTTACGCCCTGCGCGTGGTGTCGATCCGCTCCAATCTGCTGGGGGCCAGCCGTGTGCTCGACGAGGCGGCCCTGGACAAATACTCCTTCACCCGTGACGTCTACCTGCAACTGCGCGACAACGAACGCCTGCATGGCCGGGGCCGTCCCGATGAGGATGATGGCGCGCTGCCACCCGAACCGCTTCCGTGAGGTTGACCGGGTGCGCGGACCGTTTGTCGTCCGCCGCCGGGTCTGAACCGTTATCACTCCGTGGCTGATGCCGCTTTGAAAGGATTTCTATGCAACGACGTACTCTTGGCGCATGGCTGGTGGCCGCGGCCGGTGCCCTGTCCCTGGCACTTCCTCTGACCGCCCTGGCTGCCGACGAAGCTCCGGATGCGCTGATCAAGCAACTGTCCACTGACGTGCTCGACACCATCAAGACCGACAAGGCCATTCAAGGCGGCGACACGGCCAAGCTGGTGGCGCTGGTCGACACCAAGATCATGCCGAATGTGAACTTCCCGCGCATGACGGCTGCTGCGGTGGGCCCAGCCTGGCGCCAGGCCTCGGCCGAGCAGAAGGCCCGTCTGCAGGAAGAGTTCAAGACCTTGCTGGTGCGCACCTATTCGGGCGCGCTGGCGCAGGTGTCTGACCAGTCCATTTCCATCAAGCCCCTGCGCGCGGCAGCTGACGATACCGATGTCGTGGTGCGCAGCGAGGTGCGTGGCAAGGGGGACCCGATCCAGCTCGATTACCGCCTCGAGAAGACCCCTGGCGTGGGTGCTGGCTGGAAGATCTACAACCTCAATGTGATGGGGGTGTGGCTGGTTGAGACCTACCGCAGTCAGTTTGCCCAGGAAATCAATGCCAAGGGCATCGACGGCCTGATCGCCACCCTGACTGAGCGCAACAAGGCCAACAACGCCAAGAAGGGCTGATGGTGCTGGTCCTGCCTGCCGAATTGACTCACGCCCAGGCCGGGGCTTGCCTGGGCATGCTGGTGCAAACCCTGCGGCGGCATGCCGAACCGCAGGTGGTGGCTGATGCCTCGGCCACCACCGTGTTTGATTCTTCAGCCTTGGCGGTGCTGCTGGGTTGCCGGCGCGAGGCGCTGGCCCTGGGCAAGACCTTTGCGGTGCAGGGGCTGCACCCTCGGCTGGCCACGCTGGCCCAGCTTTACGGCGTCGGCGAACTGCTGCCGGCCGCCTGAATTCAGCATGGCATGACCCTGCGTCTTGTCGGGGCCGCAGGTCTCAGGAAACAGCGTTGCGAGCCCTGGGCTTAAAATCCCAAGTACTCCATGCCTGCAGTCTCATTCCAATCGGTCTCCAAGACCTTCTCCACCCCCCGCGGGCCTTTCCAGGCCTTGAACGATGTCAGCTTCGACATCGAAGAAGGGGAATTCTTCGGCCTGCTCGGCCCCAACGGCGCGGGCAAGACCACCTTGATCAGCATTCTTGCGGGGCTCGCTCGTGCCAGCTCGGGGCGAGTGCTGGTGCAGGGGGCAGATGTTCAGGTCGACTACGCTGAAGCCCGGCGTCGCCTGGGCATCGTGCCCCAGGAACTGGTGTTCGATCCGTTCTTCTCGGTGCGTGAGTCACTGAAAATCCAATCGGGCTATTTCGGTGTGAAGAACAACGATGCCTGGATCGATGAACTGCTGGAGAGTCTGGGCCTGGCCGACAAGGCCAAGTCGAACATGCGCCAGCTATCGGGTGGCATGAAACGCCGTGTGCTGGTGGCCCAGGCCCTGGTGCATCGGCCCCCCATCATCGTGCTCGATGAGCCCACTGCCGGCGTCGACGTGGAATTGCGTCAGACCCTGTGGCAGTTCATTGCCCGCCTCAACAAGCAGGGCCACACCGTTTTGCTGACCACCCACTACCTCGACGAAGCCGAAGCCCTGTGCGGGCGCCTGGCCATGCTCAAGCAAGGCCGGGTGGTGGCCCTGGAGCGCACCTCCGAGCTGCTGAGCCGGGCCTCGGGCAATGTGCTGCGTTTCAAGGTGGATGGCGAGTTGCCGGCCTCTTTGCAGGCGCAGGCCCGGGTCACCGGGCGCATCGTCCAGTTGGCGGTGCACGATGCCGCTGACATCGAGCGCAGCCTGGCCCTGGTGCGGGAGTCGGGTCTGGTGGTCGAGGATATCGAGGTGCGCAAGGCCGACCTGGAGGATGTCTTCATCAGCGTCATGGCGGGCAGCCGCCAGACCGCGCAGGAGGTGGCAGCATGAACGGCTGGCAAACCCTGCTCTACAAAGAAGTGCTGCGCTTCTGGAAGGTCAGCTTCCAGACGGTGGCCGCGCCGGTGCTCACGGCCGTGCTGTACCTGATGGTGTTCGGCCATGTCCTTGATGAGCGCGTCCAGGTGCATGAGGGGGTGTCGTACACCGCCTTTCTGATCCCGGGGCTGGTGATGATGAGCGTGCTGCAGAACGCCTTTGCCAACAGCTCTTCCTCGCTGATCCAGAGCAAGATCATGGGCAATCTGGTGTTTTTGCTGCTGACCCCGCTGTCGCACCGTGCCTGGTTTGTGGCCTATGTCGGCTCCTCGATGGTGCGCGGCCTGGTGGTGGGCCTGGGGGTTTTGATCGTCACCTCGGTGTTTGCCTTGCCGGGTTTCGTGGCGCCGCTTTGGATCGTCGTGTTTGCGGCGCTGGGCGCCTCGATGCTCGGCGCGCTGGGTCTGATCGCCGGACTGTGGGCCGAGAAATTCGATCAGATGGCCGCATTCCAGAACTTCGTGATCATGCCCATGACCTTTCTGTCAGGCGTGTTCTATTCGATCCATTCGCTGCCTCCGTTCTGGCAGCAGGTCAGCCATCTGAACCCGTTTTTCTACATGATCGACGGCTTCCGTTACGGATTCTTCGGGGTCAGTGATGTGTCGCCCTGGCTCAGTCTGGCCCTCGTCGGCAGTGCCTGGCTGGTCATCTGTGGCATTGCACTGCACCTGCTGCGCACTGGTTACAAGATTCGCAGCTGAGCCGCATCCTGACGGCCCGCGCCCACGGGTTGTCCGGGGCCTTGTCTCCAACCCATTTGCCTCCCACCATGACTTCTGACGATCTTCAAACAATCATTGCCGCCGGCCTGAATTGCGACCACCTCGTGGTCGAGGGCGACGGCCGCCATTGGTACGCCACCATCGTGTCGGCCGAGTTCGAAGGCAAGCGCGCAATCCAGCGCCATCAGCGGGTCTATGCCACGCTCGGTGAGAAAATACGCACCGACGAGGTCCACGCCTTGTCCATGAAGACCTTCACGCCCGCGGAGTGGGCTGCCCAGCCGCGCTGAGCGCCTGGACACCACCGCCGGTGCTCTGGAGCCAAGCTCACGCCCTCTGACCCTTTCAACCCCTGATGGACAAACTCCTCATCCGCGGCGGCCGTTCCCTGAATGGTGAAGCCCTTGTATCCGGTGCCAAGAACGCGGCCTTGCCCGAACTGTGCGCCGCCTTGCTGACCGAGGAGCCTGTCACCCTGGACAACGTGCCCCGCCTGCAGGACGTGGCAACCATGCTCAAGCTCATTCGCCACATGGGCGTGCTGGCCGAGCAGAGCGAGCAGGGCACGGTGCGTCTGGACGCCTCCGCGCTCACCCAGCCTGAGGCACCTTACGAACTGGTCAAGACCATGCGGGCCTCGGTGCTCGCGCTGGGCCCTTTGCTGGCCCGCTTCGGTCGTGCCCGGGTGTCCTTGCCTGGCGGGTGTGCGATCGGGTCGCGTCCGGTGGATCAGCACATCAAGGGCCTGCAGGCCATGGGGGCCGACATCCAGGTCGAGCATGGCTACATGGTGGCCCGCCTGCCCGCAGGTCAGACCCGGTTGAAGGGCGCCCGCATCACCACCGACATGGTGACCGTCACCGGCACCGAGAATTTCCTCATGGCCGCCACCTTGGCCGAGGGCGAGACGGTGCTTGAAAACGCCGCCCAGGAGCCCGAGATCCAGGACCTGGCCGAGATGCTGATCGCCATGGGTGCCCGCATCGAAGGCCATGGCAGCAGCCGCATCAGCATTCAGGGCGTTCCGCGTCTGCACGGTGCGCGTCACGCGGTGGTGGCCGACCGCATTGAGGCCGGTACCTTTTTGTGTGCCGTGGCGGCCACGGGCGGCGATGTGTTCCTGCGCCATGGCCGTGCCGAGCACCTTGACGCGGTGATCGAGAAGCTGATCCAGGCGGGTGCCTCGGTCACGGCCCATGAGGGCGGCATCCGCGTCCAGGCCCCAGGGCCTGCGGCCAGCTACTGCAAGGCCCAGAGCTTTCGCACCACCGAGTACCCGGGCTTCCCGACCGACATGCAGGCGCAGTTCATGGCGCTGAACTGCGTCTCGGGCGGTGTGTCGCGGGTGACTGAGACGATTTTTGAGAACCGCTTCATGCACGTGGACGAACTGGTCCGACTGGGCGCCCACATCCAGACCGATGGCAAGGTGGCGATCATCGAGGGCGTACCGCGCCTGTCGGGGGCCCAGGTCATGGCCACGGATCTGCGCGCTTCGGCCAGCCTGGTGATTGCCGGTCTGGTGGCCGAGGGCGAGACCGTGGTGGACCGCATCTACCACCTCGACCGTGGCTACGATCGCATGGAAGAAAAACTGCGCGGCCTGGGTGCCGACATCGAACGAATCCGCTGACCCCGGGGAAAGACCAGACACATGATTACGCTCGCCCTCTCCAAAGGCCGCATCTTTGACGAAACGCTGCCGCTGCTCGCAGCCGCCGGCATCGAGGTCACCGAAGACCCTGAAAAATCCCGCAAGCTGATCCTGCCCACCAACCAGCCCGATGTTCGCGTGGTGCTGGTGCGTGCCACCGATGTGCCCACCTATGTCGAGTACGGCGGCGCCGACCTCGGCGTGACCGGCAAGGACACCCTCATCGAGCACGGCGGCCAGGGCCTGTACCAGCCGCTGGACCTGCGCATCGCGCGCTGCCGCATGAGTGTGGCCGTGCGGGCCGATTTCGATTACGCGGGCGTCGTCAAGCAGGGCTCGCGCCTGCGTGTGGCCACCAAGTACACCTCGATTGCCCGTGACTTCTTTGCCACCAAGGGCGTTCACGTCGATCTGATCAAGCTCTATGGCAGCATGGAACTGGCGCCGCTCACGGGCCTGGCTGACGCCATCGTCGATCTGGTGTCCACCGGCAGCACCCTGAAGGCCAACCACCTGGTGGAGGTGGAGCGC
Organism: Curvibacter sp. GW821-FHT01G03; assembly: GCF_059422285.1. Taxonomy (NCBI): domain Bacteria; kingdom Pseudomonadati; phylum Pseudomonadota; class Betaproteobacteria; order Burkholderiales; family Comamonadaceae; genus Curvibacter; species Curvibacter sp. GW821-FHT01G03. The sequence goes on from NZ_JBWKWP010000001.1 coordinate 184,761, forward strand.
ATCATGGACATCAGCTCGCGTCTGGTGGTCAACCAGGCGGCACTCAAGCTCAAGCAAGCCCCCATCCGCCGCATCATCGACGCCTTTGCCGGTGCCGTGAAAGCCGACTGATCCTTTGAAGAAGAACCCCTCGTCCCGGAGCCCCTCGCCATGACCCTGCAAGCCGCCCCCCTTCGCCTGTCGACCGAATCGGCCTCTTTCGAGGCTGACTTCAAGGCCCGCTTGCACTGGTCTGCCGACACCGATGCGGCCATCGAACAGCGCGTGGCCGACATCCTGGCCGACGTGCAGCAGCGTGGTGACGCCGCCGTGATCGAGTACACCCAGCGTTTCGACGGCCTGAGCGTGACCGACATGGCGGCCCTGGAGTTGACCCAGGCTGAACTGAAGGACGCTTTTGATGGCCTGCCCGAAGTCCAGCGCCAGGCGCTGGAGCAGGCGGCCCGTCGCGTACGCAGCTACCACGAGGCGCAGAAAAAGGCCTCGGGCGAAAGCTGGAGCTACCGTGATGAAGAAGGCACTCTGCTAGGCCAGAAGGTCACTCCGCTGGACCGTGTGGGCATCTATGTGCCCGGTGGCAAGGCGGCCTACCCCTCTAGCGTGCTGATGAACGCCATCCCGGCCCATGTGGCCGGCGTGGGCGAGATCATCATGGTGGTGCCCACGCCCAAGGGCGAAAAGAACCCGCTGGTGCTGGCAGCCGCCTATGTGGCGGGCGTCACCCGGGCTTTCACCCTCGGGGGAGCCCAGGCCGTGGCTGCGCTGGCGTATGGCACGGCCACGGTGCCGAAGGTCGACAAGATCACGGGCCCGGGCAATGCCTATGTGGCCAGTGCCAAGAAGCGGGTGTTCGGCACCGTGGGCATCGACATGATCGCCGGCCCCAGTGAAATCCTGGTGCTGGCCGATGGCAGCACGCCCGCCGACTGGGTGGCCATGGACCTGTTCAGCCAGGCCGAACACGACGAATTGGCCCAAAGCATCCTGTTGTGCCCCGATGCGGCCTACATCGAGGCCGTCCAGCGCGAGATCGATCGCCTGCTGCCCACCATGCCACGCGCGGCGATCATCGCCAAGTCGCTGAGCGATCGCGGTGCCCTGATCCACACCCGCAGCATGGAAGAGGCCTGTGCCATCAGCAACCGAATCGCGCCCGAGCACCTGGAAGTGTCCAGTCGAGAACCGCACCGTTGGGAGCCCATGCTCAAGCACGCCGGTGCCATCTTCCTGGGGGCCTACACCAGTGAGTCGCTGGGCGACTATTGCGCCGGGCCAAACCATGTGCTGCCGACCAGTGGCACGGCCCGCTTCAGCTCACCCCTGGGCGTGTACGACTTCCAGAAGCGCAGCAGCCTGATCGAAGTGAGTGAAGCCGGTGCCCAGACCCTGGGCCTGATCGCGGCCGAACTGGCCTACGGCGAAGGGCTGCAGGCCCACGCCCAGGCTGCTGAGATGCGGCTCAAAACGCCCCGCGCCTGACCCCATGACCTCAAATACCCCCCACCTCGTTCGCGCTCTGGCCAACATCCGTCAGGATGTGCAGTCCATGCACGCCTATGCAGTGCAGGACGCACGCGGCCAGCTCAAGCTGGATGCCATGGAGAACCCGTTCAGCCTGCCCGAACCACTGCAGGCCGCGCTGGGGCAGCGGCTGGGCAGCCTGGCCGTCAATCGCTACCCGGGTGATCGCGTCAATGATCTGAAGGCAGCCTTGGGCCGCCACGCCGGCCTGCCCGAGGGCCATGCCCTGATGTTGGGCAATGGCTCGGACGAGCTGATCTCTTTGCTGGCCCTGGCCTGCGACGTGCCCGGCGCGACCATCCTGGCGCCCCTGCCCGGCTTTGTGATGTACGCCATGAGCGCCCAGTTGCAGGGATTGCGTTTTGTCGGTGTGCCGCTGACGGCCGATTTCGAACTCGACGAGGCCGCCATGCTGGCGGCCATTGCGGAGCACCGGCCGGCCATCACCTACCTGGCCTACCCCAACAACCCCACGGCCAACCTCTGGGACGTCGAAACCATCCGCCGGCTGATCGCGGCGGTGGGCGCGCAGGGCGGTCTGGTGGTCATGGACGAGGCCTACCAACCCTTTGCCAGCCACAGCTGGCTCAGTGAGATCACGGCGCACCCTGAGGCCAATGACCATGTGCTGTTGATGCGCACCCTGAGCAAGTTTGGCCTGGCCGGTATCCGTTTGGGCTACATGATGGGGCGGGCCGAGCTGATCGCTGAAATCGACAAAGTGCGCCCGCCCTACAACATCAGCGTGCTCAACTGCGAGTGCGCGCTGTTCGCTCTTGAACATGCCGAGGTCTTTGCCGAGCAGGCCGCCACACTGCGCCGCGAGCGCGGCCTGTTGCTGTCGGCCTTGCGCGCATGGCCCGGGGTCAAGGCTTGGGACAGCGATGCCAACATGATCCTGGTGCGCGTGCCCGATGCGCTCAAGACCTTCGAAGGCATGCGCTCCCTCGGCGTGCTGATCAAGAACGTTTCTAAAATGCATCCTTTGCTGGCCAACTGCCTGCGCCTGACGGTCGGCTCTGCCGACGACAACGCACGCATGCTGGCGGCTTTTCAGGCCTCTCTATGACCTCCTCCGCACTTGTCCCTGCCGCTTCTTGCGAGCGCACCGCCGAAGTCACCCGCAACACCGCCGAGACGCGCATCCGTGCGCGCGTCAACCTGGACGGGTCGGGTCTGTCCAAGCTCAACACCGGCATCGGCTTTTTTGATCACATGCTCGACCAGATCGCCCGACACGGCCTGATCGACCTCGACATCGATTGTGGTGGCGATCTGCACATCGACGGCCACCACACCGTGGAGGATGTGGGCATCACCCTGGGCCAGGCCTTCGCCCGTGCGGTGGGTGATAAAAAAGGCATTCGCCGCTACGGCCATGCCTACGTCCCCCTGGATGAAGCCTTGTCGCGGGTGGTGGTTGATTTTTCGGGGCGGCCTGGCCTGCACATGGACGTGAAGTTCACCAGTGGCATGATCGGTGCTTTCGATACGCAACTGGCATTTGAGTTTTTCCAGGGTTTTGTCAACCATGCTGGCGTGACCCTGCACATTGATAACCTCAAGGGTGTCAATGCCCATCATCAGTGTGAAACGATATTCAAGGCGTTTGCCCGGGCTGTGCGGTCGGCACTCGAGCTGGATCCCCGCTCGGCTGGCGTGATCCCGTCCACCAAGGGTTCGCTCTGATGTGATGACCCGGTTGCGGCACTGAAATGCTGCCACCCTCTCCTTGTCAAAGAAATTGAGTCATGAATCCAGTCGCTAATACCGTGGCCGTGGTCGACTACGGCATGGGCAATCTGCGCTCGGTGTCACAGGCCGTCCAGGCTGCAGCCGACCGCTCGGGTGTGAAGGTGATCATCACCTCGCGCCCCGAAGAGGTGCGTGCCGCCACCCGCGTGGTGCTGCCTGGCCAGGGGGCCATGCCCGACTGCATGCGCGAACTGCGCGAATCGGGCCTGCTCGAGTCTGTGCTGGAGGCCGCCGCCACCAAGCCGATGTTCGGCGTGTGTGTGGGCATGCAGATGCTGCTGGACCACAGCGCCGAGGGGGACACGCCTGGCCTGGGACTGATCCACGGTGAGGTGGTCAAATTCGACCTCGCCGGTCGTTTGCAGCCTGATGGCAGTCGCTTCAAGGTCCCGCAGATGGGCTGGAATCAGGTCGCCCAGACCCAGCCGCACGTTTTGTGGGCCGACGTGCCTGACAACAGTTATTTCTATTTCGTGCACAGTTTCTATGCGCGTCCGTCCGACGGGCGCCACAGTGTGGGCGAAGCGGACTACGGCGGGCGCTTTACCGCAGCCATTGCCCGCGATAATATTTTTGCGACCCAGTTCCACCCCGAAAAGAGTGCAAGCCACGGCCTGACGCTCTACCACAACTTCCTTCACTGGAATCCCTGACTTTTCCGCTGCACCCTACGCTGCTCACAGCACCATGCAACTCATTCCCGCGATCGATCTCAAAGACGGCCACTGCGTGCGCCTCAAGCAAGGTGACATGGACCAGGCCACCACCTTTGGTGAAGACCCTGCTGCCATGGCCCTGAACTGGGTCAACCAGGGCGCCCGCCGCCTCCACCTGGTCGACCTCAATGGCGCCTTTGCCGGCAAGCCCCAGAACTATTCGGCCATCAAGTCCATCCTCAAGGCGGTGGGCGATGACATTCCGGTTCAATTGGGGGGGGGCATCCGCGATCTGGACACCATCGAGAAGTACATCGACGGCGGTCTCCGTTACGTGATCATCGGCACGGCAGCCGTCAAGAATCCGGGCTTTCTGAAAGATGCCTGCACCGCATTTGGCGGTCACATCATCGTGGGGCTGGACGCCAAGGATGGCAAAGTGGCCACCGATGGCTGGAGCAAGCTCACGGGTCATGAAGTGGTTGATCTGGCCAAGAAATTCGAAGATTGGGGTGTGGAATCCATCATCTACACCGACATCGGGCGTGACGGCATGCTCTCGGGCATCAACATCGACGCGACCGTCAAGCTGGCCCAGGCCCTGACCATTCCCGTCATTGCCTCGGGCGGCCTGTCGAACATGGCTGACATTGAACAGTTGTGTGCCGTCGAGGGCGAAGGCGTTGAAGGTGTGATCTGTGGTCGTGCGATTTATTCGGGCGATCTCGACTTTGCGGCTGCCCAGGCTCGCGCCGACGAACTGAACGGGCGCAACTGATGCTGGCCAAGCGCATCATCCCCTGTCTGGACGTGACCGGTGGTCGGGTCGTCAAAGGTGTCAATTTCGTCGAACTGCGTGATGCAGGCGATCCGGTTGAAATCGCGGCCCGCTACAACGAGCAGGGCGCCGACGAACTGACCTTTCTGGACATCACCGCCACCAGTGATGGGCGCGACCTGATTCTTCACATCATCGAGGCAGTGGCCTCCCAGGTGTTCATTCCACTGACCGTCGGCGGTGGGGTGCGCACGGTCGAGGATGTGCGTCGCCTGCTCAACGCGGGTGCCGACAAGACCAGCTTCAACTCGGCCGCCATCGCCAACCCGCAAGTCATCAGTGACGCCTCGGCACGCTATGGCGCGCAGTGCATCGTGGTGGCCATCGATGCCAAGCGCCGTCATGGCGAAGACCTGCTGGCGCGCGGCGAAGGTTGGGATGTCTACAGCCATGGCGGGCGCAAGAACACCGGTCTGGATGCGGTGGCATGGGCCAGCGAGATGGCTCGCCGCGGTGCCGGCGAAATCCTGCTGACCAGCATGGACCGCGACGGTACCAAGGCGGGCTTTGATCTGGCCCTCACCCGTGCCGTGGCCGATGCGGTCAGCGTACCCGTCATCGCCTCGGGTGGTGTGGGCAATCTCGACCACCTGGCTGACGGTGTGCAGCAGGGCGGGGCCGATGCGGTGCTCGCGGCCAGCATCTTCCACTACGGTGAGTTCACGGTGGCCCAGGCCAAGGCGCGCATGGCAGAACGTGGCATTCCGGTGCGTCTCTGAGGTCGTCCACGGCCTCAGACGCCTGCCCACCGCCCGCAACCCGGGGGTGGGCTTTTCCAAATCATCGACAATGGACCCCATGAACTGGTTAGATGAAGTCAAGTGGGATGCCCAGGGCCTGGTGCCCGTGATCGCCCAGGAGCAAGGCAGCAACGATGTGCTCATGTTCGCCTGGATGAACCGCGAAGCCCTGCAAAAGACGGCTGAGCTGGGTCGAGCGGTTTACTACAGCCGTTCACGCCAGCGCCTTTGGTTCAAGGGTGAGGAGTCTGGCCATGTGCAGACGGTGCACGACATCCGGCTGGATTGCGACAACGATGTGGTGCTTCTGAAGGTCACGCAGCAAGGTCATGAGCCCGGCATTGCATGCCACACCGGGCGGCACAGCTGTTTCTTCCAGCAATACGATGCCGCCAAGGCCGGCTGGACGGCGGTCGATCCTGTCCTGAAAGACCCTGAATCCATTTACAAGTGACGTGCGTACCCATGAGTTCCAATGATTCCCTGGCCCGCCTGGCCGCCGTGATCGAGAGCCGCAAGCCTGAGCAGGGCGGCGATCCGGACAAAAGCTATGTCGCTCGTCTGCTGCACAAAGGGCCCGACGCTTTCCTCAAGAAAATCGGTGAAGAGGCGACCGAGACCGTGATGGCTGCCAAGGACGCGGACCACGGTGGCGATCGCAGCAAGATCGTCTATGAGGTGGCCGACCTGTGGTTTCACTCGATGATCGCGCTGGCGCACTATGGGCTGTCTCCGCTGGATGTGATTGCCGAACTGGAGCGCCGTGAAGGCACCAGCGGCATCGAGGAGAAGGCCTTGCGCAAGGTGCAGTCCCGTGAGGCCGATCAGGCCTGACGCTGGATGGTCGGACGTGCCCCTGGTCCGGCCCTGACAATGAATGTGTTTCCGCTCTCGGCCCAGTCTGGCCGGAGGGCTGATTTTTGGGGCGCTTGCCACGCCGTCTGGTGTCAAACCAGGCGCAGGTGACGCCCAGCAACCCATGGAGTGCTCGGATGTCGGTGGATGCCAATTGCATTTTCTGCAAGATCGTTGCGGGTCAGATCCCGTCGCGCAAGGTTTTCGAGGATGAAGACCTGTTTGCTTTTCATGACATCGCGCCTTGGGCGCCTGTCCATTTTCTGATCATTCCGAAGCTGCACATCCCGTCGATGGCCCATGTGGGCGCGGAACATGCTTCTCTGCTTGGCAAGATCATGACGCTGGCGCCCAAACTGGCCATGGAGCAGGGATGCAACCCTTATCCGCAGGGCGGTTTCCGCATCGTGACCAACACGGGTGCCGAGGGAGGGCAGGAGGTGCATCATCTCCACGTCCATGTCATGGGTGGTCCGCGGCCTTGGCTGCGGGGGTGATACTTGAGCCCCTGCGCCCAGGGGTTCGCCATCGGCGTCTAAAATCCAGTCAATTCTTCAGGAGAAATCCATGGGTTCGTTTTCTATTTGGCACTGGTTGATCGTGCTGTTGATCGTGGTGATGGTGTTCGGCACCAAGAAGCTCAAGAACATCGGCTCTGACCTGGGGGGCGCCGTGAAAGGCTTCAAGGACGGCATGAAAGAGGGGGGCACCTCCGAGGCGACCCCGCCCGCAGCGGCTGCTCCGGCCGCTCAAGTGGCCCAAGGTGTCGCAGAAAAGACAACGATCGACGTTGAAGCCAAGACCAAGTCCTGAGTTTCAAGTGCTTGCCCGGGGCTGATCCCGGACTTTCCGGCGGGTTGTGATGCAGCCCCAGCCGGCCTTGGGCGCTAGCGCTTTTTAATGGACAGATCCCTTCATGATTGACCTTGGCATTTCCAAAATGGCGCTGATCGGCGCGGTGGCTTTGATCGTCATCGGCCCTGAGAAGCTCCCGCGCGTGGCGCGCACCGTGGGCACCCTGCTCGGCAAGGCCCAGCGTTACGTGAATGACGTCAAGGCCGAGGTCAATCGTTCGATGGAGCTCGACGAGCTTCGCAAGATGAAGGACACCGTCGAGAGTGCTGCGCGCGATGTGGAGAATTCGATCCACACCAGCACCCGAGAGTTCGAGGAAAGCTGGCGTGAAACCACCGATGCCGCCCTGGAAAGTTCAGTGGAGCCGGCAGCCCCGGTGTACCGGCATCCTGGCAAGAACTGGCGCGTCAAGCGGGGCGCCACGCCGCAGTGGTACAAGGCGCGCAGCGGCGTGCGTACCAAGGCCTTGTCTGGGGCGGCCCGGGTGGCCCGGTATCGGCCGCGCAAGTTCAATTGAGCCCGTGCCGGCAAGCACGACCGGTACATTCAATCTTCTGCTCGGCCCGAGTCCCGGTCCGGGGGTCTTCCTCCCTATCACCATCCACCATGTCCGAATCCCCCCAACAAGATGACGAGCTGGCTGGCACCGAGCAGCCTTTTGTGCAGCACCTGATGGAGCTGCGCGATCGTCTGGTGCGTGCGTTGATCGCTGTCGGCGTGGTTGCGCTGGCCTTGGCCTTCTACCCAGGGGCCGGCGAGCTGTATGACCTGCTGGCGGCACCGTTGGTGGCTTACCTGCCCAAGGGCGCTACCCTGATCGCTACCAACGTGGTGTCGCCGTTTGTGGTGCCGATCAAGATCCTGTTCATGGCAGCCTTTCTGATCGCCTTGCCTTACGTCCTCTACCAGGTCTGGGCCTTTGTGGCGCCCGGCCTTTATTCGCATGAGAAGAAGCTGGTGTTGCCCCTGGTCATCTCCAGCACCTTGCTGTTCCTGGTGGGGGTGGCTTTTTGCTACTTCTTCGTGTTTGGCAAGGTGTTTTCCTTCATCCAGAGCTTTGCACCCAAATCGATCACGGCAGCGCCTGACATCGAGGAGTACCTGAGTTTTGTGCTGGGCATGTTCCTGGCCTTTGGTCTGGCCTTCGAGGTGCCCGTGGCGGTGATTCTGCTGGTGCGAATGGGCGTGGTCAGCACATCGCAATTGCGCCAGTACCGCGGTTACTTCTGGGTGGCTGCGGCGGTTGGCACGGCCTTGGTGACGCCCCCGGATGCTGGCTCGATGCTCATGCTGCTCGCGGTGGTGGGAGGGCTGTACGAGGTCGGGATTCTGGCGGCTCAGGCTTTCGTCAAGGCCACCAAAGCCCCGGTTGCCGAGGACGAAGCGGCGGCCTCTGAAGGGACGTGATGTGCAGGCAGCTCGACAGAGCTGAATCCAGTCAAAGAAAAGGGGGCCGGTATCGGCCCCCTTTTCTTTGGGTCTATTGACGGCCGCCTGTTGTTCAGCGCCGGGCCGGGGGGTGGGCTTTGGGGCGCACGCCCGGAACCACCTCGGCTTGCAGTGTTTTGCCTTGGCGCAGCAGGCTGAAAGGGGTTGATTGTCCGGGCGGCAGCCCCGAGACACGTGACAACAGTTCGGGCACGCTGCGCACGGCCTGGCCCCCCACCTGCGTGATCACATCGCCGGGCCGGATGCCCGCCTGGGCCGCGGGGCCGTTTTGCAGCACGCCGGTGATGATCACGCCCGGGACGGGCTGGATGCCGAAGGTCTCGGCCAATTCCGCGGACAGCTCATTCGGCTCGACCCCAATCCAGCCTCGTGTGACCCGTCCGTCCTTGATGATGCTGTCGAGCACCTGGCGCGCGGTGGACACCGGGATGGCAAAACCGATGCCCATGCTGCCGCCTGAGCGTGAATAGATGGCGGTGTTGATGCCCAGCAGATTGCCGTACACGTCGACGAGCGCGCCACCCGAATTGCCTGGGTTGATGGCCGCGTCGGTCTGGATGAAGTTCTCGAAGGTGTTGATGCCCAGCTGATTGCGTCCTAGCGCACTCACGATGCCGCCGGTCACGGTTTGCCCGACGCCGAAGGGATTGCCGATGGCCAATACCTGGTCTCCGACCTGCAGCGAGTCCGAATTGCCCAGCACAATCGTCGGCAACCTGTCGACGTCGATCTTCAGAACCGCCAGATCGGTGTCGGGATCGGTGCCGATGACCCGAGCCTGGGTGGTGCGGCTGTCGTTGAGGGTGACCTCGATCTCATCGGCTGATTCGACCACATGGTTGTTGGTGAGGATGTAGCCTGAGGTGCTGACGATCACGCCGCTGCCCAGTCCACTCTGTTGCTGGGTTGCGCCCTGGTCGCCGAAAAAGAACTGATACCAGGGATCACTGCTGCGAGGCTGGCGGCTGATCTTGCTGGTGTTGATGCTGACCACCGCTGGCGAAGCCTTGCGGGCGGCGCCACTGAGGCTGCCCGGAGCGGTGCTGCCGGCCGGGGAGGGCGGTGCCTCCAGCAACGCGACACCCATGGTGCCCACACGCAGAGGGCCGCGGTTCAGCCATTGGGGTTGGAGCGTGGCGACCACGAAATAGGCGGCCAGAACCACGGTGACGGTTTGAGAAAAGAGCTGCCAGATGCGCTTCATGAATGGGGTGTGGTGGGCGTCGACCGGGCCCCCCAGATGGGGCTGGAGCGGGCGGAATCCGGGCTGGCGGGTGAAGTTGGACTGCTATTGTCACTCAAGCCATGGGTCGCAGGATGAGGCGCAAATCAGAGCCTGCTCACGATCTCGCACGGTCCGCGTTGGCGCGCAATCGGGCGGGGCGCCACAAATCCGAGTTCGGGCCCGATGTCGCTCCAACCCTTCGGGCCGTGGTCTTTTCAGGCGGTCTGCGGCGTTGCGGCGCACAGTCGATAGCCGGGCGATCGACGGCGCACCACGCCTTGCATTCCATCCCGAAAAGACCGCTGCACGACCCGTGGGAGATCGTGAACAGGCTCTGAGACAATTCGGCGCATGAGTACTGACCGACACACCTTGCTGCAGACCTGCGATGCCTTGCTGCAGCCCGAGCGCTTCAAGGACTATGGCCCCAATGGCCTGCAAGTGGAGGGGCGTCAAGAGGTGCGGCGGCTGGTGTCCGGCGTCACCGCCAGCCTGGCCCTGATTGAAGCCGCCATTGCTGCCGGAGCTGACGCCATTCTGGTGCACCACGGTCTGTTCTGGCGTGGGCAGGACGGGCGCGTCACCGGCTGGATGAAGCAACGCCTGCAGAGGTTGTTGGCCCACGACATCAACCTGCTGGCCTATCACCTGCCACTGGATGCGCATCCGGAATGGGGTAACAACGCCCAACTGGGGCGGGTGCTGGGCTTGGAGGGCGGGGCTCCCTGTTTTGGTGAGCAGAACCTGGGTTGGATGGCGCCGCTGGGTGCCCTGGAAGGCGCGGCCCTGGCGCAGCGGGTAGAAACCGCACTGGGGCGACCCGTGACCTGGGTGCCGGGGGATGGTCGCCCGGTGAGGCGGGTGGCCTGGTGCACCGGCGGGGCCCAAAGCTATTTTGAAGCGGCCATTGCGGCCGGGGCGGATGCTTTCATCACCGGAGAGATCTCCGAGCCGCAGGCCCATTACGCCCGCGAGACCGGGGTGGCGTACCTCGCCGCTGGACACCATGCCACCGAACGCTATGGAGCCCCCGCGCTGGCGGGTGAGGTGGCCCGCCAACTGGGTGTTCCACATCACTTCATCGACATTGACAACCCCGCCTGAAAGGCACCCGCACATGTCTGATTCACCCCCCACAGTGGCCAGCGTTCCTGCCCATGGGCCCTGGTTGGCCTTGACCCAGGGCGACCCGGCCGGCATCGGGCCCGAGACCATCGTCAAAGCGTTTGAGCTTGAGCCGTCGCTCATGATGGGCGTTCTGGTCGTGGGGCAGCCGGAAGTGCTGCGTCGGGCCGCTCAGGTGGTGCGGCAGGTTCGTGGCGGTGGGCAGGCAACGGTGCCGGTCGTGGTGCTTTCCGAGCCGGCCGATCTGGCGCAGTGCCCACCGGGCTGCCTGCCGGTGATCGATCCCGGGACCCCCATGCCGAATGGCCTGCCTGAATGGGGGCAGGTCAGTGATCAGGCAGGCCGCCAGGCGGCTGAAGCTGTCCTTTGGGCGGCCCGGGCGGCTTTGCGTGGGGCGGTGGCCGCCATGGTGACGGCGCCGTTGCACAAAGAGGCACTGCACGCGGCGGGCGTGTCGTTTCCGGGGCACACCGAACTTTTGCAGGCTGAAGCGGCGGCCCATGCTGGGGTGGGACTGGAGGCAATGCCGGTTCGCATGATGCTGGCCAATCAGGAACTGCGAACCGTGCTGGTGAGCATCCATGTCTCGCTGCGCCAGGCCATCGATGCGGTGACCTACGACAACGTGCTGGACACCCTGCGAATCACCCAGGAATCATTGCGGCGCGTGTTGGGCAGGGCGCCCCGCATCGCGGTGGCAGGCCTGAACCCGCATGCGGGAGAGGGTGGAATGTTTGGGCGCGAGGAGCTGGACATCATCGAGCCCGCCGTGCAGGCCGCTCGTGCACAGGGGATGCAGGTTGTGGGGCCGGTGGCCCCCGACACGGTGTACATGCGAGCCCGGCGTGGCGAGTTCGATGTGGTGGTGGCGATGTACCACGATCAGGGGCTGATACCGGTCAAATACCTGGGGGTGGAGGAGGGGGTCAACGTGACCTTGGGCTTGCCTCTGGTGCGCACCAGTCCTGATCATGGAACCGCATTCGACATCGCCGGCACAGGGCAGGCCGACCCGTCCAGCTTGATCGAGGCGCTGCGCATGGCCCGGCGCCTGATCCACGCCTGAGCGAGGTCGCGCCGCAAGGTGTCAGGCGACCTGGGCGGCCTGGTTGTCCGGGGCTTCGTGGGGGGGCTTACTTGCGCAGGCTGTCGCGAATTTCGCGCAGCAAGACAATATCTTCAGCAGGGGCGGCCGGCGCGGCTTCGACCGGCGCTTCGGTCGGTGTTTCACGCTTCAGGCGGTTGATTTGTTTGACCATCATGAAAATGATGAAAGCCAGGATCAGGAAATTCACCGCCACGGTGATGAAATGCCCATACGCAAAAACAGGCACACCGGCTTTCTTGAGGCCTTCCAGCGTGTCGGACGTGCCTGCTGGAATTTGACCCAAGGCAATATAGAGATTTGAAAAATCGAGCTTGCCAAACACCAGTCCGACCACCGGCATGATCAGATCAGCCACCACCGAGTCGACGATCTTCCCGAAGGCGCCGCCGATGATCACGCCGACAGCCAGGTCAATCACATTGCCTTTGATGGCGAATTCTTTGAATTCCTTGACGATGCTCATGGAAAGTTTCCTTTGTTTGCTTTGTATGAATTTTTTTGCCGCGGGCGGCTGAGTATCAATTCTGCACAGTCTTTACGATATGCAGGGGGTAATCCAAGGGTTTGCCCTGATTTCTCGGTATTTATGCACATTCTCCGGGACGATACACGTGGCAAAAGCGCGTTGAATTTACGAGAGGCCCTCCGGTACAATCCGCGGTTGACCCAAATAAGCGATGTTCATCGAGGAACAACCCCATGAGTGACACCCCAGTCGACACCCAGCGGATCGACTCCAGCAAGAGGACGTGGCTGATCGCCTCAACCTGTGCTGGTGCCGTGGGCGGCGTTGCAACCGCCGTTCCCTTCGTGAGTACTTTGTCTCCTTCTGAAAAGGCCAAGGCGGCGGGTGCCGCTGTCGAGGTGGATATTTCCAACCTCAAGCCTGGCGAGAAGATGACGGCCGAGTGGCGGGGCAAACCCGTGTGGATCGTGAAGCGCACACCAGAGATGGTGGCTGAGCTTTCCAAGCTCGACGGCCAACTGGCAGACCCGAAGTCTGAGCGCCATCCCGACGAATTCACGCCCGAGTACGCGCGCAACACGACCCGCTCGATCAAGCCGGAAGTGCTGGTGGTGGTGGGCATCTGCACCCACCTCGGCTGCTCGCCGTCTGACAAGTTCACCCCGGGTCCGCAGCCCTCGCTGCCCGACAACTGGGAGGGGGGGTTCCTCTGCCCTTGCCACGGTTCGACCTTTGACCTGGCCGGGCGTGTGTTCAAGAACAAGCCGGCACCGGACAACCTGCCGGTGCCTCCTCACATGTACCTGTCCGATACGCGCCTGCTGATCGGCGAAGACAAGAAGGCTTGAGGGAACACATCATGGCTGAATACAAGGAAATCTCCCCCAACGCCTCGGCAGGCGAAAAGCTGCTGAACTGGGTGGACAACCGCTTCCCGGCGTCCAAGCTGTACAAAGAGCACCTCTCCGAGTACTACGCACCCAAGAACTTCAACTTCTGGTACTTCTTTGGCTCACTGGCCATGCTGGTGCTGGTGATTCAGATCGTGACCGGTATCTTCCTGGTCATGCACTACAAGCCGGATGCCACGCTGGCATTTGCCTCGGTCGAGTACATCATGCGTGATGTGCCCTGGGGGTGGCTGGTGCGTTACATGCACTCCACCGGTGCTTCGGCATTCTTTATCGTGGTCTACCTCCACATGTTCCGGGGTCTGCTGTACGGCTCGTACCGCAAGCCGCGGGAACTGGTCTGGATCTTCGGTTGCGCCATTTTCCTGTGTCTGATGGCCGAGGCCTTCATGGGCTATCTGCTGCCCTGGGGGCAGATGTCGTACTGGGGCGCTCAGGTGATCGTGAACCTGTTCTCTGCCATCCCCTTTGTCGGCCCTGATCTGGCTTTGCTGATCCGCGGCGACTACGTGGTGTCCGATGCGACCTTGAACCGTTTCTTCAGCTTCCACGTGATTGCGGTTCCGCTGGTGCTGCTGGGTCTGGTGGCCGCTCACATCATTGCCTTGCATGAAGTGGGCTCGAACAACCCGGATGGCGTCGAAATCAAGGGCCCCAAGGCGCCCCGCGATGCCAACGGTCACCCTCTGGATGGCATTCCTTTCCATCCGTACTACACCGTTCACGACATCCTGGGCGTGAGTGTGTTCCTGATGGTGTTCACGGCAGTGATCTTCTTCGCCCCTGAAGCGGGTGGGTACTTCCTGGAATACAACAACTTCATCCCGGCCGATCCGTTCAAGACGCCGAACCACATCGCCCCGGTCTGGTACTTCACGCCGTTCTACTCGATGCTGCGTGCCATCACGGGCGAGATGATGTATGCGTTGATCGCTTGCGTGGCCGCTGGCGCCTTCTTCGGTGCCGTCAAATCCAAACTGCCGGCCTTCCTGAAGGCGGGTGTCGTGGGCGCAGCGGTGGTGGTCATCGCCCTGATGTTGTCCATCGACGCCAAGTTCTGGGGTGTGGTGGTCATGGGTGGCGCAGTGATCATCCTGTTCTTCCTGCCTTGGCTGGATCAAAGCCCGGTGAAATCCATCCGCTATCGCCCGAGCTGGCATAAATACCTTTATGCCGTCTTCGTGGTGGTGTTCGTGGTGCTGGCCTACCTTGGTGTGCAGCCGCCGTCTCCGATTGGCGAGCGTGTGTCCCAAGTGGGTACCTTGTTCTACTTTGGCTTCTTCCTGTTGATGCCGTGGTGGAGTCAGATCGGTGAAACCAAGCCGGTTCCTGATCGTGTGACTTTTGCTGCCCATTGATTTGCTGGAGAGAAAAACAATGAAAAAGCTTGCAAACCTGGGCTTCGCCCGTCACCTGATCGTTGGTTTGGCCATGGCTGTCGGTCTGGTTGCTGGCGTCCAAGCCAACGAAGGTGGTGTGGCTTGGGACAAGGCACCCAACAAGACCAATGATCTGGCTGCCCTGCAAAACGGCGCCAAGATCTTCGTCAACTACTGCCTCAACTGCCATTCGGCTGCTTTCATGCGCTTCAACCGCCTGAGGGACATCGGCCTGACCGAGCAGCAGATCAAGGACAACCTTCTGTTCACGACCGAAAAGGTCGGTGACACCATGAAGGCTGCGATCGATCCCAAGCAGGCCAAGGATTGGTTTGGTGCCAACCCGCCCGATCTGACCGTGATCGCCCGATCGCGTGCGGGTCATGGTGGCACGGGTGCCGACTACCTCTACACCTACATGCGCACTTTCTACCGCGACGAGACCAAGGCCACCGGCTGGAACAACCTGGTCTTCCCGAGCGTGGGCATGCCGCACGTGCTCTGGGAACTGCAAGGCGCGCGCCGTCCGGTATATGAAGAATCCGAGGAGCATGGCCACAAGGTTGAGGTGTTCAAGGGCTGGGAGCAGCTGACTCCGGGTACCATGACGCCCCTGCAATATGATCAGGCCGTAGGGGATCTCGTGGCCTATCTGCAGTGGATGGGCGAGCCAGCGCAAAATACACGTGTCCGGGTGGGCGTGGGTGTTCTGATCTTCCTGGCTTTCTTCACGTTGATCGCCTGGCGTCTGAACGCTGCTTACTGGAAAGACGTCAAGTAATTCCGTCACCTGCCTGATCGACTCGGTCGATCAGGCCCGCAGAGTGGGTCCGCCTTGGGCGCCCCACTCTTTTTGATTTTGAGGAGCCGTTACCATGATGGTGTTGTACTCGGGGACCACGTGTCCCTTTTCCCACCGCTGCCGCTTTGTCTTGTTTGAAAAAGGCATGGACTTCGAGATTCGCGACGTGGATCTCTACAACAAGCCAGAAGACATCAATGTGATGAATCCCTACGGTCAGGTGCCTATCCTGGTCGAACGGGATCTGATTCTGTATGAATCGAACATCATCAACGAGTACATCGATGAGCGCTTTCCTCATCCTCAGCTGATGCCCGGCGATCCGGTGGATCGTGCCCGTGTCCGCCTGTTCCTGCTGAACTTCGAGAAGGAATTGTTTGTGCACGTGAGCGCCCTCGAGTCGCGTCTGACCAAGGGCAATGAAAAGGCCCTGGAAAAAGCACGCGCCCACATCCGCGACCGCCTCACCCAGCTTGCTCCGGTGTTCCTGAAGAACAAGTACATGCTGGGCGAGAATTTCTCCATGCTGGATGTGGCGATTGCCCCGCTGCTGTGGCGTCTGGATTACTACGGCATCGAACTGAGCAAGAACGCCGCGCCTCTGCTCAAGTACGCCGAGCGTATTTTCTCGCGTCCGGCCTACATCGAAGCGCTCACGCCGTCCGAAAAGGTCATGCGCAAGTAAGCCCTCTGTTTGCGAAAGAACGCCATGAATGCCCAGGAGTCTCCATCGACCCGTCCTTATCTGATCCGCGCTTTGTACGAGTGGTGCACTGACAACGGGTTCACGCCCTACGTGGCGGTTGCTGTGGATGAGTCGGTTCAGGTGCCGCGTGAGTTCGTCAAGGAGGGGGAGATCGTTCTCAACGTCAGCTATGACGCCACGAGCGGCCTCAACATCGGCAACGATTTCCTCGCATTCAAGGCGCGTTTCGGCGGCGTGCCACGCGAAATCCTGGTGCCGATCGAGCGTGTGATGGCCATCTACGCCCGTGAAAACGGTCAAGGGATGGCTTTTCCGATCGCGGATACTCCGTCCGAACCGAAGGCCGATGCCAAGCCTGTTCTGTCCGAAACCTCATCTGATGAGCGTGTCGTGCAGTTGGTGTCGGTGGACGAGGCCGCTGCACCCTCTGCGGAGACACCGCCCGAGCCTCCCAAGCCTGCTTCGCCCGCGGGTGCGAGGCCGGCGTTGAAGCGAATTAAGTAGGCATTTTCATTTCTCCCCGGGGTTCTGGCAGTTAGAATCCTGCCCGTACCCTCTGGGGTCAGCCGGTTTAGCTCAGTTGGTAGAGCACCCGCCTTGTAAGCGGTAGGTCGTCAGTTCGAATCCGACAACCGGCACCATCTTCTCTTTTGTCACCCCCTCCATTCAACGGTTCGCTGTTTGAACCTTGAGTCGGATTGCGGTAACCTCCCACCCCCGACTTCTCAAATGCGCCTGCAAGGCCGGCAACAGTTGTTTCAGCTTGGCTGCAGCCGAGTTTGATTCAACCAGCAGGCACCAGGTTGGTCCGTCAATGGGCCCGGCCTTGATGGCCGATCTGAGCAAGGGAGGGATCAGGGGTTCGATGGCCTTCAGGCGCAACGACGAATCCCGCACCAATTCTGACAATCTGGCCAGGGTGGGCGATTCCATCGACGCCTGGGCGAGCGTCACAGCTTGATGTCGACGGTTCATGTGGGGACCCGGTTTTCTGGAGAGGTACTGAATTGCAACTGATTATCACGGATGCCTGGTTGGCCAAGAGCAGGGCCTTGCACTTGAGTGGCTGGCATTTGCTGCTGGCAACCCTGCTGGCTTCGTTGGGGCTGATGCTGTTTGCCGCCGGGCTTTACCACTGGGTTTTTCTCAAAGGGGCGCGTGAAGGTTGGCCTGTCATCGGCTCGGTGGTCAAACTGATTGTGAAGGACGAGAACGAGCAGCGTGATCGCTACTTGCGCGAGAACCTGGATGTCATGGCCCGAAGGGTCGGTGAAATGCAGGCCAGGATGATGCAACTCGAATCTCTTGGGGAGCGCGTGTCGGGTCTTGCGGGGGTGAGTGCCGATCTGAAGTCGACGCCGGGGCGTGGTGGGGCCTTGGTCGCCGCCCGCCCCATGACTTTTGAAGAATTGCAAAGCACACTGGATGAGCTTGAGCGCGTGGCAGACCAGCGTGTCGATCTGATGACGGTGATTGAATCCCGCTTGTTCGACCAGAAGATCCGCAAGATGATGGTTCCCACCCAGACCCCCGTTCCGGGACGCCCGCTGGGTTCTGGTTTCGGGTGGCGCATTGATCCCATCACGGGCAGCTCTGCGCTGCACACCGGGCAGGACTACCAGGCGGATGTCGGCACGCCGATTCTGGCCGCCGCGGGGGGTGTGGTGGTCACGCAGGCCTACCATCCCGAATATGGACAGATGATCGAGATCGATCATGGCAATGATCTTGTCACCCGATATGCGCACGCTTCACGGGTGTTTGTGCACAAGGGCGATCTGATCAAGCGTGGCCAGCGCATTGCCGAAGTGGGCACCACGGGGCGCTCCACCGGTCCCCACCTGCACTTCGAGTTGTTGGTGCAGGGCGTCCCGCAGGATCCGAACCGCTTTTTGCGCGCCGGATCGAGTGCCTCCACCACGCTGGCAGACCGGCGTGGCGCTGTCACGGCGCAGTAGGGGCCAAAAGGTAGAATCTCCATCTTGTGCCGGTATCCTGGCTTGGCGCGTTGTTGCACGCACGCTTGCAATCCAGGAAGTCGGCTCCACCTGAATTCAGCATTGTTTTAGGGATTTTGGTCGCTCTGTCATGGCGCATAGCAGGCAGAGCGGTCTTGTTTTCATGGCCACTAATTTCCTTACCAAAATTTTCGGCAGCCGCAACGATCGGCTTCTGCGTCAGTACCGCAAGACGGTGGATCGCATCAACGCGATGGAGCCTGAGTACGAAAAATTGTCGGACGAGGCGCTGCGGGCCAAGACTGACGAATTCCGTGAGCGGGTCAGCAAGGGGGAAAGTCTCGACGCGATCCTGCCTGAGGCCTTTGCGGTGGTTCGTGAAGGCTCCAAGCGGGTCATGCGCATGCGCCACTTCGATGTGCAGTTGTTGGGCGGCATGGGCTTGCACAACGGCAAGATCGCTGAAATGCGCACCGGGGAAGGCAAGACGCTGACGGCGACCTTGGCGGTCTATCTGAATGCGTTGTCCGGCAAGGGCGTGCATGTGGTCACGGTCAACGACTACCTGGCGGGGCGAGACGCGGCCAACATGGGGCGTCTGTACAACTTCCTGGGCATGACCGTCGGCGTCAACCTGCCGCAGATGCCGCGGGCTGAAAAGCAGGCGGCCTACGGGGCAGACATCACCTACGGGACCAACAACGAATATGGCTTTGACTACCTGCGCGACAACATGGTCTACGAGACCACGGATCGCGTGCAGCGTGGCCTCAACTACGCCATCGTGGACGAGGTGGACTCGATCCTGATCGACGAGGCGCGTACGCCTTTGATCATCAGTGGTCAGGCCGATGACCACACGGCCCAGTACATCGCGATCAACCGCGTGGTGCCTTTGCTGGTTCGCCAGGAGGGTGAGGCCGATCCTCGCACGGGCGAGGGTGTGACCAAGCCTGGTGACTTCACCGTCGACGAGAAGACCCATCAGGTGGTGCTCACCGAGCAGGGCCATGAGAACGCCGAGCGCATTCTCTACAGCGCCGGCTTGCTGCCCGAGGGGGCCTCGCTTTACGACCCGGCCAACATCTCGCTGATGCACCACCTGTATGCAGCGCTGCGGGCCAACCACCTTTATCACCGTGACCAGCACTATGTGGTGCAGGACGGCGAGATCGTGATCGTTGACGAGTTCACTGGCCGCCTGATGTCGGGTCGCCGCTGGAGCGATGGCTTGCACCAGGCTGTTGAAGCCAAGGAAGGCGTGGCCATTCAGGCCGAGAACCAGACCCTGGCCTCGATCACCTTCCAGAACTATTTCCGCCTGTACAGCAAGCTGTCCGGCATGACGGGCACGGCGGACACCGAGGCCTATGAGTTCCAGGAGATCTATGGTCTTGAGACCATGGTCATCCCGCCGAACAAGCCCAGTCGTCGTGACGACCAACTCGACCGCGTCTACAAGACCACCAAGGAAAAGTACGACGCCGCCGTCAAGGACATTCGCGATTGCTATGAGCGTGGGCAGCCCGTGCTGGTCGGCACCACCTCGATCGAGAACTCCGAGCTGATCTCTCAGTTGCTGGATCGCGAAAAGTTGCCGCATCAGGTGCTCAACGCCAAGCAGCACGCCCGTGAGGCTGACATCGTGGCCCAGGCAGGTCGCTCGAAGATGATCACCATTGCCACCAACATGGCAGGCCGCGGGACCGACATCGTGCTCGGTGGCAACATCGAAAAGGCCCTGGCCGAGGCTGAGGCTGATGAATCGCTGGACGTAGCACAGCGCGAACAGAAGGTCGCCCAGCTGCGCGAGGCATGGCAGCGTGACCATGAAGTTGTCAAACAGCAGGGTGGCTTGCGCATCATCGCTACCGAGCGCCATGAGTCCCGCCGCATTGACAACCAGTTGCGCGGCCGTTCGGGCCGCCAGGGTGATCCGGGCTCCTCGCGCTTCTACCTGAGCCTGGACGACCAATTGATGCGCATCTTTGCGGGCGATCGTGTCAAGGCGATCATGGATCGTCTGAAGATGCCCGAAGGTGAGGCCATCGAAGCCGGCATCGTCACGCGCAGCATCGAGTCGGCCCAGCGCAAGGTGGAGGCCCGCAACTTCGACATCCGCAAGCAATTGCTGGAATACGACGATGTCTCCAATGACCAGCGCAAGGTGATCTACCAGCAGCGCAACGACATTCTGGATGCGGGCAGCCTGGAGGCCCAGATTGCCAGCTTGCGCGAGGGCTGCTTTGACGATCTGGTCCGCGCCTATGTGCCGGCCGAGTCGGTTGAAGAGCAATGGAACCTGCCGGGTTTGCAGCGGGTGCTGAAGGATGAGTGGCAGATCGAAGTCGATCTGCAGGCGCTGGTCGAAAAATCCAGTGCCATCATGGACCATGACATCCTCGAGGCCGTGCAAAAAGCGGCCGGCGAGGTCTTCCAGGCCAAGGTGGATGTGGTGGGCGGCGAGAGTTTCACCCAGTTCGAGCGCGTTGTCCTGCTCCAGACCATTGACAGCCACTGGCGCGAACACCTCAGCTCGCTGGACCACCTGCGCCAAGGCATCCACCTGCGCGGCTATGCCCAGAAGCAACCCAAGCAGGAATACAAGCGCGAGGCCTTTGAACTGTTCGGCCAGATGCTGGATTCAGTCAAGAACGAAGTCACTCGCCTGTTGATGACAGTTCGTCTGCAATCTGACGATCAAGTCGGTGAAGCCGCCCAGGCGCTGGAGGCCCGTGCCGAGCACATCTCCAACGTGACCTACACGGCACCCACCGAGACCGGCGAGGTCGAGACGGTGGCCGATCAGTCGGGCGCACCCTTGCCCGCCGATGCGCTGTTGCGCGTGGGGCGCAACGATCCTTGCCCCTGCGGTAGTGGCAAGAAATTCAAGCTGTGTCACGGCAAGTTGGCCTGAGCCCTGCACACTCCTGACACGGGCTGCGGCCCGTGTTGTTCATTCGGGCCTCGCTGGCGCATGGCAATCCACCGCTGGCAAGGGCTCTTGTTTTGAAAGTCGACCATGCCTGTTCATCTTTCTGCTCCGCTTCCCCATGAGATTTTTCCGGTTCCCGGCGTGCGCATCGGCGTGGCCGAGGCCGGGGTACGCAAGGCCAACCGCAAGGACCTGACCGTCTTCTTGCTGGATGAAGGCACCAGCGTGGCCGGTGTGTTCAC
Source organism: Curvibacter sp. GW821-FHT01G03 (assembly GCF_059422285.1). Classification (NCBI taxonomy): domain Bacteria; kingdom Pseudomonadati; phylum Pseudomonadota; class Betaproteobacteria; order Burkholderiales; family Comamonadaceae; genus Curvibacter; species Curvibacter sp. GW821-FHT01G03. The sequence goes on from NZ_JBWKWP010000001.1 coordinate 206,287, forward strand.
CCAGAACCGCTTTTGCGCTGCGCCTGTGCAGATCAGCCGTGAGCATCTGAGCCGTGGTGCCGGTGTGCGCGCCATGGTGATCAATACTGGCAATGCCAATGCCGGCACGGGTGAGGATGGTCTGGTGCGTGCTCGCGCCACCTGCATCGCCCTGGCCCGCCAACTGACCCTGTCGCCCGATCAGATCCTGCCGTTTTCGACAGGCGTGATCATGGAGCCCCTGCCGGTGGATCGCATCGAAGCCGGCCTGCCAGCCGCCTTGGCCGATGCCCGCGAAGACCATTGGGGCCGTGCCGCCGAAGGCATCATGACCACCGACACCGTGCCCAAGGCGTTCAGCCGGCGCATCACCCTGTCCGGCGTGCCGGTGACGATTTCCGGTATCAGCAAGGGCGCGGGCATGATCCGCCCCAACATGGCCACCATGCTGGGCTTTCTGGCTACCGATGCGGCGCTGGATCCGGCCTTGCTGCAGGGGTTGGTGCGTGACCTGGCCGAAGGCTCGTTCAACCGGGTGACCATCGATGGCGACACCTCCACCAATGACTCCTTTGTGTTGATGGCCACCCACAAGGCGGGCAATCCGCTCATCCAGTCGCTGGATTCGGGTGATGGGGCCTTGCTCAAGGCCGCCTTGCTGGAGGTGGCGCAAAAGTTGGCGCAGGCCATCGTGCGTGATGGCGAAGGTGCCACCAAATTCATCACTGTGCGTGTTGAAGGTGGCAAGACGGCGGAAGAGTGCCGCCTGGTGGCCTATGCCATCGCCCACTCGCCCTTGGTCAAAACCGCTTTCTACGCCAGTGACCCCAACCTGGGCCGCATCCTGGCAGCGGTGGGCTATGCAGGCATTGCCGACCTCGATCAGACCGGCATCGACCTGTATCTGGACGATGTGCATGTGGCCGTCCAAGGTGGGCGCAACCCGGCTTACCGTGAGGAAGACGGCCAACGCGTCATGAAGCAAAGCGAAATCACCGTGCGTGTGGTGCTGGGCCGTGGTGCCGCAGCGGACACCGTCTGGACCTGTGATCTGAGCCACGATTACGTGAGCATCAACGCTGACTACCGGTCCTGAGCCTCAGGCGCGAAGCCCATGAACGAAAAATTTGAACACCTGATGCTGCGCGCCGAGCAGTTGATCGCGCGCATCGAATCCGTGTTGCCTCAGCCCCTGTCGGCACCGGCTGACTGGAACGCATCGATTGCCTGGCGTTACCGTCGGCGTGGTTCCGGGCATGGCGTGCTGGAGCCTGTGCGTCACGTGGCGGTGATGAAGCTCGAAGACCTGAAGGAGATCGAGCCGCAGAAGGAGAAGATCCAGCGCAATACCCAGCAGTTCGTGCGCGGCCTGCCGGCCAACAATGTGCTGCTGACAGGGGCCCGGGGTACCGGCAAGTCCTCGTTGATCAAGGCCTGCTTGAATGAATACGCCCCCGAGGGCTTGCGTCTGATTGAGGTTGACAAGGCGGATTTGACGGATTTGCCCGACATCGTGGACGTGGTCTCTGCCCGCCCCGAGAAGTTCCTCATCTTTTGCGATGACTTGAGCTTTGAAGAGGGTGAGGCCGGCTACAAGGCGCTCAAGTCGATCCTGGATGGCTCGGTGGCGGCGGCGACGCCCAATGTGCTGATCTATGCCACCAGCAACCGGCGTCATCTGTTGCCCGAGTACATGACGGAAAACCTCACCTACACGCACACCGAAGACGGCGAAGTGCACCCGGGTGAAGTGGTCGAGGAGAAAATCTCGCTGTCGGAGCGCTTTGGGCTGTGGGTCAGCTTCTACCCTTTCTCGCAGGATGAATACCTCACCATCGTGGGGCAGTGGCTGAGCTCTTTCGGGGTCTCGGAGGGTGCGCGTGAGGCCGCCCGCCCGGAGGCCCTGGTATGGGCTCTGGAGCGTGGATCTCGCAGCGGCCGGGTGGCCTATCAGTTTGCGCGTGATTTTGCAGGGCGTGCCCATGGCTGAGCGCCAACACACAGAAGTGGCTGTCGGGATTCTCATCCGAGCTGACGGCGCGCTGCTGTTGAGTTCCCGCCCTGAGGGCAAGCCCTATGCGGGGTATTGGGAGTTTCCGGGGGGCAAGCTCGAAGCCGGTGAAACGGTGGAGCAGGCCTTGCGCCGCGAACTGGAAGAGGAATTGGGCGTGGTGATTGGTGCTGCACAGGCCTGGAAAGTCACGGAGCACGATTATCCCCATGCCCTGGTCCGCTTGCATTGGTGCAAGGTGCATGAGTGGCAGGGTGACTTTGAAATGCGCGAGGGCCAAAGCATGGCGTGGCAACAGTTTCCCTTGACCGTGGCGCCGGTTCTGCCGGGCGCTTTTCCGGTGCTGGATTGGCTGGCCGCCGAGCGAGGTCATGTGGGGCCTGTGGTCACGGCCGCCCGGTCTGAATGACGCGGCTGCGCCGCCCAATTCACTGCAGGCGAGGATCGCCGTAAGGCGCGTCGTCTGGTGGCGCCTCGGTGGGCATGCGAAAGGTTTCGCTGGCCCAGGCGCCAAAGTCGAGGCTCTTGCAACGTTCACTGCAGAATGGCCGGTAGCCATTGCTGGGGTGGTAGAGGCTGGGGCCTCCACAGGCGGGGCACCGCACGGTGCGAGCGCCTTGAGGTTGAGGGGCGGAGTTGTCGGTGCTCATGGGATTCGACGGAGGGGGCAGGCGTCTGCCGCACTCGGGCAGGTCACGCGCACAAGGCCAGTTCGAAGTTGGCGTCTTCGCTGCAGGCATGCAGACGTCCATCTGCCTCCTGACGCATCAACCTGACGGACACCAGCAGGCGGTTGCCGCTGATTTCAGGAATCAATCCCCAAGCCGGGTTCAGGCGCAGGCGCATCAACTGGAAGGTACGCCCTTGGGGCAATGTCTGCTGGAACTGCCCGCGCTCGGCCACCACCTTTTGGGGCGTGCCTGAGTCGCGCAGCATCTTCAGCAGCAGAAAAATGGACTCGGCTAGCGGCCCGAGGGTCCCCGCCCAGCCCTGGAGGTCGTCGCGTCGTTGGGCTGGATCCGCATGCTGCCAAGCGTAGTAGGCTGGCAGATCAAAGCCGCAGGTGCCACCCGGAATGCCGATGCGGCTGCGGATGCTCATCAGCCATTCGTTTTCGGTCAACGATTGGCCGGCCTTGCCGGGCTGCCCATTGAGGGCCGCAAAGTCGGCATCGATCTGGGCGATCACCCCATCGAGAATCTGCTCAGAGATGGAGGGGTTGCCCCGGTAACCGTTGAGCGCGGATTTTTGTTTTTCGAGGTCTTTGAGCACGTCCGACTTGAGGTCGGCTCGTGCCGCAACGTCCATGATTTCGAAGATCGTGGCCAGGGCGAAATGGTGGTCCAGTGCGGCATCGCGCAAGACCAGTTCACCCAGGCGCCGGAAGAGTTGCTCCAGGCGCAGGTAGGTGCGAATGCGTTCGTTGAAGGGGTATTCGTAGAGGATCACTGCTCGTTCCGTTGCGCGCATCATAGCCCGAAGTAATGGGCCAAATCGGCCACCTGCTGGCCCAGGGCCTCCAGGGTGCAACCCTCATTGAAAATCACGGCATCTGCGCAGGCCAGGCGTTGTTCACGGCTGGCTTGCGCGGCCATGATCGCCTGCACGGCCTCGCGACTGAGGCCGCTGCGCTGCTGGACCCGGCTGATCTGGGTCTCGGGCAGGCAGTCGACCACCACCACCCCGTCGAGTTCTGCGGGCCAGCGTTTGGATTCGACAAGCAAGGGGATGTCGTACACCACCAAAGGGGCACCAGCCGCTTCATGCGCGATCGCCTCGGCCTGCAGGTTCTTGCCGACCAGTGGGTGGATGATGGCTTCGAGCCGGGCGCGTGCATCGGGCTGGCTGAAAACCAGCGCGCGCATGGCATCGCGGTCCAGAGCTCCGTCCGAGGCGAGTACGCCTGCACCAAAGCGGGCCTCGATCTCTGGCATGGCCTCTCCCCCGGCCTGCGTCAGTTGACGGGCCACGGCGTCGGCATCAATCAGTCCCGCGCCATGCTCGGACAGCAGCTTGGCCACGGTGCTTTTGCCCGAACCTATCCCTCCGGTCAACCCGAGGTGCCTGACCTGACGGAGCGCCGATGCCATCGTGCTCAACCGCCGATCCAACCGAGCAGCAGGCTTTGCAGGCGGTCCGGCCCCCAGATCATGGCTGCAAAGCCAGCACCCGCCAGAAAAGGTCCGAACGGAATGTAGCCCCCCTCGCGCAGGCCGCTGGAGAATTTCATGGCGATGCCAATCACGGCCCCGATCACCGATGAGATCAGGATGATGGGCAGCAGCGCTGGCCAGCCAAACCAGGCGCCCAGGGCTGCGTAGAGTTTGAAATCCCCGTAGCCCATGCCTTCCTTGCCGGTCAGGAGCTTGAAACCCCAATAGATCAGCCACAACGACAGATAGCCCGCAACCGCACCCCACAGCGCGGTGCGCAGATCCACCTGGGTCCAACCCGCTGCGGCTGCGATCAGGCCTGCCCACAACAAGGGAAGGGTCAGGTCATCGGGGAGCAGCGTGGTGTCCCAGTCAATCAGCGCCAGCGTCAGCAATGTGGCGGCAAAACCGCACCAGGCCAGGGTGCTGAAAGTGAAGCCCCAGCGCAGAGCGCACAAGGCAAACAGGCCGGCTGTGGTCAGCTCAACCAGTGGGTAGCGCGGGCTGATGGCAGCTTTGCAGGCCTTGCAGCGGCCTCGCAAGACGACATAGCTCAGAACGGGGATGTTCTCGTACCAGCTCAGGGTGTGCCCGCAGGACTGGCAGCGCGACCGCGGGGCCATCAGATTGAAGGTGGCCGCCGGTGTTGCCGCTGTTTGCCCCAGGTGCTCCGCGCAATCGCGGTCCCACTGGGCTTCCATCATCTTGGGCAGTCGGTAGATGACGACATTCAAAAAGCTGCCGAACAGCAAGCCCACCAGCCCCGCCAAGGCGGGGTCCCAGTCACCAAACCAAGTCATCAAACCACCTGCCCCAATTTGAAGATAGGCAGGTACATCGATACAACGATGCCGCCGATGATGGTGCCGAGCACGACGATGATGATGGGCTCCATCAGGCTGGAAAGCCCTGCCACCATGTCGTCCACTTCGGCCTCATAGAAGTCGGCTGCCTTGCCCAGCATGTGGTCAATCGAGCCGGATTCTTCGCCGATGGCGCACATCTGCAGCACCATCGACGGGAACACATTGGCATTGGTCATGGCCGCCGTCAGGCTGGTACCCGTCGAGACCTCCTGCTGAATGCGCTCGGTGGCGATGGCATAGACCGAGTTGCCCGAGGCGCCACCCACCGAGTCCAGTGCCTCGACCAGCGGCACACCCGCGGCGAACATGGTCGACAGGGTGCGGGTCCAGCGCGCAATGCAGGATTTGTTGATTAGGGCGCCAAAGATGGGAATGCGCAACATCAGACGGTCCATGGCCATCTGCATCTTTTCATTGCGCTTCCAGGATTGCATGAAGAAGTAACCGCCTCCTCCCATCAGGCCAAAGATCAGCCACCACCATTGAACGAAAAACTCGCTCATGGCAATCACAAAAAGGGTGGGGGCTGGCAGGTCGGCGCCAAACGATGAGAACACCTGTTTGAAGGCTGGAATCACGAAGATCATGATCACCACGATCACGACAAAGGCGACGATGATCACTGAGATCGGGTACATCAAGGCCGATTTGATCTTCGACTTGATCGCCTCGGTCTTTTCCATGTAGATCGCCAGTCGATCCAGCAGCGATTCCAGGATACCGGCCGCCTCACCGGCTTCGATCAGATTGCAGTACAAGTCATCGAAGTACATCGGGTACTTGCGAAATGCTCCGCTCAGCGAGGTACCGGTCTCCACATCGGATCGGACATCATTGAGCAATTTGGTGACGCTGGGATTGGCATTGCCACGGCCCACGATGTCAAAGGTCTGCAGCAGTGGAACGCCGGCCTTCATCATCGTGGCCAGTTGGCGCGTGAACAGGGCGATGTCCTTGGGCTTGATCCTCTTGCCCGAGCGCATCTTGCGCTTCTTGATTTTGGTCGGAAACACGCCCTGGCGACGCAGCGACGCCTGTACCTGGTTTTCGCCGGCCGCACGCAATTCACCGCGCACGGGTTTGCCGTTGCGGTCCTTGCCCTCCCACTCGAAGACAAACTCTTTGATGTCTTTTTTTGTGCTTGCCATTGGCTTGTTGATTCTGGTTATTCGTTTGTCACGGCCAGTACTTCCTCCAGCGAGGTCAAGCCCATTTTCACTTTGTACAGTCCGGATTCACGCAGGCTGCGCACCCCTTCCCGGCGGGATTGCTCGGCAATTTCCAGTGCGCTGCCATCGCGCAGGATGATGCGCTGGATTTCCTCTGAAATCGGCATGACCTGGTAGATGCCGACCCGGCCCTTGTAGCCGTTGTTGCAGGCCGAGCAGCCCACGGGGCGGTAGGTCACCCAGCTGCCGTCCAGCTCATCCTCCCGAAAGCCCGATTCAAGCAGGGTTTCGCGCGGGATGTCGGCTGGCGCCTTGCAGTTGGGGCAGAGGCGACGGGCCAGACGCTGGGCGGTGATGAGGATGACACTGGAGGCAATGTTGAAGGGCGCAATGCCCATATTGCGCATCCGGGTCAGCGTGGTGGGGGCATCGTTCGTGTGCAGGGTCGACAACACCAAGTGGCCCGTCTGGGCTGCCTTGATGGAAATATCGGCCGTCTCCAGATCGCGGATTTCACCCACCATGATGATGTCCGGATCCTGCCGCAGGAAGGATTTCAGGGCGGCAGCAAAAGTCAGGCCCGCTTTTTCGTTCACGTTGACCTGGTTGACCCCCGGCAGGTTGATTTCCGATGGGTCTTCGGCGGTGGCAATGTTCACGCCGGGCTTGTTGAGCATGTTCAAGCAGGTGTACAGCGACACCGTCTTGCCTGAGCCTGTCGGGCCGGTGACCAGAATCATGCCGTAAGGACGGCCGATCGCGTGGATCAGGCGCTCCTTCTCTTCGGGTTCGTAGCCCAGTGCCTCGATGCCCAGCTTGGCGCTGCTGGGGTCAAGAATACGGATCACGATCTTCTCGCCAAACAGCGTCGGCAAGGTGCTGACCCGGAAGTCGATCACACGATCGGCTCCGATCTTCAGCTTCATGCGTCCGTCCTGAGGAACCCGCTTTTCGGAAATGTCCAGGCGAGAAATCACCTTGATCCGCGAGGCCAGTTTGTCTTTGATGGCGATCGGAGGCGTGGAAATTTCCCGCAACTCGCCGTCGATCCGAAATCGAACCCGGTAATAGTGCTCGTATGGCTCGAAATGCAAGTCTGACGCGCGCATGTTGAAGGCGTCCAGCAGCATCTTGTGCAAGAACTTGACGATGGGGGCGTCTTCAACCTCGGCACTGTTGGTTTCGGCCACATCTTCGGTGATGAGGGGCTCATCCTCGAACTGGAAATCGCCACCGCCGATGATGGTGTCCATGGCCTCGGCCGCCGAAACGGTTGTGGCCTCGACCATTTTGGACAGCTTGTCGTACTCGGCAATGATCCAGTCAACGCCCATCTGGGTCGAGAACTTGATCTTTTCGACCACCTCCTGGTCAGAGGGATCCGCTGTCGCGATGATCAGTCGATTGCTGCGCTTGCTGAGTACGAGGATCCGATAGGCCTGACAGATCTTGGGGTCCAGCAGGTCTTTGGGCAGCCGTTGAGGATCGATGGCGTCAAGATCCAGCAACGGTGCGCTGAACGCTTGTGACATCGTGTGGGCCAGGTCGGCCGCCGAGACAGCCCCCGAGCCCATCAGTTCGACAATGAAACTGGTGCGTTGAGCCAGCGCCTTCTGGTAGATGTCCTCGGCCGCCTTTTGGGCCAATTTGCCCGCTGTGATCAGTGCCCGCCCTAATCCGGGCAGTGCAACGGACGATGATTTATTGGCTGGTTCGACAGCGGCCATGAGGCGGGTGAGGGATGCTCAGAATGAAAAAATGCATCCTATCATCGCTCAGGAGCAACTGTCTGTAAATGAAACGTGGCGTGAGGGAGTGGTGGCGGAAAGTTGCCACAAATGTGCAAAACGTTTGATCATGGTCGGGGTGAGAGGATTCGAACCTCCGGCCTCTACGTCCCGAACGTAGCGCTCTACCAGGCTAAGCTACACCCCGACTGTCAAACGACGCTTCAAAAGATGAAGCACATTGAACTCAATGTGCCTTCAGGCTTGTCGTCATCTTTCAATTTCGACGCTGAAGTAATTGAGCCGCTAATTGTAGCAAACCTTCGGTGTAAGAATTGGAAGGAAGGGCGCTCAATGCAGAAATTGCACGTTGAGCCTCGGCTGCGGCGGCCTGTTGGGTGGCTTCCAGTGCGCCGGTGCTGCGCACGATCTCGATGATTTGCGGCAGCTTTTCGGTCTCGCCTTGTTCGATGGCGTGGCGGATGGTGGCGGCCTGTTCGGGCGTGCCGCGCTGCATGCCAATGATCAGGGGGAGTGTGGCTTTGCCTTCGCGAAGGTCGTCGCCAATGTTCTTGCCCATTTCGGCGGTGTTGCCGGCGTAGTCCAGCACGTCGTCGATGACCTGGAAGGCGGTACCCAGGGCTTGGCCGTAGGTTGCGCAAGCCTCTTCGACAGGGCTTGGTGCTTTGATCAGAATGGCGGCCAGGCGTGCACTGGCTTCGAACAGCTTGGCAGTCTTGGAGCGGATGACGCGCAGATAGCCCGCCTCATCCAGCGAGGCGTCGTGCATGTTCATCAACTGAAGCACTTCGCCTTCGGCAATCACGTTGGTGGCGTCTGCCAGAACTTCCATCACCCGCATGTCGTTGGCATCCACCATCATCTGGAAGGCGCGCGAGTAAAGAAAGTCGCCGACCAGGACGCTGGCAGGGTTGCCGAAGGCTTCGTTGGCGGTGGCGCGGCCTCGGCGCAGGGTGGATTCGTCCACCACATCGTCGTGCAGCAGGGTGGCGGTGTGGATGAATTCAACCACTGCCGCCAGGTTGTGGTGCTGAGTCCCTTTGTAGCCCAGTGCGCCTGCCACCAGCAGAAGCAGGGCCGGGCGCAGGCGCTTGCCTCCGGCGGCGATGATGTACTGAGAAATTTGCCCGACCAATGGGACGCTTGAGTTGAGGCGGTCAGCGATGACCTTGTCGACTTCGCTCATGTCGCGAGCGATCAGATCAAGGGCTTGGGAGGCGGATGCGGTGGGGGCGGTCAAGGTGGCGGGCTCTTTCAGGTTGCGAAATTATAGGAAAGGCGTGCCACGCACCTGGCCTGCACTTGAGCGTGCAGAGGGCCCCGCTTGTCAGTGGCTGACTTTCTTGTTATAGTTTCGGGCTCTGCGGAATTCTCCGGCGGAGCTTCAATTCAAAGAGGTTTACATGTACGCGGTCATAAAAACCGGCGGCAAGCAATATCGCGTTGCTGCTGGCGAAAAAATCAAAGTAGAACAGATTGCTGCGGACGTAGGCCAGGAAATCGTGATTGACCAAGTTCTGGCTGTCGGCAACGGCGCTGAACTCAAGGTTGGCACGCCCCTGGTGTCCGGCGCAACCGTCACGGCAACTGTCGTGGCGCACGGCAAGCACGACAAGGTTCGCATCTTCAAGATGCGTCGTCGTAAGCACTATCAAAAGCGTCAAGGTCACCGTCAGCAGTTCACCGAACTGCAAATCGGCGCGATTGCAGGCTAAGGAGAACGGGTCATGGCACAGAAAAAAGGCGGCGGCTCTACGCGAAACGGGCGCGATTCCAAGCCCAAGATGCTCGGTGTGAAGGCCTTCGGTGGCGAACTGATCAGCGCTGGCTCGATCATCGTTCGTCAACGTGGTACCCGCTTCCACGCTGGCTCCAATGTCGGCATCGGCAAGGATCACACTCTGTTTGCTCTGGTTGAAGGCCATGTGTCCTTCGCCACCAAGGGCGCGCTGAACAAGCACACGGTCAACGTGACGCCCGCAGCCTGAGTCTGACGGCGCGGTCACTCAGCGACCTGTCGAAGCCCCGCTTGGTCGGGGCTTTTTTCGTTGGGTCCCCATTTTTCTAGACTGGACATGACATGAAATTTGTTGATGAAGCCTATATAGACATTGCTGCGGGCGATGGCGGGAACGGTTGCGTCTCGTTTCGTCATGAAAAGTACAAGGAGTTTGGCGGTCCCAATGGCGGGGATGGGGGGCGTGGTGGCCACGTCTATGCGGTCGCAGATCCCAACCTCAATACCTTGGTTGACTTTCGTTATTCCCGCAGGCATGAAGCCCGGCGTGGCGAGCACGGCATGGGCTCGGACATGTTTGGTGCGGCAGGTGATGACATCACGTTGAAGATGCCGGTGGGCACCATCATTTCCGATGCTGAGACGGGCGAGGTGCTTTACGAGTTGTTGGCTCCGGGGGAGGCCATCACGATTGCCAAGGGTGGCGATGGCGGCTTTGGCAATCTGCGTTTCAAGAGTGCGATCAACCGGGCGCCACGCCAAAAGACGCCAGGTTGGCCGGGTGAGAAGAAAAGCCTGAAACTTGAGCTCAAGGTGCTTGCCGATGTGGGCCTGCTCGGCATGCCCAATGCGGGCAAATCGACCTTGATCGCTGCGATCTCGAATGCCCGCCCCAAGATCGCTGACTATCCTTTCACCACGCTGCACCCCAATCTGGGGGTGGTGCGCGTCGGTCCCGAGCAGAGCTTCGTGGTCGCCGACATCCCCGGCTTGATCGAGGGGGCTTCCGAGGGCGCCGGGTTGGGCCATTTGTTCTTGCGTCATCTGCAGCGCACGCGGCTTTTGCTGCACGTGGTGGACTTGGCGCCGTTTGATGAAGCCGTCGATCCTGTTGCTCAGGCCAAAGCCATCGTGGGCGAGTTGAAGAAGTACGATCAGGCGCTTTACGAGAAGCCGCGTTGGCTGGTTTTGAACAAGCTGGACATGGTGCCAGAGGAGAAACGGGCGGCCTTGGTCAAGGATTTTGTCAAGCGCTACAAATACAAGGGCCCGGTGTTCGAGATCTCGGCGTTGACGCGTGAGGGTTGCGAGGCCTTGATCAAGGCAATCTACCAGCATGTGAAGGCGCAGCAGGTGGCCGAGCAGGCGCCTGTCGAGGTGGATCCGCGCTTCGCCGAACCCTCTGATTCCTGAATGTTCCTGTGCCCTGGGGCTGGCATGGCTGGCCGATGCTGAAATGACTGCTAAAAATGAATCACGGGTGCTGGCGGATGCCCGCCGCATCGTCGTCAAGGTGGGCTCCAGCCTGGTGACCAATGAGGGTCGTGGCCTGGATGAGGCGGCCATCAGTGAGTGGTGTCGTCAGTTGGCTCAACTGGTCCTGTCTGGGCGCGAGGTGGTGATGGTGTCCAGCGGTGCCATTGCCGAAGGCATGAAGCGCCTGGGGTGGGCTGTTCGACCCAAGGAAGTGCATGAGTTGCAGGCTGCCGCCGCCGTGGGGCAGATGGGCCTGGCGCAGATGTACGAGACCAAGTTGCGTGAAAACGGCCTGGGCAGTGCCCAGGTCTTGCTGACCCATGCGGATCTGGCTGATCGCGAGCGGTACCTGAACGCTCGTTCCACCTTGTTGACCTTGCTGCGTCACCGCGTGGTTCCTGTGATCAACGAGAACGACACGGTGGTCAACGACGAAATCAAGTTTGGTGACAACGACACCTTGGGGGCGCTGGTGGCCAACCTGGTGGAGGCGGATGCCCTGGTGATCCTGACGGATCAAAAAGGCTTGTACACGGCGGATCCGCGGCGTGACCCTGCTGCGCAATTTGTCCATGAGGCGCGCGCTGGCGATTTGTCCCTCGAGGCCATGGCGGGGGGCGCTGGCTCCAGCATTGGCAAGGGCGGCATGATCACCAAGATCCTGGCGGCCAAGCGTGCAGCCGGTTCAGGGGCTTCGACTGTGATCGCCTGGGGGCGTGAGCCCGACGCGCTGGTTCGCCTCACCCAGGGGGAGTCCATCGGGACCCTGTTGGTGGCTCAGACGGCCAAGAACCAGGCCCGCAAGCAGTGGATGGCTGACCATCTGCAGATGCGTGGCGCGGTGGTGGTGGATGATGGTGCTGTGGCCAAGTTGCGTGATGAGGGCAAGAGCCTCTTGCCCATTGGCATGACGGCCGTCGAGGGGGAGTTCTCTCGAGGGGATGTGATTGCGATCAAGGACACATCGGGGACCGAAGTGGCTCGAGGTCTGTCGAACTATGCCAGTGCAGAGGCTCGCCTGATGTGTCGCAAAGCGTCTGTTGAGTTCGAGCGCTTGCTGGGTTATGTCGCCGAGCCGGAAATGGTGCACCGGGACAACCTGGTGCTTCACCGTTGATCTGGATTCGATGGCCCCAGAAAAAATCCGACCTGATCAGGGTCGGATGGTTGGGCATCAGTGCTTGTTGATCGGATCAAGGTGCAGGCCCGAATGACTGGGGTGCATCGGCCTGGGTTCTGGTTCAAAGCTGGCCCCAGGGGGCAGTTCGTAACTGCCCGAAGGTGGCAGTCGAGACATGTGGTTGTCCGAGCCGCCCTCGTTGTCCCGGGTGCGCATGCCACCCCTCAGAAAACGGTTGCGTGGTTCCGGCCGTGGCAAGTAGCGGGCCAGTTCGGTCAGAGCCATCTCATAGACACCACGCTTGAACTCCACCACCACGTCAAGCGGCACCCAGTAGTCGTTCCAGCGCCAAGCGTCAAATTCCGGGTGGTTGGTGGCCCTGAGGTTCAGGTCCCAATCATGTCCCAGCAGTTGCAGCAGGTACCAGATCTGCTTCTGGCCTTTGTAATGGCCTCTAGCGTCTCGCCGAATGTACCGGTCTGGCACCTCATAGCGCAACCATTCCCGCGTTCGGGCCACAATTCGCACATGCTCCGGATGGAGCCCCACCTCTTCATGCAATTCCCGAAACATGGCTTGCTCAGGGCTTTCGCCACGATCAATGCCGCCTTGTGGAAACTGCCAGCTGTGAGTCCGGATGCGCTTGCCCCAGAACACCTGGTTTTTATGGTTGAGCAGGATGATGCCGACGTTCGGCCTAAAGCCGTCCCGGTCAAGCATAATCAAACCCCAAATTTTTAAACTGAGTCCATTATGCACGGCACCGCACGTGTCACAAGAGGACTTCTCTTGAACTTTCCGCATTCCTCCAGATGAAAGCCTCCCAATTCTTCATTTCCACCCTCAAGGAAGCGCCTGCCGATGCGGAGGTTGTCAGCCACAAACTGATGACCCGCGCCGGCATGATCAAGAAGCTGGGGGCCGGTGTGTACAACTACATGCCCATCGGCTTGCGTGTCATCCGAAAGGTCGAGGCGATCGTGCGCGAAGAGATGAACCGGGCCGGCGCCGTGGAGGTGACCATGCCGGTGGTTCAGCCCGCCGAGCTTTGGCAGGAGACGGGCCGCTTTGAAAAAATGGGCCCCGAACTGCTGCGCATCAAAGACCGTCATGACCGCGATTTCGTGATCCAGCCCACTTCCGAAGAAGTGGTTACCGACATTGCTCGCCAGGAATTGCGCAGTTACAAGCAACTGCCCAAGAACTTCTATCAGATCCAGACCAAGTTCCGTGACGAGCGCCGCCCACGCTTCGGCCTGATGCGCGGTCGCGAGTTCATCATGAAGGATGCCTACAGTTTTGACCGTGACCAAGCGGCGGCCAAGGCCAGCTACCAGATCATGGCCCAGGCCTATCGGCGGATCTTCGATCGTTTCGGGCTCACCTACCGTGCCGTGGCGGCCGACAGTGGTGCCATCGGGGGTGACCTGAGTGAAGAGTTTCAGGTGATTGCCGCAACGGGCGAAGACGCCATCGTCTACTGCCCGGACAGCGACTACGCTGCCAACATCGAAAAGGCCGAGGCCCTGTCTCCGGCTGGCCCACGCCCCGCCGCCGCTGCCGCCCTCGCCAAGACGGCCACCCCAGGCAAGAGCACCTGTGCCGACGTGGCCGAGCTGTTGAACGTTCCTTTGGCAACCACCGTCAAATCGCTGGTGCTCGCCACCGACACACTGAACGAACACGGCGAGATCACGCGCAGTCAGATCTGGCTGCTGCTGTTGCGCGGCGACCATGACATGAACGAAGTCAAGGTCGGCAAGCTGCCCGGCATGGAAGGCGGCTTCCGTTTTGCCACCGTGCCTGAGATCGAAGATCACTTCGGCTGCAAGCCCGGCTACCTGGGCCCGTTGAACCTCCAGAAGCCTGTCAAGGTGGTGGCTGACCGTGAGGTCGCGGTGATGGCCGACTGGATTTGCGGTGCCAACGAGATCGACTTCCACATCACCGGCGTGAACTGGGGGCGCGACCTGCCCGAGCCCGAATTGGTGGCTGACCTGCGCAATGTGGTGGCAGGCGATGCCTCACCCGATGGCAAGGGCGTGCTGGCCATCGAGCGTGGCATCGAGGTGGGCCATGTCTTCTACCTGGGCACCAAGTACTCGAAGGCCATGAATGCCACCTTCCTGGGCGAAGACGGCAAGCCTGCGTTCTTCGAAATGGGTTGCTATGGCATTGGCGTGACCCGCCTGCCTGCGGCGGCCATCGAGCAGAACCACGACGAGCGCGGCATCATCTGGCCCGATGCGATTGCGCCGTTCACGGTGGTGATCTGCCCGATCGGCATGGACCGCAGTGCCGAGGTCAAGGCTGCCGCCGAGCAGTTGCACACCGACCTGCTGGCATTGGGGGTGGATGTGCTGCTGGATGATCGTGGCGAACGCCCTGGAGCCATGTTTGCCGACTGGGAGCTGATCGGCGTGCCGCACCGCGTGGTGCTGTCGGACCGGGGCCTGAAGGAAGGTCAGGTCGAGTATCAACACCGCCGCGACACGGCGGCCACCAAGATCGCTGCCGCGGATGTGCTGGCTCACTTGAAGGAGCGACTGGCTCTTTGAGCGCCGCGCTGGGTTGAGGATGATGGCATGTTGATTTCAAGGCGAAAAAGCCTGGCTGCTTTGGCCGCCGGGCCTTCTCTGTTCTTGTGGTCTGAATCGGCGCGCGCCGGAGCCCAGGCGGAAGAACCCCTGATTGACTCCGTGCGCACCGCCTTGAGTTCGGCGGTGGCCCAGCAGGCCCCCCCCGTGCCTGAGTTCGTCGATACCGATGGGCGCCTGGTCTACCTGCGCTGGTTGGCGGCCATGAGCGACCGGCTCTGGCGGCGCAAGCCTGAGTGGCTGGTGCGCAAGGAGTTCTTGCAGACGGTCTGGTATGAAAGCCGCCGGGCTGGCCTGGACACCTCGCTGGTGCTGGGCCTGATCGAGGTGGAAAGTAATTTCCGCAAATTCGCGGTGTCCCCCGTGGGCGCTCGCGGCTACATGCAGGTGATGCCTTTCTGGACCCGGGTGATCGGCGATGGAGACCCGGGCAAGCTGTTCCACCTGCAGACCAACCTGCGCTTTGGCTGCGTGATCCTGCGCCATTATCTTGACCGAGAGCAGGGTGATCTTTACTTGGCCCTGGGGCGTTACAACGGCAGCCGCGGCAAGCCGCAATACCCGGGCGCCGTGTTCGGGGCCCAGCGCCACTGGGTGTTCGCAGACCCCGTCAAATCGCCGGCCCAGGCCTGAGGCCCGCCACTTCGGGCACTTCGGGCCGACATCACGTGGGTCTGTCTGAGGGCAGGCGGGTCACCATCACCTGGTCGATCCGGTAGCTGTCCACGTCCATCACTTCAAAGCGGAAGCCCTCCCAGATCACGGCATCGGTGCGCTTTGGAATGCGTCGCAGCATCTCCATCAGAAAGCCGGCCAGCGTGTCGTACTGGTCGGCATGGGGCAGGGCGTCCAGTTCAAGCACCCTCTGCACATCGGCGATCGGCGTCATGCCGTCGATCAGCCACGAGTTCTCATCGCGCTGCACGATCAGGTCTTCATCCTGCTGATCCACCAGATCCCCCATCACGGTGCTCATCAGGTCATTGAGCGTCACCAGTCCCATCACCACGCTGTACTCGTTCACGATCACCGCAAAGTCTTCGTGAGCTTCCCTGAACAGGGCCAGGACTTCACCCACACTGAGTCGATCGGGCACCACCAGGATCTTGCGCAACAGCCCCTCACTGCTCAGGTCGAGCGGAAGGCCGTTGAGCACACGCTGGAACAGGTCCTTGGCATCGACATAGCCCAGCACCTGTTCCAAGCCGTCCCGACAGACCGGGTAACTTGAATAGGGCGCTGCCAGGATGCGGGCCCGTATCACGGGTTCCGGGTCATCCACCCGGAACCAGGCCATGCGCTCTCGTGGCGTCATGGTGCTGGTCACGCTGCGGCTGTCGAGCTCGAACACATTGGTGATCAACTGATGTTCACGCTCAGCCAGCAGGCCCGATCGGGCACTCGCCTCGGTCATGGCCAGAATGTCGGCCGGAGTGATGCGCTCGTCTCTCGCTGCAGGCAGGCCCAGCAGGGAGAACAGCCGATCGGTGAGATGGCTGAGCAACCAGACCAGGGGCTTGAACAGGGTCATCAGGCCTTGCATCGTGCCGACCAGTCGAACCGCCACCCGCTCGGGCTCGCTCATGCCCAGGCGCTTGGGCAGCAGATCGGCAAAGACGATGAACAGCCCGATGACGACGACGAAGGACAGCACGGCACCGACCTTCGAGGCGGTTTCACCGGGCAGCCAAAGTGCCATCAGCTCGCTGAAGAAGGGGCTCAAGGCCCCTTCGCCGACGGCACCCCCCACGATGGCGATCGCGTTCAATCCGATCTGGACCAACGTGAAGTAAGGGCCGGGTTCGTCCTGCAGGCGCAGCACCTGCTCAGCGCGCAGGTCACCGGCATCAGCCATCTGCCGCAGCCGCAGGCGACGCGAGGCCGCCAGCGAGATTTCGGCGATCGAGAAATACGCGCTGGCTGCAATCAAGGCCAGGATGAGCAGCAGACTTTGGCTCAGGTTCATGTCACGGGCTTTGCGGCAGTCGGTGACCGCCGTGCCCCCAGTTTAGCGGCCAGATGTCGTTGGGTCGCCCCACTCACTGGACAAAGCCCATGCGGCGACGTTGCGGGCCACCGCGTGGCAAGTCATCCACCTGCAGCTCGTCACGCCCATCGAGCCGTGCATTGCCAAAGCCCGTCATCAAGGCACGTCGCATGTCGCGTGGGGCCATTTCGGCCAACACATCAAGGACCGACGTCGGGGCCTCTTCCGCAAAGTGGCGGCCCCAATCGTGGCTGCCGCGGATCGACAGGTACAGCCGGCGGGCGATTTCCCGGGCCTGCTCCGGCGTCGGCGGCTCGATCTCAAAAACATTCATGCGGTTGAGAATGGGCTCGGGAATGGCGCGCGCATCGTTCGCTGTGGTGATCCAGACGACTCGGCTGGCATCGATCGACACTTCGGCAAACTCATCCACAAAACGGCCTGCTGTGTCGTGCTCGAGCAGGCTGTAAAGCGCTCCCAGTGGATCGTACTGGGCGTCGGCACTGGCCTTGTCGATCTCGTCAATGACGATCACCGGGTTGGCATATTGACCGTCGACCAGGGCTTCAAACACCTTGCCGGGCCGCGCACCCTTCCATTGAGATGACGCACCGGAGAGCAGCCAGCCCGCCGTCATCGAACTCATCGGCACCAGTGACATGCCTGTGCCCAGCAATTCGGCCAGTTGGCGGGCGAAATGGGTCTTGCCAATGCCTGGGGCTCCCAGCAGGAGCATGGGGGTCACCTCCAGGCCGTCACGGCTGTCCTGAGACAGGGCCAGGTGGCGCTTGACGTCATCCAGCACCTCGGTGAAGTTGGGCAAGGCCTCATAAAGAGGTGTCATCTCCGGAACCCCGCAGGGACGAACCTCGAAGCGATCAGGCCCGCGCTCCAGCATGCGTTGGTAGGTGTTGCGCAGGGATTCATGTTCGCGCTCGCTGAGCTTGGCCAGCTTGCGTTCCACTTCCGAGGGTTCGAACACGCTGCGCATCTGGGCGATGGGCAGTTTGAAAGCGGTCGAATGGGGGACAAGGCTGCGGGATTCCATGACGCTCTCCAGATCAGGACACACGCTTTGATTCAAGCACAAGCCGTGCCCGTCCTCAAGCGCTGGCGCTGACGCCAGAAGCAGAAAAGCCACTGTAGACAGTGGCTTTTCGAGAGGGTGGGGGCAGGGCTCAGCCGGGCTGGCCGCCGATCACCTGTTGCAGCTCACCCGATTCGTACATCTCCATCATGATGTCCGAGCCGCCGATGAACTCACCCTTCACGTAGAGCTGCGGAATGGTCGGCCACTGGCTGTATTCCTTGATGCCCTGACGGATCTCCGGGTCTTCCAGCACGTTCACGGTCTTCAGGCTCTTGGGGTCGACGCCGCAGGCCTTGAGGATCTGAATGGCGCGGCCGGAAAAGCCGCATTGGGGAAAGCTGGCAGTGCCTTTCATGAACAGCAGCACGGGGCTGTTCTTGACCAGGTCATCGATGCGTTGTTGGGTGTTGCTCATGAAGTTTCCTCTTGGGGCGGGCCCGGTGTGCGGGCAGATAGCGACAGATTATCTCAGTCCTGGCCAGAGTCCGCCCGAGCAGCGCTCAATGCCGGCGAGGTCTTTGCGGCTTTGCACCTGTTCAAACCCCCGGGCTTGCAGCAGTTCGCGCACCTGGGGGGCCTGGTCCCAGCCATGCTCCAGCAGCAGCCACCCGCCCGCCATCAGGTGTGCGGGGGCCTGCGTGATGATGCGCCGCAGGTCATCCAGGCCATCGGGCCCGCTCACCAGGGCCTGCAGCGGCTCGTGACGCAGTGCCGGCAGATGCGGGTCGTGGTCGGCAATGTAGGGCGGGTTGGAGAGCAGCAAGGCGAAGGGCGCATCACCCAGTGGTGCGCACCAGTTGCCCTCAAGAAAGCACACTGCCAGGCCCAGGCGCTGGGCATTGCCCGTGGCCACGGCCAAGGCCTCGGCGCTGGCATCCACGGCGTAGACCTCGGCATCTCGGCGCTGGCTGGCCACCGCCAGTGCGATCGCACCGCTGCCGGTGCCCAGGTCGGCCACCCTGGGGCGGGGCCATGGGGCCATCACTTCCAGGCCCCAGTCGACCAGGGTTTCGGTGTCGTCGCGCGGGTCCAGCACCCGGGCATCCACGGCCAGATCCAGCCCATAGAACTCGTGCCTGCCCGTGAGGTAGGCCATCGGTTCGCCTGCCAGTCTGCGGGCCACGACTCCGGCCAGATGGGCTTGTTGCGTCTCGGTCAACGTGTCGGTGTCGTGGGCCATCAGCCAGCCTCGGTCGTGCGGCGCCCGTTGCACGGCCAGCAACACCAGCATCTGGGTCTCCAGCCTGGGCAGGCCCTGCTCCTGGAGCTCGCGCAGGGCACGGGCAAGGGTTGGCCGCGCGTTCAAGACAGCCCCACTTCCAGTTCGGCCAGTTGTTCGGCCTCATGGGCGGCGCGCAGCGCCGCCAGCACGTCGGCCAAATCGCCTTCCATGATGGCGCCCAGCTTGTAAAGCGTGAGGTTGATGCGGTGGTCCGTCAGTCGGCCCTGCGGAAAGTTGTAGGTGCGAATGCGGTCGCTGCGGTCGCCGCTGCCGATCAAACCCTTGCGCAGGGCGGCATCCTTGGCGGCGCGCTCGCTGCGCTCCTTTTCCTGGATGCGCGCCGACAGCACCTGCAGGGCCTTGGCCTTGTTGCGGTGCTGGCTGCGGTCGTCCTGGCATTCGGCGACGATGCCGGTGGGCAAGTGGGTGATGCGCACGGCCGAATCGGTCTTGTTGATGTGCTGGCCGCCGGCGCCGCTGGCACGGAAGGTGTCGATGCGCAAATCGGCGGGGTTGATCTGCACGGCCTGCGCTTCGTCGGGTTCCGGCAGCACAGCCACGGTGCAGGCACTGGTGTGGATGCGGCCCTGGGTCTCGGTGGCGGGTACCCGCTGTACCCGGTGACCGCCGGATTCGAACTTCAGCGCGCCGTAGACCTGCTCACCCTCCAGGCGCAAGACCAGTTCCTTGTAGCCCCCGAGTTCGCTTTCGTTGGCGCTGACGATCTCGCAATGCCAGCCGGCACGCTCGGCGTAGCGCGTGTACATGCGTGCCAGATCGCCCGCGAACAGGGCCGACTCATCGCCGCCCGTACCGGCGCGCACCTCCAGAAAGGCATTGCGCGCGTCGTCAGGGTCTTTGGGCAGCAACAGGCGCTGCAACTCGCTTTCAAGCTTCAGCAATTCTTCGCTGGCGCTCGCAATCTCTTCCCGGGCCATGTCAGCCATGTCCGGGTCTGTCAGCATCTCTTGGGCGGTCTTCAGGTCGGATTCGCACTGCCGATAGCGCTGGTAGCGCCCGGCCACCTGGGTGACCTCGGCGTGTTCGCGCGACAGCGTGCGGTACTGCGCCATGTCGCCCATGATGTCTTCGCGCGACAGCAGAAAGTCGAGCTCCTCAAGGCGCGCGGCATAGCGTTCAAGTTGCTGGCGTAGGAAGTCTTTCATGGGGCACTTTGCAGGGCCGCTGGCTGTTGCATCAGAAGCGGCAGGCTGGAGAAGGCTTGCGCCCGAGCAGGCGCAAGAGCAAGCAGGTCGGGCCACAGGGCCGCGCCACACCTGCGCCGCTAACGGTCTTTGCGCAGGAAGAAATGCTGGATGGCCTGGCTGGCGCGTTCACGCGACGGGCCATCGCCGGTGTGCAACTCGGCCATCGCGCCGTGCAGCATTTTCTGGGTCAGGCCCTTGGCCATGGCTTGCAGCACGGCCTCGACATCTTCGCCGCGCGCCAGCAGCTTGCGGGCACGTGCCAGTTCGGCTTCACGCCAGGCTTCGGCCTGGCTGTTGAGCTGCCGGATCAAGGGCACGGTACCGCGCTGGTCCATCCAGTGCAGAAAACTCTGCACGCCGGCGTCGATGATGGCTTCGGCTTGGGCCACGGCAGCCTGCCGGTTGGCCTGGCCGGTCTGCACCACGGTGGCCAGATCGTCCACGGTGTAGAGGTAGACGTCTTCGAGGGCCTTGACTTCGGGCTCGATGTCGCGGGGCACTGCCAGGTCAACCATGAACATGGGGCGGTGGCGCCGTTGCTTGAGGGCGCGCTCCACGGCACCGAGACCAATCAGGGGCAGGGTGCTGGCCGTGCAACTGATCACGGCATCAAATTCGTGCAACCGGGTGGGCAGGTCGGCCAGTCGCATCACCTCGCCCCCAAACCGTCCGGCCAGCTTTTCGCCGCGCTCCAGGGTGCGGTTGGCAATGGCAATGGCCTTGGGGTTGCGGGCCGCGAAGTGGGTGGCCGCCAGTTCGATCATTTCGCCCGCGCCCACAAACAGGATGCGGATCTTGCTCAGGTCTTCGAACAGCTGACCGGCCAGGCGCACGGCAGCTGCGGCCATGCTGATGGAGTGGGCGCCGATCTCGGTCGAGCTGCGCACCTCTTTGGCCACGGCAAAACTGCGCTGGAACAGCTGATTCAGCGTCGTGCCCAGTGCACCAGCGCTTTCGGCGGCACGCACAGCGTCTTTCATCTGCCCCAGGATCTGGGCCTCGCCCAGCACCATCGAGTCCAGCCCGCTGGCGACGCGGAAGGCGTGGCGCGCCACTTCGTCGTGTTGCAACAGGTAGGCATGTGAGCGCAGCACCGACGGGGTCACCCCGCCGGTCTGGGCCAGC
Source organism: Curvibacter sp. GW821-FHT01G03 (assembly GCF_059422285.1). Taxonomy (NCBI): domain Bacteria; kingdom Pseudomonadati; phylum Pseudomonadota; class Betaproteobacteria; order Burkholderiales; family Comamonadaceae; genus Curvibacter; species Curvibacter sp. GW821-FHT01G03. Next base: position 227,776 of record NZ_JBWKWP010000001.1, read on the forward strand.
CAGCCCAGAGTGTGGTCCAGTGCCTGCTGGTCGCCTGCGCAGTAAATCTCGGTGCGGTTGCAGGTGGAGATGATGGCGGCTTCGACGTCCGGGTGGCGCTGGTTGCCAAAGGATTCCCGCAGGCCATGCAGCGTGGGAGCCATTTGATCGACGGCAAAGGCAAAGCGACCGCGCAGATCGAGCGGTGCCGTCGTGTGGTTGATGCCCAAAGCCCAGACTGCTGCCATCGGATGATTATAAAATTGATCGAGGTCGAGGCGGGCGCGCTATCTTTGCCCTTTCCTATGGCCGCCATTGTCCCGCATGGTCTTGAATGACCCGGGTCAGGGCCTCAGAACCTGATCAACATGGGCCCTATCGAGTTGCTTTTTCACCTGGCCAACTTTGTTGCACCGGCACTTTGCGTGTCGGTGTTGCTCACTTTGGTGAGTCCGATTTTGGGCGGCGAAAGCCCCTTTCGCCTTGCCTGGCATTGGAAGCTTGCTATCAATTTTGCTGTCGGGGTGCTAGCGTTGATGCTGGCCGTGCTGATTTTGGGGCGCGATGGCAAGGTGGCGGGCTATGGCCTGCTGGTGCTGTCCGTGACCACCAGTCAGTGGTTTTTGCAGGGCGCCTGGCGCCGCTGAGGAAAACGGGTTTTCTTGATATCGGTCAATTGAGGTCCAGAGACCGGGGCGGGCCGACTGGTTTGGCCTCAGCCCTGCGGGCTGAACAGGTCCACCCGGTCGGTGATGATGCCGTCGGTACCCAGTTCGATCAGCCGTTGTGCGGCCCATTCGTCGTTCACGGTGTAGCTCAGCGTTCGAAGGCCGGCAGCCTGGGCCTTGGCCACGGTGTCGGCATCCCACAGCGCGTGATTCAGGACCACGGCCACACAGCCCAGTTCTACAGCCTTCTCCAGCCAGCCGCGAAAGAGCGTGTCGGCCAGCAGTCCGCGGGGCAGGTGCGGGGCGGTGGCGGCAGCGCCTTCCAAGGCCTCGATCTTGAACGAGGTCAACAGCGGCGGCTCCGAAGCCGAGGCCCACAGGTGCGAGGCATAGGCGGCCACGATTTCGCCGGTGGCGCGCTCGGTGTCGGGGGTGGGCTTGATCTCGATGTTCAGAAAGTAGCCGTTGTGCAGGCAGTAACGTGCCACATTTTCGAAGCTCGGGATGACCTCGCCCGCATAAGTGCGCGAATGCCAGCTGCCGGCATCCAGTTGGGCCAGTTCGCCGTAACTCAGGTCACCGGCGATGCCGCGGCTGTTGGTGGTGCGCTGCAAGGAGGCGTCGTGCAGCAGAAACGGCACGCCGTCGGCGCTCAGCTTCACGTCGCATTCGAACATGGTGTAGCCGAAGCTTGCACCGTGCCGGAACGCAGCCAGGGTGTTTTCGGGGGCCAGCTTGCCGGCGCCACGGTGGGCAATCCAGCGGGGGTAGGGCCAGTGGGGAAGGCTGGGGTTCATGGCAAGGCGAAGGCAGAAGTCTGGGTCAGAGACGCTTGCTGGTGGCGGCGTCGAAATGGTGGATGCGGTCTTCACGGGGCGCCACGTGGATCAAGCTGCCAGGTGCAGGCACCTGGGCGCTTTCCTCGATGCGCACGATCAGTTGCTCCTGGGCCGAACCTTGGCCCAGCCGGCCGTAGATCAGCCGTTCGGCACCCAGCAGCTCGGTGGTTTCCACCGTCACGGCCCAGCCTGTGCTCGTCACGTCCAGGTGCTCGGGGCGGATGCCCGTGATCACGCCTTCGCGGGTCCCGGGGGCGTGTTTCAGCAGGTTCATGGAGGGGGATCCGATGAAACTGGCCACAAACGTGGAGGCCGGGCGGTGGTACATCTCTTCGGGCGTGCCGAACTGTTCCATCACGCCGGCGTTCATCACGATCATGCGTTGCGCCAGCGTCATGGCCTCGACCTGGTCGTGGGTCACGAACAGCGAGGTGATGCCCAGCTCGCGGTGCAGCTTCTGGATTTCAAGGCGGGTCTGGCTGCGCAGCTTGGCGTCCAGGTTGGACAGCGGCTCGTCGAACAGGAACACCTGAGGCTGGCGCACGATGGCCCGGCCCATGGCCACACGCTGGCGCTGGCCGCCCGACAGCTCACGCGGCTTGCGCTGCAGCAGGTGGCCCAACTCCAGGATGGTGGCCGCCTTGTCCACGCGCTGCTTGATCTCCGCCGTGGGGACCTTGGCGATCTTGAGGCCATAGGCCATGTTGTCGAACACGCTCATGTGCGGGTACAGCGCGTAGTTCTGGAACACCATGGCGATGTCGCGCTCGGCAGGTTCGAGCTGGTTGACCACCCGGGGGCCGATGGCGATCTCGCCGCCGCTGATTTCCTCGAGACCGGCCACCATGCGCAGCAGGGTGGATTTGCCGCAGCCCGAGGGCCCGACGATGACGATGAACTCGCCGTCGGCAATCTCGGCGTTCACGCCGTGGATCACCTGGTTGGCCTTGGGGCCCTGGCCATAGCGTTTGACGACGTTGCGAAGGGAAATGGAAGCCATCGTGTTGCTCTCTTATTTCTCGGTATCAACCAGGCCCTTGACGAACCATTTCTGCATCAGAACCACCACCACGGCGGGGGGGAGCATGGCCAGCACGGCCGTGGCCATGACCACGTTCCAGTCCACGGGCGATTCACCCGCGCCGATCATCTGCTTGATGCCGACCACCACCGGGTACATGTCTTCACTGGTGGCTGCGATCAGGGGCCACAGGTACTGGTTCCAGCCATAGATGAACTGGATCACGAACAGGGCGGCAATGCTGGTGGCCGACAGGGGCACCAGGATGTCCTTGAAGAAGCGCATCGGCCCCGCGCCATCGATGCGGGCCGCCTCGACCAGTTCGTCGGGCACCGTCAGGAAGAACTGCCGGAACAGAAAAGTGGCGGTGGCCGAGGCAATCAGGGGCACCGACATGCCGGCGTAGGTGTTGATCATGCCCAGATCGGCCACCACCTGGTAGGTGGGGCCGATGCGCACTTCCACCGGCAGCATCAGCGTGATGAAGATCAACCAGAAGCACAGGTTGCGCAGCGGGAAGCGGAAATACACCACCGCAAAGGCCGACAGCAGCGAGATGCTGATCTTGCCCACGGTGATGATCATGGTCACCACCAAGCTCACCCACATCATGCGGGCCACCGGGGGCGTGGAACTGATGCGGCCCGAGCCACGCAGTGCCGCCTCGTAGCTGGCCCAGAAGTTGTGCCCCGGCCACAGCGGCATGGGGGCTTGCATGATCTCGGGTGCGGTGTGGGTGGAGGCCACAAAAGCCAGGTAGATCGGAAAGGCGACGATCAACACGCCGACGATCATGACCAGATGGGCCAGCACGTTCAGGGCGGGATTGCGTTCAACCATGACGGCGGCCTCCGGGCTGGGCGAAAAGGGAAGGGCGGGCGGGCTTCATCAGTACTGCACCTTCTTTTCGACATAGCGGAACTGCACGATGGTCAGGGCCACCACGATCACCATCAGCACCACCGACTGGGCGGCCGAGCCGCCGAAGTCCATGCCGCGGAAGCCGTCGAAATACACCCGGTAGACCAAGGTTGAGGTGGCCTTGCCCGGCCCGCCCTGGGTGGTGGCGTCGATGATGGCGAAGGTGTCGAAGAAGGCGTAGACCATGTTGATCACGCCGAGGAAAAAGGTGGTGGGCGACAACAGCGGGAACTGGATGCTCCAGAAACGACGCCAGGGGCCTGCGCCATCGATGGCCGCAGCCTCGATCAGCGACTTGGGAATGGCGCTGAGCCCGGCCAGGAAGAACAGGAAGTTGTACGAAATCTGCTTCCACACCGAGGCCATCACCACCAGCGCCATGGCATGCTGGTCGTTGAGCAGGTGGTTCCATTCAAAACCGATCTGGCGCAGGCCATAGCTGACCACCCCGATCGAGGTCGAAAACATGAAAGACCACAGCAGGCCTGACACCACCGGCGCCACGGCATACGGAAGAATCAGCACCGTCTTGTAGAACGTGGCCCCCCGCGTGATGCGATCGGCAAACACCGCCAGCAGCAAGGCCAGGCTCAGGCCCAGCACGGTCACCAGCGCTGAGAAGATCAGCGTGGTCTCGAACGATTCCACATAGGTGGCATCCGCCCACAATGTGCGGAAGTTGTCCAGCCCGACCCAGGTCACGGTGGTGCCAAAGGCATCCTGTTGCTGCAGCGACTGGATCAAGGCCTGGCCTGCGGGCCAGAAGAAGAAGACGCCGACGATGATCAGCTGGGGTGCCAGCAAGGCCCAAGGCAGCCAGCCGGACCTGAATAAAACTCGTTTTTCCATGGAGGGTGCCCTGGTGAGTCAAACAGCCCGTCCGCTGGTGGCGGGCGGGCTGTCAAGGGGCGTGCAGCGCCCCTTTGGGCGCATGCACGTTTGTGAAGGGCAGGCAGCATAACGCAGCCTGACGGGCCTTCTTGTCGCCTGAGCGGCTTATTTGTTGGCGGCCTGGAACTTCACCAGCAGCTCGTTGCCGCGTGTCACGGCCGTGTCCAGGGCTTCCTTGGCTGTCTTCTTGCCGGTCCAGATCTGTTCGGTTTCCTCGTCCAGGATGGCGCGGATCTGCACAAAATTGCCCAGGCGCACGCCACGCGACTTGTCGGTGGTCTTGCGGATCATCTGGTTCACGGCCACGTCGGTGCCCGGGTTCTTCTTGTAGAAACCCGACTTCTCGGTCAGCTCGAAAGCGGCGGTGGTGATGGGCAGGTAGCCGGTGCGCTGGTGGCTGGCGGCCTGAACCTCCGGCTTGGACAGGAAGTTGAAGAACGAGGCCACGCCCTTGTAATGGGCCGCCGGCTTGCCTGCCAGCACCCACAGGCTGGCGCCGCCCACGATGGTGTTCTGCGGTGCGCCCGGCACATCGGGGTAGTAGGGCAGGGTGGATTCGGCAAACTTGAACTTGGAGTCGCGCTGGATGCTGGCGTAGCTGCCCGACGAACCCACGAACATCGCGCATTCACCCGAGGTGAACGAGGTGATCGCCTTGCTGGCGCGCCCCTTGTAGACGAACAGGCCTTGCTTGGCCATGTTGCCCAGGTTCTCGAAGTGGCGCACATGCAGGGGCGAGTTGAACTCCAGGCGGGCGTCCAGACCGCCAAAGCCATTGCCCTTGCTGGCATAGCTGGTGTTGTGCCAGGTGGAGAAGCTTTCCAGTTGGGCCCAGGTCATCCACGAAGTGGTGAAGGGGCACTTGCTGCCGCTGGCCTTGAGCTTGGCGGCGACCGAGACCACATCGGGCCAGGTCACCGGGGCTTTTTCGGGGTCCAGGCCGGCCGCCTTGAAAGCGTCCTTGTTGTAATAGAACACGGTGGTCGAGCTGTTGAAGGGCAGCGACATCATCTGGCCATTGGGGGCCGTGTAATAGCCGGCCACCGCTGGGATGTAGGCCTTGGGGTCGAACTTGACGCCGCCTTCCTTCATCACTTCGGCCACGGGCTTCACGGCACCCTTGGCGTACATCATGGTGGCTGTTCCCACTTCGAACACCTGCAGGATGTCGGGGGCATTGCCGGCGCGGAAGGCGGCGATGCCTGCGGCCATCGATTGGTCGTACTCGCCCTTGTAGGTGGGCACCACCTTGTATTCGCTCTGGCTCTCGTTGAACTGCTTGGCCAGGTCATTGACCCAGTCGTTGAGGGCGCCATCCATCGAGTGCCACCACTGAATCTCGGTCTGGGCCTGGGCGGGTGCACCGATCACGGTGGCCAGCGCGGCCACGAGGGCCAGGTTGCGGAATTTCATGCAATCTCCTGCGGGGGGTACGAAAAGCGCGGATGCTAGTCGCAAGGTGTGACAAAAGGAAGTCGGTTTTGTCATACGTGTTGCAATCACTCCATCCGGAGATTCCCTGGGCCCCCTGCCGCAGATAACCCTGAAACTCGTCAAGGATTGGGTGGATGCGTTAAATTGTGCATTGCAACAGTTTCGATTCAGGCCCTGCCTGACCCTGATGCCCGCCATGACCTCACTGCTCACGCTCTTGTCCGATCTGCCTCAACAGCCCGCCCGGGTGCTGGCGTCGGTGCGTGCGTCCTCCTGGCGATCCCGGCGCTGGCTTTGACGCCCTGGCCGGGTTGGCGGCGGGCTTTCCTGCCTTCCATCCGAGCCCTTCTTCCCGGTACCGTAAAATCCGGGCCCCAAGGTCCATGGGCATGTCCATGCCCACCCCCCAGGTTTACTCCATGAATGCACCCACCGCGTTGGCCGCCATCTTGTCGCAGGCCGCAGAGCCTGCCCGACTTCGCGAAATTCCGTACAACTACACCTCGTTTTCCGACCGGGAAATCGTCATCCGCCTGCTGGGCTCGCGGGCCTGGGAGCTGCTGAGCCAGTTGCGCGGTGAGCGCCAGACCGGCCGTTCTGCCCGCATGTTGTACGAAGTGCTGGGCGACATCTGGGTGGTGCAGCGCAACCCCTACCTGCAGGATGACCTGCTGGACAACCCCAAGCGCCGTGGCCTGCTGGTGGAGGCCTTGCGCCACCGCCTGGGCGAGATCGAGCGCCGGCGGACCCCGGGCGACGACGCTGCCCGTGATGCGCTGGTGGGCGAGGTGCTGGGCATGGCTGAACAGGCCGTCAAGACCTTCGATGCCACCTTTCAAGAGGCCGCCACCCTGCGCGCCCAGGTCAGCAAGCGCCTGCGCAAGGTCACGGCCAAAGACAACATCAAGTTCGACGGCCTGTCGCGTGTGGCCCACGTCACTGACGCTACCGACTGGCGGGTGGAATATCCCTTCGTGGTGCTGACCCCGGATTCCGAGGCCGAGATGGCGGCCCTGGTGCGTGCCTGCATCGAGCTGGGGCTGACCATCATCCCGCGTGGCGGTGGCACCGGTTACACCGGTGGCGCCATCCCGCTGACCTGGAAGAGCGTGGTCATCAACACCGAAAAGCTCGAAGCCATGACCGAGGTCGAGAAGGTGCAGCTGCCCGGCATTGCCGAGTCGGTGGCCACCATCTGGACCGAAGCCGGTGTGGTCACGCAACGCGTGGCCGACGCCGCCGAGCGAGGTGGTTTTGTCTTTGCGGTCGACCCGACCTCGGCTGAAGCCTCGTGCATCGGCGGCAACATCGCCATGAATGCAGGCGGCAAGAAGGCCGTGCTGTGGGGCACCGCCCTGGACAACCTGGCCAGCTGGCGCATGGTCACCCCCGATGCCCAGTGGCTGGAGGTGACGCGACTGGACCACAACCTGGGCAAGATCCACGACGCCGAGGTGGCGACCTTCGAGCTGAAGTATTTCGAAGCCGACGGCAAGACTCCGGTGCGCACCGAGCGCCTGGTGATCCCGGGCAAGACCTTCCGCAAGGAGGGCCTGGGCAAGGACGTGACCGACAAGTTCCTGGCCGGCCTGCCGGGCATCCAGAAAGAAGGCTGTGATGGCCTGATCACCAGCGCGCGCTGGGTGGTGCACCGCATGCCTGAACACACCCGCACGGTGTGCCTTGAGTTTTTCGGCAATGCCAAGGATGCGGTGCCCAGCATCGTCGAGATCAAGGACTTCATGTTCGCCGAGCAAAAGCGCAGCGGCGTGTTGCTGGCCGGCTTGGAGCACCTGGATGACCGCTACCTGAAGGCGGTGGGGTATGCCACCAAGAGCAAGAAGGGCAACGGCGGCCTGCCCAAGATGGTGCTGATCGGCGACATCGCGGGCGACAACGCCGACGACGTGGCCCGCATCACCTCCGAAGTGGTGCGCATCGCCAACTCGCGCCATGGCGAGGGCTTCATCGCCATCAGCGCCGAGGCGCGCAAGAAGTTCTGGGCTGACCGCAAGAAGACGGCTGCCATCAGCCGTCACACCAACGCCTTCAAGATCAATGAAGACGTGGTGATCCCGCTGCCGCGCATGGCCGAATACACCGACGGCATTGAGCGCATCAACATCGAACTGTCGCTGCGCAACAAGCTCAAGCTGTGCCACGAGTTGGAGGCCTTCTTCAAGCAAGGCAAGCTGCCCCTGGGCAAGGCCGACGACGCCAGCGAGATGCCCTCGCCCGAACTGCTCGAACAGCGCGTGGCCCAGGCCATCGCGGTGCTGCAGGAAACCCGTGACCTGTGGGCGGGCTGGCTCAATGACGTCGACACCCTGTTCCCGCAATTGCAGGATCACAGCCTGCGTGCCAGCTGGAAGGCGCAGATCCGCAGCCCGCTGCAGGGCATCTTCACTGGCGCGGCGTTCAAGCCCATCCTGGACGAAGTCAACACCCTCCACCAGAGCGTGCTCAAGGGCCGTGTCTGGGTGGCGTTGCACATGCACGCCGGTGATGGCAACGTGCACACCAACATCCCGGTCAACAGTGACAACTACGAGATGCTGCAGACCGCCCACGAGGCCGTGGCCCGCATCATGGTGCTGGCCCGCAGCCTCGATGGGGTGATCTCGGGTGAGCACGGCATCGGCATCACCAAGCTCGAATTCCTCAGCGATGCCGAGCTGCGTCCGTTCACCGAGTACAAGCAGAAGGTCGACCCCGAAGGCCGGTTCAACAAGGGCAAGCTTCTGCGTGCCCCGGCCGGCACGCTCGAAACCCTGCACGCCGACCTGACCAATGCCTACACGCCGAGCTTCGGCCTGATGGGCCATGAATCGCTGATCATGCAGCAAAGCGACATCGGCGCCATCGCCGATTCGGTCAAGGACTGCCTGCGTTGCGGCAAGTGCAAGCCGGTGTGCGCCACCCACGTGCCGCGTGCCAACCTGCTGTACAGCCCACGCAACAAGATCCTGGCCACTTCGCTGCTGGTCGAAGCCTTTCTGTACGAGGAACAGACCCGCCGGGGGGTGTCGATCAAGCACTGGCAGGAGTTCGAAGATGTGGCCGACCACTGCACGGTGTGCCACAAGTGCCTCAGCCCGTGCCCGGTGAAGATCGACTTTGGCGACGTCACCATGAACATGCGCAACCTGCTGCGCAAGATGGGGCAGAAGAGCTTCCGCCCGGGCAATGCCGCGGCCATGTTCATGCTCAACGCCACCAACCCCGAAACCATCAAGCTGGCCCGCTCGGCCATGGTGGGCGTGGGCATGAAGGCGCAGCGGGTGGCCAACGATCTGCTGAAAGGCTTGGCCCGCAAGCAGACCGGTGCGCCTCCGGCCACGGTGGGGGCGGCTCCGATCAAGGAGCAGATCATCCACTTCATCAACAAGAAGATGCCGGGCAACCTGCCCAAGAAGACGGCGCGCGCCCTGCTCGACATCGAGGACAAGGACTACGTGCCCATCATCCGCAATCCGCAGGCCACCACCGCGGACAGCGAGGCCGTGTTCTATTTCCCGGGCTGTGGATCGGAGCGCTTGTTCAGCCAGGTGGGTCTGGCCACCCAGGCCATGCTGTGGCACGCCGGGGTGCAGACCGTGCTGCCGCCGGGCTACCTGTGCTGTGGCTACCCGCAGCGCGGCAGCGGCCAGTTCGACAAGGCGGAAAAGATCATCACCGACAACCGGGTGCTGTTCCACCGCATGGCCAACACGCTCAACTACCTCGACATCAAGACCGTGGTGGTGAGCTGCGGCACCTGCTACGACCAGTTGCAGGGCTATGAGTTCGAGAAGATCTTCCCGGGCTGCCGCATCATCGACATCCACGAGTACCTGCTCGAAAAGGGCATCACGCTCGACACCTCGGGCGGCGGTGTGGGCTATCTGTACCACGACCCCTGCCACACCCCCATGAAGCTGCAGGACCCGATGAAGACCGTCAAGGCCCTGATCGGTGACAAGGTGCTCAAGAGCGAGCGTTGCTGCGGCGAGTCGGGCACCCTGGGCGTGACCCGCCCCGACATCTCCACCCAGGTGCGCTTCCGCAAGGAAGAGGAAATCCGAAAGGGTGAGGCCGCCTTGCGTGCCTCGGGCGCCGTCGGGCCGAAAGACAATGTCAAGATCCTCACCAGCTGCCCGAGCTGCCTGCAAGGCCTGACCCGCTACGGCGATGACTTGAACACCGGCCTGCTGGAGGCCGACTACATCGTGATCGAGATGGCTCAGCAGATCCTGGGCGCCGACTGGCTGCCGCAGTACGTGTCCGCTGCCAATGCCGGCGGCATCGAGCGCGTGCTGGTCTGATTTCGTCGTCAACTTTGTTGTGGAGCATGTCATGTCGATTGTTCGTCGAGCCCTGATGGTCAACACCCTGCGCGGCCTGGTGGCCGCCGCAGCCCTCACGGCCGCCGGCCTGGTCGGGGCGCAGACTGCCAAACCCATCCGTCTGTTGGTGGGTTTTCCGGCCGGCGGGGGTACCGATGTGATCGCCCGTACCCTGGCCGACAGGCTCAAGGACGAGCTCGGTGTACCGGTGGTGGTGGACAACCGCCCCGGTGCGGGGGGGCAGGTGGCGGCACAGGCCCTCAAGGCCTCGGCCCCGGACGGCAGCACCTATTTCCTGAGCCATGACCACACCATCTCCATCCTGCCGCTGGTGGTGAAGAACCCCGGCTTCGACCCGGCGCACGATTTCGTGGCTGTGGGCGGCTTGGCCACTTTTGTGAATGCCTTTGCGGTGTCGAGCGGCACGCCAGCCAAGTCGTTCAAGGACTACGTGGCGGCGGTGCATGCGGCGGGCGGCAAGGGCAACGTCGGGGTGCCGGCACCGGCCTCGGTGCCGGAATTCCTGGTCAAGGTGATTGGCGAGAAGAACAAGCTGGACCTGGTCTCGGTGCCCTACCGTGGCAGTGCGCCCATGTTGGCCGACATGCTGGGCAATCAGATCGGTGCAGGTGTGGCCTCAGTGCCAGATTTCATCGAGAACCACCGTGCCGGCAAGCTGCGCGTGGTGGCCGTGCTGGGTGACAAGCGTCAGGCGGCCCTGCCGGATGTGCCCAGCTTTGCCGAGCTGGGCTTGGCCGGCTTTGAGGATGTGCCCTACTACGGCATCTTCGCTGTCGCTGGCACGCCCAAGGCCTCGCTGGACCAGTTTTCTGCCGCACTCGCCAAGGTGCTGGCCCAGGCGGATGTGCATGAGCGCCTGACGGCCATGGGCCTGAGCGTGGGCTACTCGACCGGGGCTCAACTGGCTGCCCGCGAGCGCAGTTATGCCCAGACCTGGGCGCGCATCATCAAATCCAGCGGGTTCCAGCCTCAGTGAGTGGGTTGACTTGAGGGGCCGCCTTGACGCTGGTCAGGTTCGAGGAGGCCTGGTCTGGCCGATTTGCCCCTTCTTGTCGCAGGCTTCCTGCGGGTGGTGGGACAATGCGGGCTGTGCCGCCCCAGGCGGTTTCACCCTCAAGCAAGGCAGGTAGGTATTCATGGCAGGACTCACGGCTGGCGCCCCAACCCCCACGGCGCTCACGGTGCACGGGCAGTCGCGCGTGCTGGAGGTGGCATTTTCGGACGGTGCCGTGTTTCGCCTGCCTTTTGAATTGATGCGCGTCTATTCGCCCTCGGCCGAAGTGCAGGGCCATGGGCCCGGGCAGGAAACCCTGCAGACCGGCAAACGCGATGTGGGCCTGCTGGGCCTGGAGCCGGTGGGCAACTACGCCGTCAAGCCCTTGTTCACCGATGGTCACGAGAGCGGCATCTTCACTTGGGATTACCTGTATTCGCTGGGCAACCGCCAGGCCGAACTCTGGGCCGAGTACGAGGCCCGCCTGCAAGCCGCTGGCCGCGGCCGCGATGACCCGATGCCCGTCAAGGGCGGTCATGGCTGTTCCAGTCACTGAACCCCTCCGCCCGGACCGGGCCACCCCTGCCGCAAGCGGGGTTGTCGCCGAGGCCCGAGGCACTAACGTATAGCATTCAGCCATGAGCACGACACATTTCGGTTTTCAGTCGGTGGACGAGCAGGAGAAGGCTCGCAAGGTCCGTGGGGTCTTCGACTCGGTCGCGTCACGCTACGACATCATGAACGACCTGATGTCCCTGGGCCTGCACCGGGCCTGGAAGGCCTACACCGTCATGGTGGCCAACCTGCACGAAGGCGATCAGGTGCTCGACATCGCAGGGGGCACCGGTGATCTGGCCATGGCCTTCTCCAAGAAGGTCGGCCGCAGCGGCCGCGTGGTGCACACCGACATCAACGAGGCCATGCTGCGCACCGGCCGCAATCGTCTGCTGGACGCGGGCGTGGTGCTGCCCACCCTGGTATGCGACGCCGAGAAGCTGCCTTTCCCCGACAACCATTTCGATGTGGTCAGCGTGGCCTTCGGTTTGCGCAACATGACCCACAAGGACCAGGCCCTGGCCGAGATGAACCGCGTGCTCAAGCCGCGGGGCAAGTTGTTGGTGCTGGAGTTCTCCAAGGTGGCGGCGCCGTTGGCCAAGCCCTACGACTGGTATTCCTTCAAGATCCTGCCCCGCCTGGGGCAGATGGTGGCCGGCGATGCCGACAGCTACCGCTACCTGGCCGAATCGATCCGCATGCACCCTGGGCAGGAAGAGCTCAAGGCCCTCATGAAGCAGGTTGGCTTTGGTCATGTGGACTACCACAACCTCACCGGCGGGGTGGTGGCCCTGCACGTCGGCATCAAGTGCTGAGGGCGCGCGCCCGAACCGAATGAACGGGGCTTGCCCCACTGTACGAGAAGATGGAGATGACATGAAGAAGCTTTGGTCTGTGGTGCTGGCGCTGGCGCTGGTGATGGCTGGCCAGGAGGCCGAGGCGGCACGCAGGCTGGGGGGCGGCCAATCGATCGGGCGTCAATCCTCGAACGTGACCCAGCGCGCGGCAGCATCGCCTGCACCGGCAACCCCCGCTTCGCCTTCCGTGGCACCCGCCGGCGCCCCTTCTTCGGTTGCGAAACCAGCACAGGCGGCCGCCCCGGCTGCGGCGCAGGCGCCGCGTCGCCCGTGGGGGGCCATGCTCGGTGGTCTGGCGGCCGGCCTGGGTCTGGCCTGGCTCGCGCACTCGCTTGGTTTTGGTGAAGCCTTTGGTCAGATCCTCATGGTGGCCCTGCTGGCCATGGTGGCCATGGGCGTGATCGGCTGGATCATGCGCAGCCGCCGTGGCGCGGCATCAGCCTCCGGCCCTTACGCCTTCCAGGGGGCGGGCTCACCCGCGGCGGCGCCTGCCCTGCGTCAGTACAGCCCCGATCACGTCGGCAACGATGCCTCTGCCCGGCCCTGGGAGCGTCAGAGCCAGTTCGGCGCTGAGGCTGCGGGCCGCCAATCCGGCGGCGCCTTGATCGGCACTTCGCTGGGGGGCAATCAAAGCTGGGGCATTCCGACCGGTTTTGATACCGAAGGGTTCTTGGGCGCCGCCAAACGCAACTTTGTGTCACTGCAGGCGGCCTGGGATCGTTCCGACATCCCGACCCTGCGCGCCATGATGACCGATGGCATGCTCGACGAGATCCGTGTGCAGCTCAACGAGCGTGAGGCCCATCGCCCGGGGCAGCAGAACAAGACCGACGTGGTCATGATCGAGGCGCAATTGCTGGGCATCGAGGATCTGGGCGAGGGCTACATGGCCAGCGTCGAGTTCTCCGGCATGATCCGCGAGGAACCCTCGGCCGGCCCGAATCCTTTCCGCGAAGTCTGGAACATGACCAAGCCCAAGGATGGCAGTGCAGGCTGGCTGGTGGCTGGCGTGCAGGCTCTGCAGTGAGCCTGAGCCCGCTTTGAGGCTGCCGCCTGCCCAGGCCCGTGCAGGGTCATCGGGCTGGCGACCTACTTTCGGGGAATAATCGCCGGCTATGGCCCAAGCAACCCCTTTCTCCCTGATCGATCAACTGTTTGACCGCGTCACCAGCACATTTCAGCCCCCTGCCTGGCTGGTGAGCGAGTTGCAGCACCGTGGTGTGCTGCTCATCAACCACGTGTTGATGCAAGAACCCGAGGCCATGGCCCGGCTGGCTCGCCAGAAGGGCCGCGTGGCCAGCGTGCAGTGGCGGCTGTTCGACATCAAGCTGCTCATCACCCCGGCGGGGCTGATCGACCTGGCCGAGCCGGGGGCAGCCTCTGATCTGCATCTGGCCGTCACCGAGAGTTCGCCTGCGTCCCTGGTGCAGGCGGTTGTGGCGGGTGAAAAGCCGCCGGTGCGCATCGAAGGCGATGTGCAATTTGCGGCTGAAATCAACTGGATCGTCGATCACGTGCGCTGGGATCTGGAAGAAGACCTGGCCCGTGTGGTGGGCGATGGTCCGGCCCACGCAGCCGTGCAGGCTGTGAAAAACCTGGCCCGCGGCCTCAAGGACTTCGTCACCCGCTTCCCCGCCACCTCCATCGTGCGTGACAAGGACGGGCTATGAGCCGTCTGTTGCGGGGGTGCTACATCCTCTGGGTGGTGCTGCGCTACGGCCTCGATGAGATGGCGCTGACCCATTTCGGGCGGCCCTGGATGATTCGGCTGGCACGCATCATCACCGTTGGCCGCTCGCTCGACGCACCGCGTGGCCAACGCCTGCGCGAGGCGTTGGAGCGACTGGGTCCGATCTTCGTGAAGTTCGGCCAGGTGCTTTCCACCCGGCGCGACCTCTTGCCACCCGACATTGCCGAAGAACTGGCCCATCTGCAGGACCGGGTGCCTCCGTTCAGCTCCGACATTGCTGTTGCCACCATCGAGCGCGCCTTCCGTCGCCCGGTGGATCAGGTGTTTCAGTCTTTTGACCGTGAGCCCGTGGCCAGTGCCTCGATCGCCCAGGTGCATTTCGGTCTGGTCCGTGCGGCCAACGGTCAAGAGCGCGAGGTGGCGATCAAGGTGTTGCGTCCGGGCATGCTGCCTGTGATCGACAAGGATTTGGCGCTGATGCGCATGATGGCCGGTTGGGTCGAAGGCCTCAGCTCGGACGGCAAGCGCCTCAAGCCGCGCGAAGTGGTGGCCGAGTTCGACAAGTACCTGCACGATGAGCTGGATCTGGTGCGCGAGGCCTCCAATGCCGCCCAATTGCGGCGCAACATGACCGGGCTGGATCTGGTGCTGATCCCCGAAGTGTTCTGGGACTTCTGTCACCCCGAGGTGATGGTCATGGAGCGCATGAAGGGCGTGCCCATCAGCCAGCTTGAACGCCTGCGCGAGGCTGGGGTCAACATTCCCCAACTGGCGCGCGATGGCGTCACCATCTTCTTTACCCAGGTGTTCCGTGATGGCTTCTTCCATGCCGACATGCACCCGGGCAACATCCAGGTCAGCCTGGCGCCTGGCACGTTCGGGCGCTACATTTCGCTGGACTTCGGCATCGTCGGCACTCTGACCGAGTACGACAAGGAGTACCTGGCGCAGAACTTCACGGCGTTTTTCCGGCGCGACTACAAGCGGGTGGCCGAGTTGCACATCGAAAGCGGCTGGGTGCCTCCGGAAACCCGGGTGGATGAATTGGAGGCCGCCATCCGCAGTGTGTGCGAGCCCTACTTCGACCGGCCGCTCAAGGAAATTTCGCTGGGCATGGTGCTGATGCGCCTGTTCCAGACCTCACGTCGATTCCAGGTCGAGATCCAGCCCCAGTTGGTGCTGTTGCAGAAGACCCTGCTCAACATCGAGGGCCTGGGGCGACAACTGGACCCCGAACTGGACCTCTGGAGCACTGCCAAGCCCTTCCTGGAGAAGTGGATGCTCGATCAGGTGGGCCCGCAGCGCCTGTTCAAGCAGTTGCGCGACGAGTTTCCGCGCTACGCCAAGCTGTTGCCTGAGCTGCCGCGCTTGCTGGCCGGCTACCTGGAGCAAGGGCCGGCCGGTCACAAAAAGGAACTGGCGCTGTTGCTGGCCGAGCAGCGGCGCACCAACCGCCTGCTGCAGTCCATTGTTTACGGTGGCATGGGATTTGTATTGGGCCTGCTGGTGTTGCAACTGGTGATCAGGATCCGCCTGTTCTGACGCCAGGCCCGATTTCGGGATAATCCGCCGTCTTCCTGGAGGTTTCCGTGCTGCTGACCCTGGTCATCATCTACTTGCTCGTCACGATTGCCATCGGCCTGTGGGCGGCCAAACGGGTGAAAAACACCGCCGATTTCGCGATCGCGGGGCGCCACCTGCCCCTGTTCATGATCGTCACCACCACGTTTGCGACCTGGTTCGGGTCCGAGACGGTGATGGGCATTCCGGCCACCTTCATCAAGGAGGGCTTGCATGGCGTGGTCGAAGACCCGTTTGGCGCCGGGTTCTGCCTGATCCTGGTGGGGTTGTTCTTCTCGGCGCGGCTGTACAAGATGTCGCTGCTCACCATCAGCGACTATTACCGCGAACGGTATGGCCGGGTGGTCGAGATCCTTTGCTCGCTGATCATCCTTCTCAGCTACCTGGGCTGGGTGGCGGCCCAGGTCACGGCCCTGGGGCTGGTCTTCAATGTGTTGTCCGAAGGCGCCATCTCGCAACCGGTCGGCATGTTGATCGGCACGGCCTCCATCCTGGCCTATACCCTGTTCGGTGGCATGTGGTCGGTGGCGGTGACGGATTTCATCCAGATGATCATCCTGGTCTGCGGGTTGCTGATCCTCGCCGTGTTTGCCGGACAGCAGGCGGGTGGGGTGGACAAGGTGCTGGCCTACGCCCAGGAAAAGGACCTGTTCGCCTTCTGGCCGCCCATGCAGTTCAAGGACATCCTGTTTTTCATCGGTGCCGGCATGACCATGATGCTGGGCTCGATCCCGCAGCAGGACGTGTTCCAGCGGGTGATGTCGGCCAAGGACGAGCGGGCTGCCACCCGGGGCCCGGTGATCGGTGGCATCTGCTACATCTTGTTTGCCTTCGTGCCCATGTTCCTGGTCACCAGCGCCTTGATCATCATGCCCGAGACCACGGGGCAACTGTTGTCCACCGGCCGCAAGGTGGACAGCCAGATGATTTTGCCCACCCTGGTGCGCACGCACATGCCTTTTGTGATGCAGGTGCTGTTTTTTGGTGCCTTGCTGTCGGCGATCAAAAGCACTGCCTCGGCCACCTTGCTGGCGCCCTCGGTCACTTTTGTGGAGAACATCTGGCGTCAGTTCTTTCCGCGCCAGAGTGACCGGCAGGAGCTGCGCACCATGCGCATCACCGTGCTGATCTTCAGCGTCTTTGTGTGCACCTATGCCATTCTGTCCAAGGACAAGCCCATCTATGAGATGGTGTCGGGCGCCTACCAGGTCACCTTGGTGGGGGCCATCGTGCCCTTGACGGCCGGGCTGTACTGGAAACGGGCCACCACCCAGGGGGCACTGTTCTCGATCGTGCTCGGCATTTTGTGCTGGCTGCTGTTCATCATGACCCCGGCCGGGGAAGAGGTGCCGGCCCAGTTGGCCGGCTTTGTGGCCGCGCTGGTGGGCATGCTGATTGGTTCGCTGGGGCCGCAGGCCATCCGCAACAGCCATGCTGCGCACCACGCCTTGCCGGGCCTTTGAGACCTGGGAACCCATGCACATCGACCGGGCGCCTCTTGCAGAATGACCGCCCGCCTATAATTGAGGGTTTTGCAACCCCCTTCCAAGCTCAGAAAGCCATGCCAATCTACGCCTACAAATGCGAGTCCTGCGGGCACAGCAAAGACGTCTTGCAAAAAATCTCCGACGCTCCGCTGACGGAATGCCCCGCCTGCCATGCTTCGGCCTTCCGCAAACAGATCACGGCGGCCGGTTTCCAGCTCAAGGGCTCGGGCTGGTATGTGACTGATTTCAGGGGTGGCAACAGCGGCGGAAACGGTGCCAGCGCAGGCACCAGTGCCCCAGCAGCAGCCCCGGCCTCGGGCGCAGAAGCGGGTACTTCCAGCGCGCCGGCCGAGTCATCGTCTGCCAGCACGGCCAAGTCTGACGCTGCCCCCACCGCCTCGGGTGGTTCGTGCGGCGGCGGTTGCGCCTGTCACTGATGGCCTCCCCCATGGCTGCCATGCGCAAATGGTTGTTCGCGGGTCTGTTGGTCATCGTGCCGGTGGCCATCACCATCTGGGTGCTTGACTGGATCATCGGCACCCTGGATCAGACCCTGCTCATCCTGCCCCAGAAATGGCGGCCAGATGAGTTGCTGGGCTTCCACATCCCGGGCTTCGGGGTGGTGCTCACGCTGCTCATCCTGTTGGTGGTGGGCGCCGTTGCCAGCAACTTTCTGGGCCGCAAGCTCGTCAAGCTGGGCGACGCCATCGTGCACCGCATCCCGGTGGTACGTTCGATCTATTCCAGCGTCAAGCAGGTCTCGGACACGCTGTTTTCGGAAAGCGGCAATGCATTCCGCAAGGCCGTTCTGATCCAGTGGCCGCGTGACGGCGTCTGGACCGTGGCGTTCGTCACGGGTACGCCTGGCGGTGATGTGCTCACCTACCTCAAGGACGACTTCCTCAGCGTTTATGTGCCCACCACGCCGAACCCCACGGGGGGGTATTTCGTCATGTTGCGGCGCAGTGACTGCATCGAACTCGACATGAGCGTGGACGAGGCGCTCAAGTACATCGTTTCCATGGGCGTGGTCGCTCCTGCGGGCCCGGCCATCCTCTCTCAATCTTCTCAGTAATGCGCCTGCTGGCGCTGGATGTTTCTTATGGCTATGCGTTCACACTATTGCGGTCTCGTGACCGAAGCCCTGCTGGGCCAAACCGTTACCTTGTCGGGCTGGGTCAATCGTCGTCGTGACCACGGTGGTGTGATCTTCATCGACCTGCGTGACCGCGAAGGGTATGTGCAAGTGGTCTGCGACCCGGACCGTGCCGAGATGTTCAAGGTTGCCGAAGAAGTGCGCAATGAGTTCTGCGTGCAGGTCAAGGGTGTGGTGCGTGCCCGCCCGGATGGCACGACCAACGACAAGCTCAAGAGCGGCCAGATCGAAGTGCTGTGCCATGAGCTCAAGGTGCTCAACCCCTCGGTCACGCCTCCCTTCCAGATCGATGAGGACAACCTCAGCGAGACCACTCGCCTGACCCACCGCGTGCTGGACCTGCGCCGCCCGTACATGCAGAACAACCTGATGCTGCGCTACCGCGTGGCCATGGAAGTGCGCAAGTTCCTGGATGCCAATGGCTTCATCGACATCGAAACGCCGATGCTGACCAAGTCCACGCCCGAAGGCGCGCGTGACTATCTGGTGCCCAGCCGTGTGCATGACGGCCAGTTCTTTGCGCTGCCCCAGTCGCCCCAGTTGTTCAAGCAGCTGCTGATGGTGGCGGGCTTTGACCGCTACTACCAGATCACCAAGTGCTTCCGTGACGAAGACCTGCGCGCTGACCGCCAGCCCGAATTCACGCAGATCGATATCGAAACATCGTTCATGGAAGAGCAGGACATCCGTGACATGTTCCAGGGCATGATCAAGACCGTGTTCCAGAACACCCTGGGTGTGGACCTGGGCGAGTTCCCGGTCATGACCTACCAGGATGCGGCCTTCCGTTTCGGCTCTGACAAGCCCGATCTGCGCGTCAAGCTCGAATTCACCGAGCTGACTGACGTGATGGCCGATGTCGATTTCAAGGTGTTCTCCACCCCCGCCACCACCAAGGGTGGCCGTGTGGTGGCTCTGCGTGTGCCGGGCGGTGCCAAGGAAGGTACCGGCCTGTCGCGCGGTGAGATCGACAGCTACACCGAGTTCGTCAAGATCTATGGCGCCAAGGGCCTGGCCTGGATCAAGGTCAACGACCTGAGCAAGGGCCGTGACGGCCTGCAAAGCCCCATCGTCAAGAACCTGCACGACAAGGCCATCGCCGAGATCCTGGCACGCACCGGCGCTCAGGACGGTGACCTGCTGTTCTTCGGGGCCGACAAGGAAAAGATCGTCAACGACTCCATCGGTGCCCTGCGCATCAAGATCGGTCACAGCGAGTTTGGCAAGAAGAATGGCCTGTTCGAGAGCCGCTGGGCCCCGCTGTGGGTGGTCGACTTCCCGATGTTCGAGTTCGACGAAGACGGTCAGCGCTGGAATGCGGTGCACCACCCCTTCACCGCTCCCAAGGACGGTCATGAGGACTGGATGGTCACGGCGCCCGAGAAGTGCATCTCCAAGGGCTACGACATGGTGCTCAATGGCTGGGAAATGGGTGGCGGCTCGGTCCGTATCCACCGCGCCGATGTGCAGCAGAAGGTGTTCGATGCCCTGAAGATCAGCCCTGAGGAAGCTCAGCAGAAGTTCGGCTTCCTGCTCGACGCGCTGCAATACGGTGCTCCCCCGCACGGTGGCCTGGCCTTCGGCCTGGACCGCATCGTGACGCTGATGACGGGGGCCGAGTCGATCCGCGACGTGATTGCCTTCCCCAAGACCCAGCGTGCCCAGTGCCTGTTGACCCAGGCCCCGAGCCCGGTGGATGAAAAGCAGTTGCGCGAACTGCACATCCGCCTGCGCAACACCACGCCCGCCGCCTGAGTCCGGCAGATCACCTGAGCGGCCCCGAGCGGCCTGCCAGGACCACAGCGGCCACGGCGCAAGCCCTGGCCGCTTTTTTCTTGCCTCGGAGATCGCCATGCCTGAGCCGCGCGCCTACAAGATTCCCGAATCGGTGCTGGTCCTGATCCATACGCCCGACCGGCAGGTGTTGCTGATCCGGCGCACCGATGCCGGCGAGCACTGGCAATCCGTCACCGGCAGCAAGGATCACATGGGCGAAAGCTGGGTCGACACTGCCGTGCGCGAGGTGATGGAGGAAACCGGGATTGATGCGCTGGCCCCAGGGCATCGGTTATGGGACTGGGGCCTGGAGAATGTCTACGACATCTGGCCTGAATGGCAGCATCGCTATGCCCCTGGGGTGCTGCGCAATCGCGAACGCGTGATGGGGCTGACCGTGCCAACCCCCTTGTCGGTGCGCCTGAGTCCTCGTGAGCACACGGCCAGCCAGTGGCTGCCCTGGCTGGCGGCGGCGGATCGGTGTTTCTCCCCGTCGAATGCCGAGGCCTGTCTGATGTTGCCCCGGTTCCTGGTGTGACTTCAGCCCGGGCCTCAGCGCCCTGGGCGCAGACGCAGCGCGTCCAAGCCCTGCGCCAGGGGCTCTGATTTCGATTCGGCTTGAGGCTTGGGTGGCGCCTCTGCTGGCGCTTGGGCGGCTTGCAGGCTCTCGGCCGCCTGGGCTTTGGCTTCAGCACGTTTGCGCAGGCGCAGTGTCACTCCGCCGGGTTGGCGTTCGCTGTCCTGACCCAGCACGGCCCGAGCCGGGGTGGTGCCGCAGCGGCTTCGCAAGGTGTCGATCTGTTGTTGCAGCGGCTCGGCCTGGGCAATGCGGGCCTGGTGGCGCAACAGCACCTGCTGCGACATGTCGAGCAGCTTGACGTTCAGGGTGGCTTCGCTGTGTTCCAGCAGGCTGCGCACTGCACCGGCCGGATCGCCCGACAGGCTCAGGCCCATGGCACGTTCGGCGGTGCCGTTGATTTCTTGCAGGCACGCGCGGATGGTGTCCGCATAGGGTGTGTGCAGGTGGCAGGCGTTGGCCATCAATTCGCTCAGGCCCCGGGTGTTGGCGTAGCGCATGCCCAGTTGCTTGATCCAGCCACTGCCCTCGGACAGGTCGATCGATGTGTTGGCCAGGACCGACAGCAGGCCTGCCAGGTTGCAGGACGCTTCGAAGTCAAAGTCGACGGCGCTCAATTGCGCAGCCATGTTGCGCACCATCTCGACTGCGCGCGCAAACTGCCTTTGCAGGATCTGCTGCAGCGCACCCGTCACTTCGACGAAGCGGCGTACGCGGGGGCTGTCAGGGTGCCGCTCCAGGATGCGGGCGCAGTCGGCCATGCAGCGTTCCATGCCCTTGCGGTCGTTGTCCGCAAAATACGCAAAGGCCAGCAACACGATCGATTGAAAGTCAAACAGCTTCGAATCAATGCCCAGGATGGTGGCCCGGGCCAGGGCCTTGGTGGCGGTGACACGGTCGCCCATGTAGAACGCCATCATGCCGAACTTCTGCTGCCGCCCGACCGAGTCAGGTGTCAGCGTGCTGGCGGTTCGGTAGGTCTCCAGGGCCTCGGCAAAATTGCCCACCTCGACCTGGGCGCGTCCGAGCACGTCGTAGGCATCGGTGTAGCTCGCGTCTTCACCGATCAGGCCCATCAAGGTGGTGATGGCCCGGGTGGCCTGGCCTGACTCGACCTGGGCTCGGGCCACGCCCAGCTTGGCCCAGGGCAGGGCACGGGCGGCAATCACCGCCTCGAACAGGGTGCGGGCCTCGTCGTGGCGCCCCAGGCGCAGCAGCAATTCGGTACCGATGCGGGCCGCGTACAGCCAGTAGGGCTGCTGGGTCTCGAAGCGCTGCACGCACAGGCTGGCGGCCAGTTCAAAGTTCTCGTCTTCAATCGCATTGAAGATCGGCATCAGGTGCACCTTGCGCAGGCGGGCCAAACTGAGCCGGTCGAACAGTGCCACGGGGGTGAAGGGCTTGAGCAGGTAGCCGTCGAGGGCGGATTCTGCAGCTTCGGCCACCGACGCGTACGAGGCCTCGGCCGTCACCATGAAGAACACCGTCGAGAACGGCAGCAGGTGGGCTCGGCGCAGGTCATCGAGCAGGGTCTGGCCCGACTCGTTGGTGTCATCAAAATACTGTTCACACAGCACAAAATCGAAGACCGTGTGTTCCAGCCGGTTGCGGGCATCCCGCACGCGGCTGCACTGCACCACCTTGCCCACCCCGTAGTCACGCAACTGGCCAGCCAGAATGCTGCGCGAGGTGGCATTGCTGTCGATGACCAGTGCCAGGCAGTCGCCAATGTCGCGTTGTGGGGCTGTTGCCATGTTGTGTTGTGCAATGGAAAGTGGCTACAAGCCAGATATTCTCCAGGCTCAGTGTAAAGCGGGCGACAGATCCGAAAATCAGAAAAATCACCTAGGGTGTGTCGGATTCCGGTCATATTCGCGGCCAGACGGATGGTCCACAATCCCCGGATGGACAAAGATGGCGTTTTCCGGGTAGCCACCTGGAACATTCACAAAGGTGTGCGAGGCGTGGGGCCGACGCGCAGGCTTGAGATTCATGACATCGGTCATGGTGTGGAGCAACTGGACGCCGATGTGGTCTGCCTGCAAGAGGTGCGCAAGGTGCATCGGCGCGAGCAGAGCCACTTTGCGCGTTGGCCTGCCATGCCGCAGGCCGATTACCTGGCCCCTGAGGGGTACGAGGCGGTGTACCGCACCAACGCGATTACCCGCCATGGCGAACATGGCAATGCCCTGCTCACCCGCTGGCCCGTGGTGAACCATCAGCATGAGGACATGTCTGACCACCGTTTCGAGCAGCGTGGCCTGCTGCATGTGGAGATCCAGGTGGCCGATCGGCTGTTGCACGTGATCGTGGTGCACCTGGGCCTGATCCCAGGCAGCCGGGTGCGCCAGGTTGACCAGCTGCGCCGCTTCATTGCCCGTGAGGTGCGGGTCAGCGAGCCCCTGATCGTGGCGGGTGACTTCAATGAGTTTGGTGGCTCGCTGAGCAGGACATTGCGCCACGATGGCCTGATCGAGTTCGAGGCCTCGCGCCACCCCACCTTTCCATCGCGCCTGCCCCTGGCCCAACTGGACCACATCTACGCCCGAGGCCTGGCCCCGATCAGCGCCCAGGTGCCACACGGGCGGGCCTGGGCACGCATGTCCGACCATCTGCCCCTGATCACCGAGTTCCGGTTCTAGACATGCCTCGGGCCCATGGTTTGAGTTACCGCGCCGGCCATGAGGTGCAATTGCTGCAAGGCAGCACCGAGTTTTTTCCGGCGCTGATCTCAGGCATGGACGCCAGTCGCCACAGCATCTGGCTGGAGACCTACATCTTCGATTTCACGGGCAGTGCACAAGGCGTTGCCCAGGCCCTGGAGCGGGCGGCACAGCGTGGCGTGGCGGTGCGTGTGGTGGTGGACGGTGTGGGCACCGATGCCATGCCCGCGCTGTGGCTGCAGCGCTGGCAGGCTGCGGGCGTGCAGTGGCGCGTCTTTTCCCCCCTGGGACCGGGCGGCCTGTTGATCCCCAACCGCTGGCGCCGCCTGCACCGCAAGCTGTGTGTGCTGGATGGGGAACGCCTGTTCTGCGGCGGCATCAATGTGCTGGACGACTGGTACGACCCGCACCATGGGCCGCTCAGGCAGCCGCGCTTTGACCTGGCCGTGAGCCTGTCGGGCCCGGTGGTGGCGGAGGCCGTGGACACCATGTCCCGGTTGTGGTGGCGGCTGGAGGCCGCCCGGGCAATCCGGTCGCGGCGGCTGCCGCATGCCCTGGAGGCCTGGCGTCAGGGTTTGCCGGCACCCGCCCCGGGCGCGCTGCGCAGCGCGCCACAGGGCCTGCGCGCGGCCCTGGTGCTGCGTGACAACCTGCGCCATCGCGCGCGCATCGAAAAGGCGTACCTGCGCGCCATCGGGTCGGCGCGCGAAGAGGTGTTGATTGCAAATGCGTACTTTCTGCCAGGGCGAAAGTTGCGCCGTGCCCTGGTGATGGCCGCGCAGCGTGGCGTGCGGGTGCAGCTGCTGCTGCAAGGGCGCTATGAGAGTTTCATGCAACACCATGCGGCGCGCCCGGTGTACGGTCCCCTGCTGGCCGCGGGCGTGGAGATCCACGAGTACGAACCCAGCTTTCTGCATGCCAAGGTGGCGGTGGTGGACGGCAGTTGGAGCACGGTCGGCTCGTCCAATCTCGACCCCTTGAGCCTGTTGCTGGCGCGCGAAGCCAATGTGGTCATTGATGACCGCGAGTTTGCGGCCGGCTTGCGCCGGTCCTTGCAGGCCGCCATGCGGCAGGCTGGGCGCCTGGTCCAGCCTGAGTTACTGGCCCAGCGCCCCTGGCATTTGCGGGTGCTGGACAGGCTGGCCTTTGGTTTGATGCGGCTGGCCTTGTGGCTGACGGGCTACCGCTACTGAGCCCAGGCCCGTTCAACAGGGCTTCAGTGCTATTCATTGTGTAGCTTGAAACCCTTGCGCTGCAGTGGCTATCAGCCCATAAACCCCAAAATTCAATCGCTGTTACCATCCTTGGCTGTTTGGACAGAGTACAAGCCGCAATGAACCCAATCAACCCGGACGAGGGCACCCCCGTCTCGCTGAAAATCCGTGAGCGACTGGCCGCAGCGCGCAAGCGTTTCAACGCCAATGACAACATCGCCGACTTCATCCAGCCCGGTGAACTTGAGAAGTTGCTCGACGAAGTCGAGCACAAGATGCAAGGCGTGCTCGACAGCCTGGTGATTGACACCGAGCGGGATCACAACACCAACAACACCGCCCGCCGGGTGGCCAAGATGTATCTGAACGAGGTGTTCAAGGGCCGCTATGTGGCGGCGCCGCCGATCACCGAGTTCCCGAACGCAGAACACCTCAATGAGCTGATGATCGTCGGCCCGATCACCGTGCGCAGCGCCTGCAGTCACCATTTCTGCCCGGTCATGGGCCGCATCTGGATCGGGGTGATGCCCAATGAGCACACCAATGTGATCGGCCTGTCCAAGTACGCCCGTCTGGTCGACTGGGTGATGGGGCGCCCTCAGATCCAGGAAGAGGCCGTGGTTCAGCTGGCCGACCTGATCCAGGAGAAGACCCAGCCCGATGGCCTGGCCATCGTGATGGAGGCCAGTCATTTCTGCATGTCCTGGCGCGGTGTGCGCGAAATGGACAGCAAAATGATCAACTCGGTGATGCGTGGCGTGTTCCTCAAAGACTCTGCGCTGCGCCGTGAATTCCTCTCCCTGATTCCTCGCAAGGACTGACCATGCTTGTTCGTCTGCTCTATGCCAGCCGCGTGGTTGACAATTCGCCAGCCGCGATCGACGCCATCCTGGCCCAGTCGCGGCAACACAACCCGGGCTGTGGCATCACGGGGGTGCTGTGTTACGGCGGCGGTATTTTTCTGCAGGCCATCGAGGGCGGCCGCTCCGCCGTCAATGAGCTGTATGGCCACATCTTGCGCGACACCCGTCACAGTCAGGTCGAGTTGCTGGTGTACGAAGAAATCTCTGAACGCCATTTTGGCGGCTGGACCATGGGCCTGGTGAACCTGTCCAAGCTCAATACCTCCATCCTGCTCAAATACTCTGAGCGCCCCGAACTGGACCCCTATGCCGTGTCCGGCCGCGTTTCCCTGGCCCTGCTCGAAGAGTTGATGGCCACCGCCTCCATCATCGGTCGGGCCTGAGCGCGGTCGGGTGTCCCCGGCGCTCCTGGAGCGCTGGGCCGGTGTCATGAGCCTTCTGTCCTTCTCGCTGGTCATGCTGGCCGGCCTCATCCATGCCTTGTGGAACATCGCAGCCAAACGGGCTGGCGGTGACTCTCGCTTTGCCTTCTTCACCTCGTTCCTGATGATGGGGGTGTGGGCGCCGGTGGGCCTGTGGATGGGATGGGGCGTGGTGGGCGCCTGGGGGCTCGCCGAGTGGAGCCTGGTCGTCATCAGCGGCCTGCTGCACGTGGTCTATTACGTCACGCTGCTGCGCGGCTACCAGCGGGCCGACCTCACGGTGGTGTACCCGCTGGCGCGCGGCTCCGGGCCCTTGCTGTCATCGGCCGTGGCTTTGGTGCTGCTGGGCGAGCATTTGACTGCCTCCAGCGGGCTGGGCCTGCTGGGTGTGGTGTTGGGGGTGTTTCTGGTGGCGGGCGGGCCTGGCCTGTGGCGGGCCGGCCGAGACGCCGAACACCAGGCGCGGGTGCGCCTGGGCCTGGTGTATGGCCTGCTCACCGGGGCCTTCATTGCCAGCTACACCGTGGTCGACGGCTATGCCGTGAAGGTGATGCTGATGTCGCCGGTGCTGATCGATTACATGGGCAATTTCGTGCGGGTGGCCGCTCTGGCTCCCCAGGTCTGGCGAGACCGGCCCGAGGCCGCCCGGCTGTGGCGCCTGCAGTGGCGGCATGCCCTGCTGGTGGCCACCATCAGCCCGGTTTCGTATGTATTGGTGTTGTATGCGATGCAGACAGCGCCCTTGTCGCATGTGGCGCCGGCGCGCGAGGTCTCGATGTTGTTTGCCGCACTGATCGGCGGGCATCTGCTGGGCGAGGGCGACCGACTGGCCCGCGTGGGGGGGGCGGTTTTGATCGCTGCCGGTGTGGTGCTGCTGGGGCTGGGCTGAACATGGCGGATCCCCTGTCCCCGATGTTGCTGCTGGGCTGCGACTTCAGCAGCCGGCCGACCCGGCGCAAGCCGGTGCTGCTGGCATTGGGGCATGAGCGTGCGGGCCGGGTGGTGCTGAGCCACCTGGAACGGCTGCAGACACTGGAGGCCTACGCCGCCTGGCTGGCCGAGCCCCGCGCGTGGGTAGGGGGCTTCGACCTGCCTTTCGGGCTGCCGCGCGAGCTGGTCAGCACCCTGGGCTGGCCCACCGACTGGGCGGCCTGCATGGCGCACTACGCCAGCCTGACGCGGGAGCAGATCCGGGCCGCGTTTGCGGCCTTTTGTGATGCCCGCCCCGTGGGCGGCAAGTTTGCCCACCGTGCCACGGATGGGCCCGCCGGGTCCAGCCCGTCGATGAAATGGGTCAACCCCCCTGTGGCCTACATGATGCATGCCGGCGTGCCCCCTTTGCTGGCTGCGGGCGTGCAATTGCCTGGCTTGTGGCAGCCCGCGGCGTGCCCTGGTGCCCCGACCCGGGTGGCTCTGGAAGCCTACCCCGGCCTGCTGGCGCGCGAGCTGCTGGGCAAACGCTCGTACAAAAGCGATGACCCCGCCAAGCAGACCCCCGAGCGCCTGATCGCGCGCAAAGACCTGATCACCGCGCTGGAGCATGGGCAAACCCGCCTGGGCCTGCGCCTTAAACTGAGCCATGCCCAGCGTGATGCCCTGGTGGACGACGCCAGTGGCGACAGCCTGGATGCCGTGCTGTGCCTGCTGCAGGCGGCCTGGGCACATCGCCAGCATGCCGC
The DNA here is from genome assembly GCF_059422285.1 of Curvibacter sp. GW821-FHT01G03. Classification (NCBI taxonomy): domain Bacteria; kingdom Pseudomonadati; phylum Pseudomonadota; class Betaproteobacteria; order Burkholderiales; family Comamonadaceae; genus Curvibacter; species Curvibacter sp. GW821-FHT01G03. Next base: position 255,389 of record NZ_JBWKWP010000001.1, read on the forward strand.
CGGTGATCCGCTGTATGGCTTGCCGCCCGGCCTGGATCCACTCGAGGGCTGGATCCTCAGCGCTGCCTGGCCCGCTTGAGGCGAACTGGCACCGAACATCGACATAGGGCCGGGGCCATCGCTACACTTGGCGTATCACCGTGCTTCACCCTGCAGGCCTCAGACCGACCTGCACTGGGAGAACAACACCATGAAATCGACCCGATACTCGTCTTATCAGCCCTTGCTGAAAGTCTTGGCGCAGGCCGCCATCGCCGACCGGCCTGAAGGCTGGTCGGAGGGCGAACTGTGCCTGAGCCAGCAGGGGCCTGCCCTGGTGTGTCGGCTGCGGCGTCCCGAAGGCGGGGCAGAGCAGCCGGCGCCCGCACGGGTGCAGGCCGCGGCACAGGCCCTCGCGCAGGCGCTGGCCCACGATGGCCTGCCTTGGGTGGGATGTCGGATCGGGTTTTTTCGCAAGCCTGTGGGTTGGGGTGTGCGGGTGCGCATCACCCCCAGCCATGGTTCTCCCGAGCTGGACCTGACGCCCGACCGGCCCCCCTCTGCACCCTCCCCCAAGCCGGCCGCGCCGGGCGCTGTGACAGCGGACCCGTCGAGGCTGCCGAGTCTGGATGACCCATTCGCCTTGCAGCCCCAGGCACGGGTCAGCCTGGGTGCGGTCCCACCTGAGCATCCTCGGGCCGACGCCATGCCGCTCTCACCTCGTCCTGCGCCACCTGATCCGGCCTTGCTGGCTGGGCGCCGGCATTGCCCGCATTGCCGCGAGAACAGCCTGCGCTTCGTGTTGCGCGACGCGGGCACCGACCACTACCAATGCGAACGCTGCGGCTACAAACTCGCCATGGTGGCGCCGGAGTTTGGCGACGTGGCCTATTCAGTCAAACCCCATGCCGACGAGCGCGATGGCCCACACCCGGCGCAGGCTGAGTTGCAGCCTGACGGGCGCATCACCGGGCCCGATTACTCGATGCACCTGAGCAGCCCGGAGACCTTGATGTACCAAAGCGGCAACATGCGGGTGCCGGTTCGGGTGGTGCAGGATGTGGCGCGTGGTTTGCGCGTGCTGGAGGCCGAGCGGCTGTCCACGGTCGACACCCCCTTCGGGGTCCGCATGCTGACGCCCCGTGAGCACGAAGGCATTCTCCAACACCTGCGGCAGTCGGTTCACCTGCTGCCTGGGCGCTACCTGGTCGAGTGAGGGCATGGGTATCTTGCGCTCACCCCTTTCAGGTTGGGTCTTCCGGCGGGTCTGTCTGGTTGGCTGCCTGGTGGGCTGTCAGCTCGTCGGGCTGGCCCAGGCGGGGCCCGCTCCCTGGTATGTGTGGCGCAGCAAGCTGGATGGCAAAGAGGTTTGTGCCCAGGCTTCGCCAGGGGTGGGCTGGATTCAGCAAGGGGGGCCATTTCTGGACGCCGACTGCCGCAAGCTGCCACCCCGCCTGCTGCCGATGTGAATCAGCCTGGCGCAGCGCCAGTCTGGGCCACGACCTCCGCCAGACCCAGATCCTTGTAAAGCTGGGTGGCCATGGCGGCGAGGCGACACGATTCGGGTTGCTGGTTGCAAAGGGGCTGCAGCAGGTTCTGTGCACCCACCCACTGGCCCGATTGCCGCAACGCATCCAGGTGGATCTGGGCAAACAGGTCACGCTGCGCATGGCTGCCACCGATCTCGCTCAGGCGCGGCAGCGCCTGGCCCAGGCGCTGGGCGCTGTGCGCGTACTGGCCTTCGGCGTGGGCCAGCAGGGCTTCGGCGGCAGGCACCGCCACCTGCTGCCAGGCGGGGCGCAGGGGGCCGGTGGCTTGTTCCGCATGGCGGCGCAGGGCTTGCAGCCGCGCCTGGGCCTCGTCACCATGGCCTGCGCGGGCCAGCCCATAAAGGTATTGCAGATCCAGAAAAGGCAGCACGTGGTCAGGCCTGCGTTGCAGCAGGTGCTGGCCCAGGTCCTGCCAACGTGGGCCGACCGCCACGCCAGCCAGTTCCAGCCGGGCCAGCAGCGAGATGGCGTTGATCTGGTCCTGGCTGTAGTCCTTCACCACGCCCCAGACCTGCTCATCAAACAAGCGCAGGGTCTCCTCGGCGTGGCCGCGCTCCAGTTCGAACAAGGCCAGGTGCCACCAGTTGTGGGTCTGCATGAAGGAGTTCAGACCCACCCAGCTGACACTGGCCTCGCGCATGAAGCCACGCCCTTCCTCCAGTCGGCCCTCGGTCAGCATCACGTGGGCCAATGCGTGCTGTGCCCAGGGCTCTTTGGGGCTCAGGCGCAGGGCCGTGCGCGCAGCCGATTCGGCCTGGCGCAGCAGGTGGCATTGTTCCCAGGCAAAAGCCGCCATGCCGTGCAGGTAGGGCACATCGGCTGCGTGGGGCAGGGCGGCCAGTGCCAGGCGCAGCATGCCGGGCGACTGGCCCTGGTTGAACAGGTGGTACTGCCCCAGCTTGAGCGAGGCCAGATCGCGCGGGAACAGGCGCGCCTGCTCTTCGTGCAGGGCCACGGCGCGGGCCAGGTCACCGCGTACCCAGGCGGCCACCGCGGCAATGAAGCGCTGCTCGCGCTCGGTGGCGCCGGCCGCCTGTGCTTCGGCCCGTTCGATGAAAGGCCGGGCCTGGGTGGGGGCATCACCGGTCTCGGCAAACATGTGCAGGGCCGCCGCATAGGCTTGCACCAGCGGGCTGCTGTCTTCGGCCGCCACCAGCACGTTCACACACCGGGCCTCGCAGGCGATGAAGCCCTCGACAAAGTCATTCAACGGCCCCAGGCTGGCCGGGTCGTGCAGGGTGACCGGGTTGCCCAGGCTGTCGGTGGCGGCCAGTGGCGTCATGCTTGCGGCGGTTCTGGCCAGGGGCGTTGCGGATCGCGGATCAGTTCGAAGGCTCGGGCCACCTGCAGCACGCCCAGGTCATTGAAACGGGCACCGGCGATCTGCAGGCCGATGGGCAGGCCGGCGCGGGTGTAGCCGCAGTTGATCGACGCAGCAGGCTGCTCCGACATGTTGAAGGGCACGGTGAAGCCAATGTGCTCCAGACCATGCAGCGGGTCGTTGGTGGGCGAGGGCAGCTCGGCTGCAAACGCCGGCATGGGGGACGTGGGCGAGATCACGTAGTCGAAGGCGTTGCAGGCTTTCACACTGGCCAGCCGGGTCTGGTGGAACTGGTGACTGGCGTTGAAGACCTCGACCCCGCTCATGCCGGCGGCGCTGTCGGCCCATTGGCGGATGTAGGGCAGCACCTTGTCGGCCTGGGCGGGGGGCAGGGCCGACAGGTCGATGTGCGAGCGCATGCGCCAGTAGTGGTCCATGCCTTCGAGCATGGCCTGGGTCATGAAGGGGGCCATGGGCTCGACGTGGGCACCGGCCTGGGCCAGCAGGGCGGCCGCGCGTTCAATGGCGGCGCGCACCTCGGGCTCGACCGGCAGGCCGCAGCCGGCATCCAGCAGCAGGCCGATGCGCAGGCCACGCAAGGCGTCGACGCCGGCATCGAACTGCGACCAGGCGAGGTCCTGCCAGGGCAGGCTCATGCTGTCACGGGCATCAGGCCGCGACAGCACCTGCATCATCAGCGCCGCGTCGGCCACGCTGCGGGTCATGGGGCCGGCGGCGCGGCCGGTGTAGGGCGGGTCGATGGGAATGCGGCCCAGACTGGGCTTGAGGCCGAAGATGCCGCACCAGCCCGCGGGCAGTCGGATCGAGCCACCGATGTCGGTGCCGATGTGCAGCGGACCGTAGCCGGCCGCGGCAGCGGCCCCTGCGCCGGCACTGGAGCCACCGGGGCCCTTGCTCAGGTCCCAGGGGTTGCGCGCCAGCGCATGGAAGGTGGACAGCCCGGAGGACAACATGCCGTAGTCGGGCATGGTGGTCTTGCTGACGATCACCGCGCCGGCTTCCTTCATGCGGGCGGCAGGCGGGGCGTCGGCCGTGGCCGGGGTCAGGCTGACGGCGGCGCTGCCCAGGGGGGTGGGGTCGCCTTCGGTGGCAATGTTGTCCTTGAGGGTGGCCGGCACCCCGTCGAGCAGGCCCAGAGGCTGGCCCTTGAGCCAGCGCGCCTCGGCTGCGCGGGCCTGGGCCAGGGCGGCTTCGGGCCGGTACAGCCAGGTGGCGCACAGAGAGGGCTCCCAACGCTCGATCTGGCGGATCACGGCCTCGGTCACCTCCACCGGTGACAGGGCGCGTTGCCGGTAAGCCTCGATCAGCGTGTGGGCTTCAAGGTTGTGCAGGGGCTGGCTCGAAAGGGCGGCGGTGGACATGGTTTACCAGGAGAGAGCAGAGAGGTCGTTGACGAAGACCGGCATGTCTTTCCACAGACCCTTGAGGTTCTTGTGGCCGATCGTGATCCATTGCGGCTGGAACAGGAAGGCGTGCACCGAGTCTTCGGCCAGCAGCTTCTGCGCCTCGCCCAGCAACTTGGCCCGGTCGGCCTCACGCGGGGTGTTGTTGATTTTCTTGAACAGCTCGTTGAACTTGGGCGATTCGTAGTTCCAGTAGTAGCCTGGCTTGGCGAAGTTGCCCAGGTCGAAGGGCTCGACGTGCGAGATGATGGTCAGGTCGTAGTTCTTGTTGGTGTACACGCCGCTGAGCCACTGCGCCCATTCCACGTTCTGCGTCTTGGCCACGATGCCGATCTTGGCCAGTTGCGAGGTGATCACCTCGCCGCCCTGACGGGCATAAGGGGTGGGGGGCAGGAGCAGGCTCAGTTCGAGCGGCGTGGTGACGCCGGCTTCCTTGAGCAGGGCCTTGGCCTTTTCGGGGTTGAAGGGGTTGATGCCGGTGGTGTCGACATAGCCCAGGGCGCCGGGCACGTAGTGGCTGCCGATGGGCACGCCGTAGCCGTCCACGGCGCCTTCGATCACGGCCTTGCGGTCGATGGCGGCGGCAATCGCGCGGCGCACCCGCACGTCATCGAGCGGCTTCTTCTTGTTGTTGATGGCCAGGATCGTCTTGGCCCGTGAACCCGCCACGATGACCTGAAACTGCGGGTTGGCCTTGAACTGGGGCACAGCCCGCTGGGTCACGCGCTGGAAGGCATCGACATCGCCAGCCAGCAGGGCGGCCACCTGGGCGGCCGGGTCGCCGATGAAGCGGAAGGTGGCTTTCTTGATCTTGATGGCGGCCGCGTTGCGGTAGCCGTCCCACTTGCCCAGCACCACCGAGGCGCCCTTGTTCCAGGCATCGAGCTTGTAGGGGCCGGTGCCCACCGGCTTGGTGGCGTTGGTGTCGGCACTTTTGGGCTCGACGATGATGGCCGTGGCCTGGCCCAGCACGAACAGAAAGTCGGGATCGATCTCTTTGCGCAGCACCACCACCGTGCTGTCGTCGACCACCTGGGTGCTCATTTCGGCAAAGGTGCGCTTGTCCTTGTTGGTGCTTTTTTCACCGCCAGCGCGGTCGAACGAGAACTTGACGGCCGCTGCGTTGAAGGGTTCGCCGTTCTGGAACTTCACGCCCTTGCGCAGCTTGAAGGTGTAGGTCTTGAGGTCGGGCGACACCTCCCAGCTTTCGGCCAGCAGGGGGGTGACGCTGCCGTCGGCGTTGATCTTGGTGAGGGTCTCGAAGAGGTTGTACTGCACCACTTCAGCAATGGCCGAGGCGGCGCCAGCGGTAGGGTCCAGGCCTGGCGGCTCCAGGGTCATGCCCAGGACCACCGAGTCTTTGCGGCTTTGAGCCAGGGCTTCCAGGGAGGTGGTCGCGCTCAGGGCGGCGAGGGCGCCAGAGCTCAGGACAGTACGGCGGTTGATCATGGGGTCATGCTCCAGAAAAAGCCAGGGATGGACAGAGGTCGCGCCCGCGCCGCCGTGTGCCCCGGGGGGCGGTCTCCGGCAGGCGGGTGGGTCGAAATTTCATTGTAGAAGCCTGCCGCCGGCCGGCGATATGCGGTGTCATCATCTCGCGCGTCATGCTGAGTCGGTCCGGCGTGCCTTGCGCTGGCGCTGGCCAGGGCGGGCCTGGGGAACGGCCTGCATCAGGGTCTGTGTATAGGGGTGGGTGGCGGCACTGAAGAGCACATCGGGGGCTCCCTGCTCGACGATCTGCCCCTTGAACAGCACGGCCACGTCGTCGCACAGGTGGTTGACCACCGCCAGGTCGTGGCTGATCAGCATGTAGGTGATGCCGTGGTGGGTCTGCAGCTCTTGCATCAGGTTCAGGACCTGGGCCTGTACCGACACATCGAGCGCGCTGACCGGTTCGTCAGCCACGATCAGGCGCGGGCGGGTGATCAGGGCCCGGGCGATGGCGATGCGCTGGCGCTGTCCACCCGAGAACTCGTGCGGGTATTTGTCGAGATCGGTGGGGCGCAGGCCCACCTCACGCAGCACCTCGCCGGCTTGCTGGCGAGCCTGTTCTCGGGCGATGCGGGTGTCCACCTGCAGCCCGAACAGCGGTTCCGTGACGATGCGCTCGACGGTTTGACGTGGGTCGAGCGAGCCATAAGGATCTTGGAACACCATCTGGAAATGCTGGCGGGCCAGGCGCAGCGCCGAGGGTGTCAGCGTGTGCAGGTTCCGGCCTTCGAGCTCGACCGTGCCTGCAGTGGGCTGGTCGAGGGCCATCACCAGGCGGGCCAGGGTGGACTTGCCTGAGCCGGATTCGCCCACGATGCCCAGGCTGCGGCCGGCCTGGATCTCGAAGCTGACGCCTTGCAGCGCTTTCACGCTGGCCGGCGGGCGCCACAGGCTTTCGCGGGGCAGGGTGTATTCGCGCACCAGCTGCTGCACGCGCAGCAAAGGGGCCTGGGTTGGCGGGATGGGGGCGCGCGCGTTCATGCCTTGGCCTCGGTGGGCAGTTCGGGGCTGTGCCAGCAGCTCACCAGGTGGGGGCTCAGGCCCTCCGATGCTTCGGGGCTGCCCACCTGGCGTGCGACAGGGCGTTGCTGTTCGCATTGCGCTGTGCTCAGGGCGCAGCGGCCGGCAAAGGCGCAGCCCGCAGGCAGGTCGACCAGCTCGGGCACGGTGCCTGCGATGGTGGCCAGGGCAGGGCGCGGCCCGGGCGGGCGTGGGCCCAGGCGGGGCCGGGCGGCAAACAGGCCGCGCGTATAAGGGTGGGCCATGCGGGCGAACACCGCCTCGGTCGGGCCGCTTTCGACCACGCTGCCGCCATACATCACCAGCATGCGGTCAACGTTGTTGGCAATCACGCCCAGGTCGTGTGAGATCAGCATCAAGGCCATGCCGCGCTCGTCCACCAGCTCATTGATCAGGTCCAGGATCTGGCGCTGCACCGTCACATCGAGGGCGGTGGTGGGCTCGTCGGCAATCAGCAGATCGGGGTTGCAGGCCAGGGCCATGGCAATGGTGATGCGCTGGCGCTGGCCCCCTGAGAACTGATGGGGGTAGGCGTCCACGCGCTGGGCTGCGTTCGGGATGCCCACCCGGTCGAGCAGCGTGATGGCTTCGGTGCGTGCCGCTGCGGCGCTCAGGCCCCGATGCAGGCGCAGGGGTTCGGCCACCTGGTGGCCGATGGTGTGTACCGGGTTGAGGGCCGTCATGGGCTCCTGGAAGATCATGGCCAGGCGGTCACCGCGCAGGCGACACAAGCGGCTTTCGTCCAGGCCCACCAGCTCCTGGCCCTCAAAGCGGATGCTGCCGCGCACCTGGGCACCTTCGGGCAGCAGGCCCATCAAGGCCATCACGGTGAGCGACTTGCCACAGCCTGATTCGCCGATCAGGCCCAGGGCGTCGCCTTTGTCGAGCGAGAAACTGAGCCCGCGCACGGCGTCGGCCGGGCCGCGCGGTGTTTGCAGACGGATGTGGAGGTCTTGGACTTCGAGCAGGGCCATCGTTGCTTGCGGGTGGGCGGTTGGATCAGCGTTTGCGCGCGAGGCGAGGGTCGAGCAGGTCACGCAGGCCGTCACCGAGCAGGTTCAGACCCAGCACGGCCAGCGCGATGGCCAGGCCCGGGAACACCGCCAGCAGTGGCGCCTGGAACAGCATGCTCTGCGCTTCGCTGAGCATGCGGCCCCAGGAGGGTTGGGGCGGCTGGGTGCCCAGGCCCAGGTAGGACAGCGCGGCCTCGGCCAGGATGGCCAGTGCGAACTGGATGGTGGCCTGCACCACCAGCACCGAAACGATGTTGGGCAGCACATGGTCACGGGTGATCTGCCAGGTGCTGCGGCCGCAGGCCCGGGCGGCCAGCACGAACTCGCGCGACCAGACCGCATTGGCCGAGGCCCGGGTGACGCGGGCAAAGGTGGGGATGTTGAAGATGCCGATGGCGATGATCGAATTGACCATGCCGGCCCCGAAGACCGCCGTCAGCATGATGGCGGACAGGATGGCCGGAAACGCGAAGGTGAAGTCGGCCAGGCGCATCACCAGTTCCTCGGTCCAGCCTCGGCGGGCCGAGGCCAGCAGGCCCAGGGCCGTACCCAGGCCGATGCCGATGCCGACCGCGATCAGGCCCACCGCGATCGAGCTGCGTGCACCCACCAGCAGCAGTGAAGCCACGTCGCGCCCGAAGGTGTCGGTGCCCAGCCAATGCTGCCACGATGGGCCCTGCAACTTGAGGCTGAGGTCGACCTCGTAGGGCGACCAGGGTGTCCAGGCGTAGGACAGGGCAGCCGCCAGGATCAGCAGCACGGTCAGCACACCCCCCAGCACAAAGCTGGGGTGCCGGGCGGCCCGCTTTGCGAAGCCGGGCGGGTTTGCCGCGGTGTTGGGTAGGGCGCCTGGTGGGGCCGTATGGGGCTGCGGGTTCATATGTCGCTGGCTTTCACACGGGGGTCGATCACGGCATACAGCAGGTCGACCACAAAGTTCACCACCACCACCATGCTGGCCAGCAGCATCACGCAGTTGCGCACCACGATCAGGTCACGGTTGGCAATCGACTGGAAGATCAGCCGCCCCAGGCCGGGCAGAAAGAACACGTTCTCGACCACGATGGTGCCCGCCAGCAGGTTGGCGAACTGCAGGCCCATCACGGTGATCACCGGGATCAGGGCATTGCGCAGCACGTGGCGCCACAAGGTGGCACGCCGGCTCAGGCCCTTGGCCCGGGCGGTGCGCACAAAGTCTTCGCGCATCACTTCCAGGACGGCCGAGCGGGTGATGCGTGCCAGGATGGCCGCCTGCACCACGGCCAGCGAGATGGCGGGCAGCAGCAGCGCTTTGAGTGCCTCCAGTGGATCATCCTCCCAGCCCGGAAAGCCGCCGGCAGAGAACCATTTGAGGTGTACCGAGAACAGCAGGATCAACAGGATGGCAAACCAGAAATTGGGGATGGCGATGCCGATCTGGGCCAGGCTCATCACCCCAACGTCGCCGGCCTTGTTGTGGTGCGAGGCGGCATACAGCCCGGCCAGCAAGGCGATCAAGGTGGTGATCAGCATGGCCAGCAGGGCCAGGGGAACGGTCAGGGCCAAGCGCTCCAGCACCAGCTCAAGCACGGGGGTGCTGTAGGTGTAACTGTTGCCCAGATCGCCCTGCAGCATGCCGACCACCCAGTGGCCGTAGCGTGTCAGTGCGGGTTGGTCGAGCCCCAACTGGGTGGCCAGGGCCGCCACAGCCTCTGGCGCGGCGTCAGGCCCCATCAGCATCTGGGCCGCATTGCCCGGCAGGATCTCCAGCACGGTGAAGATCACGACAGACGCTCCGACCAGGGTGGCCAGAAAGGTCAGAAAGCGTTTGAACAGGAACAGACTCATGGGCCGCTGGGCTGCCAGGGCAGGGCCGTGGCGTTGGGGTTGTTTCCGTGAAAGCAGATCAGCATATCGGAAACTGCCGCGTCTGGTTGTCGCGCTTGCGGAGTGCCGCAGAAAAGCGACAAATGAATGGAGTGTTCACTTAACCAATAGGCAGCCGCCCTGCATTTGCGCTGAATGCCTGTGGCCGCAGAGTGGGCAGGGCGATCGCGGGATAATGGAGCCTATGCTTTGCAAGCCCTGTCTACCGTTGAAGCGGCCGTCTGCGCGACGTGCCAAGGAGTGCGCATGGCACTGATGATCACCGATGAATGCATCAATTGCGATGTCTGCGAGCCCGAGTGCCCCAACCAGGCGATTTTTCTGGGGCCCGAGATCTATGAGATCAACCCCGACAAATGCACCGAGTGCGTGGGGCACTTTGACGAGCCCCAGTGTGTGCAGGTATGCCCTGTGGCCTGCATTCCGGTGAATCCGCAGCGGGTCGAGAACTCTGAGACGCTGATGCAGAAGTACTTGCGCCTTCAGGGCGCGGCTCAGGCCTGAGGCGCTTGGGGCGTGGCGTCTGGGGTTGGTTCAGCCTCAGCCTTTGGGGCCGGCTTCGGGGGCTTGGGCCGCGGCGGTTTGCTGGTGTGGATCAGCAGCGTGGCCTTCTCCATCTGCCCTTCCATCAAGGCCGGCGCCGCCTTCAGGGTGCGCTCGATGCAGATCTCGATGGCTTCGCGTTGCTCGGGCGCCGGTTTCTTGAGCACCCAGTTCACCACTTCCGATTTCACGCCAGGGTGGCCGATGCCCAGTCGCAGTCGCCAGTAGCGGTCGGTGCCCAGTTGGGCGTGGATGTCGCGCAGCCCGTTGTGCCCGGCGTGGCTGCCACCGAGTTTGAGCTTGGCTTCGCCAGGCACCACGTCGAGTTCGTCGTGCACCACCAGGATCTCTTCAGGCTGAATTTTGTAGAAGCGCGCCAGCGCTGACACCGATTTGCCCGACAGGTTCATGAAGGTCTGTGGTTCCAGCAACCAGATCGTCTGCCCACTGACATTGGCCCGTGCCACCTTGGCGTGGTAGGCCTTGTCAGGCGTCAGGCTGACTTTCAGGGTGCGTGCCAGCTCGTCAATCCACCAAAAACCGGCGTTGTGTCGGGTGGCTTCGTATTCGGTGCCGGGGTTGCCCAGGCCTACAAACAGCTTGATCATGGGGAGAGATTATCTGCGGGGTCTGATGGGGATGCTCCATGCAAAACGGCCCACCGAGGTGGGCCGTCTGGCGCAGAGGGCAGGCTTGAAGGCCTGCCATCCGAGGGGTGGGTAAAAACAGGCCAGGCCTGAGATTACTTCTTGCCCTTCTTGGCGGGAGCCGCAGGCGCAGCAGCCACCGGAGCGATGACTTCTTCCACCGGAGCCACCACCGACACCAGAACCGGGTTCTTCTTGCCATGGGTGACAGCCGTCACGCCCTTGGGCAATTGGATGTCGGCCAGGTGCAGGGACACGCCCTTGGTCAGGTTCTTCAGGTCCACGGCGATGAACTCAGGCAGGTCGGCCGGCAGGCAGGCGACTTCGAGTTCGGTCACAACGTGGTTGATCAGGCACTTGTCGCCCTTCACAGCAGGCGATTCTTCTTCACCGCTGTAGTGGAGAGGCACCTTCATCGACAGGCGGGTCTTGGCATCGACGCGTTGGAAGTCAATGTGCAGAACCAGTTGCTTGAACGGGTGGTATTGCACGTCGCGCAGCAGAACCTTGCCTTCTTGGCCGTTCAGTTCCATGTCCAGGATGGAGGCGTGGAAGGCTTCCTTCTTCAGGGCGTGCCACAGAGCGTTGTGGTCCAGCTCGATCAGCTGGGGTTCTTTGCCCTCACCACCGTAGACGATACCGGGCGTGCGGCCCGTGATGCGCAGACGGCGGCTCGCACCCGTACCCTGCTTGGCGCGCTCAAAAGCGACGAATTTCATAGTGAACTCCTGATGGGGTCGACCGCGACCAGTGCGACCCTGATTTGAAAATGGGCTGGCGGCACATGGCCGTCAGCCCTCTGTGTGTTCTACCGAGGCAATGCGGGTCAGTTTTGACCGTCTTGATCGGAGAACAGGCTCATCACCGACTCGCCGCGGGCAATGCGCTGGATCGTTTCGGCGATCAGCGGAGCCACGGAGAGTTGGCGGATCTTGCTGCATTCCTTGGCGGCATCGCTCAAGGGAATGGTGTTGGTGACCACGACTTCATCCAGGGCCGAGCCCTTGGAGATGCGTTCGATGGCCGGGCCCGAGAAGATCGGGTGGGTGCAATAGGCATACACCTTCTTGGCGCCGCGTTCTTTCAAAACCTCGGCCGCCTTCACCAGCGTGCCGGCGGTGTCGATCATGTCGTCCATGATCACGCAGTTGCGGCCTTCGATTTCGCCGATCACGTGCATCACCTCGCTCACGTTGGCCTTGGGCCGACGCTTGTCGATGATGGCCAGATCGCAGCCCAGTTGTTTGGCCAGGGCGCGTGCGCGCACCACGCCGCCCACATCGGGCGACACGACGATCAGGTCTTCGTAGTTCTTTTGACGCAGGTCGCCCAGCAGAACGGGCGAGGCGTAGATGTTGTCCACCGGGATGTCGAAGAAACCCTGGATCTGGTCAGCGTGCAGATCCATGGTCAGCACGCGGGCCACGCCCACGGTCTGCAACAGGTTGGCGACGATTTTCGCGGAAATGGGCACGCGGGTGGAGCGAGGACGGCGGTCCTGGCGGGCGTAGCCGAAATAGGGGATCACGGCACTGATGCGCTCGGCCGATGCACGCTTGAGGGCATCGACCATGATGAGCAGTTCCATCAGGTTTTCGTTGGTCGGAGCGCAGGTGGACTGAACCACGAACACATCGCGAGCACGAACGTTTTGATTGATCTCGACAGTGACTTCACCATCGGAAAAACGACCCACATGGGCCGCGCCGAGCGTGGTGCCGAGGTTTTTTGCAATTTCAGCGGCCAGACCAGGATTGGCGTTGCCCGTGAAAACCATGAAATCAGGAGGGGTGGCTTGCATGAGCGTCCAGCGGTCTGAAGGAAATTGGCCTGTGCGTGCAAAGAATTTGGCAGGGGAGGAAGGGCTCGAACCCTCGAATGCCGGAATCAAAATCCGGTGCCTTAACCAACTTGGCGACTCCCCTACACAGGTTGATGTCTAAAGCTAGACACCCACCGACAACTTTTCGCTAGAAGCCCAACCCAATAATGGATGAGCTTCCATGTTGCTGCACTCTCGGATCTTCCAGATGCCTGGCGCATCTTTCAGATCTACCGAGTCAGTGATGTGTGAAAACACAGCACTTCCTGAGCCCGTCATTCTAGCATCTAAATCTTGTTGTTTCAGCCAATTGATGGCATTTGAAACTTCAGGACAAAGTTGCTGAGCAACTGACTGCAGGTCATTTTTACCGTATCGGTAGTGATCAGCAGCGAAGCCTTCGATTGTAGCAGCGTTTTTTGACCACTCCAGCAAAGGCGATGAAAAAATTTTTGCAGTTTCCAGTCCGGCTTCAGGTTTCACCACGATGAAACGCGCCGGCGGGCACTGCGCAGAATTTTCCAACGGCCGGATTATCTCACCAATTCCTTCGACCCAGGCGTTGCGGCCCCGGATGAAGAACGGCACATCGGCACCCAGCCGGATCGCCAGTTCGCACAGGCGTTCGGTGCTGAAGTTGAGCTTCCAGAGTCGGTTGAGGGCCAGCAAGGTGGTGGCGGCATCCGATGAGCCCCCCCCCATGCCGGCCTGCGCCGGGATCTGCTTGTCGATGCTGATGTGCACCCCCTCTTGCACCTGGCCGGCTTGCTGCAACAAGCGGGCGGCACGCACTGCCAGGTCATCGGCGGGCAAGGGGTCGGTCAGGTCGGTGCGTTCGATGCGGCCATCGGGGCGTCGCTCGAAATGCAGCGTGTCGCACCAATCGATCAGCATGAACACCGACTGCAGCAAGTGGTAGCCATCCGGGCGGCGCCCGGTGATGTGCAGGAACAGGTTGAGTTTGGCGGGGGCCGGAACGTCGTAAATCGCCTTCATGGGCTCATTATCCGGCTCGCCTGCGGTTCAGCGCTCCAGCACGATGCGCAATTCGAGGGCAGGTTGAGGTTGCTCGCGCCGGGCTGTCAGCCGCCCGTTGTCAAGCTGGCTGAGGTCGGCCTGCCAGCCGGGCAGGGTGGGCTGCTGGCCTTGCAGCCAATGAAACAATGCCGCGATCGGCACGGGTGTGCCGGTGGCGTCGGCGGCCAGCTGCTCCAGTGTGGCGTATCGGCGGGTTTCGCCCCGCGCCTGCCAGAGGGCTTGATCGGCTGACCATTCAAGGTGAGCCACCGTGCTGCCCAGCGGGCTGAACAGATCGAGCGAGCCTTGCTCGGGCGTGCCCAGCAACTCGAAGCTGGCCGACCAGGATTGAGGGGCGTCGCCTTCCACCTTCAAGGCCAGGCGCCCGCTCCAAAAATGAGCGGGGCGCGGTGAGCCATCGTCGGGCAAAGCGCGCCTGCCGCTGGCGCAGCCCAGCAACCCAAGCGCAGACATGGCGCCGGCTATGAGCAACTGTCTGCGCAGGTGGCGCGGTGTTGGGGTCATGGCTTGACGTTGAACCGGCGCATCGTGTCCTGAAGTGTTTCGTTGTCCCGGCTCAGTGCCATGCCTTGCTTCCAGACGGCGGTGGCCCGGCTGCGCTGGCCGGCAACCCACAGCACTTCGCCCAAGTGAGCCGCGATCTCGGGATCGGGCTTGCTCTGGAACGCCTTGTCCAGGATCTGGATGGCTTCCTGCAAGCGGCCCCGTTTGAACTCCACCCAACCCAGGCTATCGCTGATGAAGGGATCGTTGGGGGCCAGCTCCAGTGCTTTGCTCACCAGCTGGTGGGCCTCGTCGAGGCGCACGCCGCGGTCTGCCAGCGAGTAGCCGAGCGCGTTGTAGGCGTTCTGGTTCTCGGGTTGCTGCGCCATGATGTCGCGCAGCAGTTTTTCCATCTGCTCGAAGCGCCCGAGCTTCTCGGCCATCATGGCCAGGTCGTACATCAGGTCGGTGTCGTCCGGGCTCGATTGCAGGGCCGAGTCCAGCAACTGCAGGGCGGCGTCATAGGCCTTCTGGCTGCGCAGCAATTGCACCTCGGCCATCAGCCGGGTGCGTGCTTCGCTGGGTGTGTTGGTAGGCAAGGTCTGCAACAGTGCGCGGGCCTCGTCGACCTTGCCCTGGGCCCCGAGAATGGCGGCGCGCCGGGTGCGCGCCGTGGCCTGCAGCGAGGGGCTGTCGATCTTGCTCAACCAGGCGTTGGCTGCCGCGTAGTCTTGCCGTTTCTCTGCCAGTTGGGACAGCGACAGATAGGCCTGCGAGAGCCCGCGCTGACGTGCTTCGGATTCGGCTTGTGCGCTGGCCAGGCCGAGATAGTGCTCCAGCGACTTCTGGGCCTGTGCTTGTTGGTTCTCTTCCGTCTGCAGGGCACCGAGGATGAGCCAGGCCTCGGCCAGTTCGGGTTGGTTGACGGTGACGGTGGTGAGCTGTTGCTGGGCGTCGTTGTAGCGCTGGGCGTCCAGCAAGGTGCGGGCGTAGGCAATCCGCATCTCGCCCTTCTTGGGATAGCGGTCCAGATAGCCTCTGACCAGGGGTTCTGCGGTGGGACTCTTGGGGCCCATGATCTGCAGCGCCAGGCGCACCGGCGCCTCTGAGGCCGGTTGCAGCTTCAAGCCGGCCTGGGCGGCCTCCAGGGCCTGCGGCGTCTGGCCGGCTGCCAGGCGCAATTGGCCCACGGCAGCCCAGGCGTCGCCGGCCATCTCGGGGTCGCGCAGTTCTTTGTCGAGCGCTTCTTCAACCACTTTGGCGGCCAGGGCGCGGTCGCCAACCCGCCCATACAGCGCGGGGATGGCCGCCAGCAATTGGGGCTTTTGAGCGGCAGAAGCCAGTGCCAGTTCGCGTTGCAGGGCCGGGATCGAGTCGCTGACCCGGTTCAACGCCAGCAGGATCTGCAGCACGTAGCGATTGGCTTCGCGGGAATCGGGTTGGGCCAGGCGCCAGTTTTGCGCCGCCTGCAATGCCGAGTCGCCGGAGCGTGCCTGCAGTGCGATCTCCATGGCGCGCTGATACAGACGGCTGTCGTTGGTGCGGCGGGCGCTGTCGAGGATCAGAGCAAAGCCGGTCGCAGGGTCAACCCCCTTGGCGTTCATTTCGCCCAGCAAGATCTCATAGAACAGTTGGGCATCCATGAGCGAAGGGGGCTCTGGGGCTTCGCGCTTGGGCGCGGGAGGCGTCTGGGCCTGAACTGGCTGAAGAAGGGCCAGCAGGACGGCGGCGGCAACAGGAACCAAGCGGCGAAAAGGCTTCATCGACTCATAATAATCCATGCTTGCAAACGAAATGTGCAATGCCTGAATTACCCGAAGTTGAAGTCACCCGGCGCAGTTTTGCCGATCGCATCGCAGGCGCCCAGGTGCTGTCTGTCAGCCTGGGCAAGCCGCTGCGCTGGCCCTTGGGCTGCGAGCCTTCCACGCTCGTGGGTCGGCAGGTGAGAGGCGTCAGGCGGCGCGGCAAATACCTGTTGCTGGACCTGGATCAGGGCCTGCTGCTGCTGCACCTGGGCATGTCGGGCAGCGTGACTTTTGGCGCGGTCGCAGCCCCGGCGGGGGTGCACGACCACTTTGACCTGCTCACCAGCCAAGGCCTGTTGCGCCTGCATGACCCGCGCCGTTTTGGCGCCGTGGTGCATGCCCGAGATGAGTCGGACCCCGTGGCGCGCAAGCTGCTGGATCACCTGGGCCTGGAGCCGCTGGGCGATGATTTTCAGGTGGAGAACTTCCATGCCGGTTTGCGACAGCGGCGCTCCGCGATCAAACAGGTGCTGCTGGCGGGCGATGTGGTCGTGGGCGTGGGCAACATCTACGCCTCCGAGGCCTTGTTCCTGGCGGGCATCCGCCCCACCACCCGGGCTGACCGCATCAGCCTGGCGCGGGCGCGGCGCCTGCATGGTGCCATCCGCGACGTGTTGGCGCGGGCGGTCGAAAAAGGCGGCAGCACCCTGCGTGACTTCAGCAACGCCGAGGGGCAGTCGGGGTACTTTCAGCTGGAGGCCATGGTGTACGGGCGTGCCGGCCAGCCCTGCCGGGCCTGCGGCAGCCTGGTGCGGCAGCTCAAGCAGGGTCAACGCTCCACCTTCTATTGCCCGCAATGCCAGCATGCCTGAGTGTGCCGGCATGAGCCTTGGCGCAACAGGGGCCGATGCTATAGTCAATCGCACATCGTTTCGGGGCCGCCGTGGGCACAACTTTCAATGAACAATTCGACCAGCATGGGGCTTGGCGGCGTGATTTTGCGCTGCGCCTGAAGCAGCTGGGCGAATGGGCGCGCACGCACCGCCTGGCAGATGCCGCCGTGCAGGGCCAACTGCAGCGCCTGGAGGCCCAGGTGCGCGCCGACAAGGTCACCGTGGCCTTTGTGGCCGAGTTTTCTCGCGGCAAATCTGAGCTGATCAACGCCTTGTTCTTTGCCGGCTACGGGCGCCGCATCATGCCGGCTGCCGCGGGGCGCACCACCATGTGCCCGACCGAACTGGGCTACGAGCCGGATCTGCCGGCCTGCCTGCGGCTGCTGCCGGTGCAGACGCGGCTTGAACCCCTGGCGTTGGCCGAATGGCGCGAACGGCCCGCGCAGTGGACTCGCATCGACCTTGACCTGCAAGACCCCGAAGCGCTGGCGCAAACCCTTGAGAAAGTCTCGGATGTGATCCGGGTCACCCAGGACGAGGCGCGTGCCCTGGGCTTCTGGCATGACGAAACCCCCGAAGACAACCCCTTGCCCGATGCGGCAGGCCTGATCGAGGTGCCACGCTGGCGCCATGCACTGATCAACCTGGCGCACCCCTTGCTGGAGCAGGGCCTGGTGATCCTGGACACCCCGGGGCTGAACGCGGTGGGGGCCGAGCCCGAGTTGACGGTCAGCCTGATCCCGCAGTCGCACGCCGTGGTGTTCATCCTGGCCGCCGATGCCGGCGTGACCCGCTCCGACCTCACCATGTGGCGCGATCACCTGGCGCCCCCCGAGGGGTCGTCGGTGTCGCGCCTGGTGGTGCTCAACAAGATCGACACCCTGTGGGATGCCTTGAGCAGCCCCGAGCAGATCGAGGCCCAGATCCAGCGCCAGCGTGCCCAGTCGGCTGAGATGCTGGGCGTGCCGGTCGAGCAGGTGCTGGCCGTGTCGGCCCAGAAGGGGCTGGTGGCCAAGGTGTCGAACGATGCGGCCTTGCTGGCGGCCAGCCGCCTGCCGGCGCTGGAAGACGCGCTGGGTCAGGGCCTGCTGGGCAGTCGCCGTGCGATTCTTCAGCAGGCGGTGGCGCAGGGCGTGGGGGACTTGCGAACCGAGCTGGGGCGCGTGTTCAACATCCGCCGTCGCGACCTGGCCGAGCAGATGCTCGAACTCAATGGCCTGCGCGGCAAGAATGCCTCGGTGATCCATGGCATGCGCATCCGGATCGAGCAGGAGCAGGGTGAGTTCGACGAAAGCAATGCCCGTGTGCAGGCCGTCAAATCGGTGCACCTGAAGCTGCAGCGCGAGGCTTTGCAGACGCTGTCGGCCAGCAACCTCAAGATCATCCTCAGCCAGTTGGCGCAGGCGCTGCGCCAGCCCGGCATCAAGCTGGGCGCGCGCAAGGCCTATCTGGACACCTTTGCCGAATTGCGCCGGGTGCTGAAAAGCGCCATCAGTGCCAGCGGCGAGTTGCAGACCATGTTGTCGAGCTCGTTCAAGCAGTTCAATGCCGAATATGGCTTTTCGCTGCAGGTGCCCACCGCGCCCGACATGACCCGCTATGAAGCCGAGCTGCTGCGGATCGAGAGCAATCACCTGCAGTACCTGAGCCTGGGCAACGTGCTGCGCTTGGCGCAGCCGGCGTTTGGCGAGCGCCTGGTGCGAGCCCTGGGCACGCGCCTGCGCGTGGTGCTTGAATCGGCCGCCAACGACCTGGAGCTCTGGAGCCGGGCCGCCATGGCGCAAATGGACGCCCAGGTGCGCGAGCGCCGCCGCAGCTTCATCCGTCGGCTGGAGGCGATCGATCGCATCCAGCAGGCGGCCACCAGCCTGGCCGACCGGATTGCCGAAATCGAGGCCAGTGAACAGCAGCTTGAGCGCCAGTCGCGCCAGCTGCAGGGCCTGACCCAGGACCTGCTCGAAGCGGTCGACCAGGTTCCCCAGCGCCCTGAAACCATCACCGGGTGAGCAAATGACTGAAACACTGGCCCAACGGGTCGTCCGTTGGCAGCGCGAGCATGGGCGCCATGATCTGCCCTGGCAAAACACCCGCGACCCGTATCGGGTCTGGCTGTCGGAAATCATGCTGCAGCAGACGCAGGTGTCGACCGTGCTGGATTACTTTGACCGCTTTCTGGCGCGCTTTCCCGACGTGGCTGCGCTGGCCGCGGCCGAACAGGACGAGGTGCTGGGCCTGTGGAGTGGCCTGGGCTACTACAGCCGGGCGCGCAACCTGCATGCCTGTGCCCGCCAGGTGATGAGCCTGCACGGCGGCGCGTTTCCGCGCAGCGCCGAGTTGCTGACCACTTTGCCGGGCATTGGCCGCTCGACGGCGGCAGCGATCGCGTCCTTCTGTTTTGAAGAGCGGGTGGCGATCCTGGATGGCAACGTGAAGCGGGTATTGACCCGGGCGCTGGGCTTTGGCGATGACCTGGCCGTGGCGGCCCACGAGCGCCGCCTGTGGGATCTGGCCACGGCCCTGCTGCCCGACGCGCCGGCCCCAGATGATGCTGGCCGTTCACCCGACATGCCGGCCTACACCCAGGGCCTGATGGACCTGGGGGCCACGGTCTGCACCACGCGCAAGCCGGCCTGCCTGCTGTGCCCGCTGCAGGGTACCTGCCGGGCCCTGGCCGAGGGCGAGCCCGAACGGTATCCGGTGCGTACCCGCAAACTCAAACGGCGTGCCGAAAGCTGGTGGTTGTTGTGGCCAGTGGGCCCGCAGGGCCAGGTCTGGCTGCAGCGTCGCCCGCAAAAAGGCATTTGGGCCGAATTGGAATGCCTGCCCGTTTTCGACAGCGAGGCCGCATTGCCGATCAGCCCGGCTGGCACCTCGGTGCAGGCACTGCCGGCTTTTCTGCATGTGCTCACCCACCGCGATCTGTACCTGCACCCGGTTCAATGGCGCTGTGCCCAGGCCGATCAGCCCCCGGTGCCAGGCCTGGAGGGGCGTTGGGTAGCGGCCGCCGACTGGCCTGCGCTGGGCCTGCCCACGCCAGTGCGGCGCCTGCTTGAGGCTCAGTGACTGTCGAGTTCGCGGTGCCGGCTCAGGGTGACCCAGTCGGTCGCGAAATGCCGTGACAGTTGCTCCACCAGGTACACCGAGCGGTGCTGGCCCCCAGTGCAGCCCACGGCCACGGTGACGTAGCTGCGGTGATCGCTGGCCATCGAGGGCAGCCAATTGGCCACAAACTCGGCCACCTGGCGCTGCATCTCGCGCACCGGAGGGCTGGCCGCCAGGTAATCGGCCACCGCGGGGTCCTTGCCGGTCAAGGCGCGCAGTTCAGGCTCGTAGTGCGGGTTGGGCAGCATGCGCACGTCAAATACAAAATCGGCATCTACCGGAATGCCGCGCTTGAATGCGAAGGATTGGAACACCAGCGTCAGCTGGCTGGCTGGCGCTGAGACCAGGTCCTTGACATGGCGCTGCAGCTGGGCCGCCCGGATGAAGCTGGTGTCGATCACATGGGCCTGCTCACGCAGGTCGGCCAGCAGTTCGCGCTCAAGTTCGATGGCCTGAACCAGGGCGCGCTCTTGCGTGGCCCCCTGCGACAGCGGGTGGCGGCGCCGGGTTTCCGAGTAGCGCCGCACCAGGATGTCGGTGGTGGCGTCCAGAAACAGGGGCCGCACCGTGATGCCGGCGTCGCGCAGCGCACGCAGCTGTTGCGGCACCTGGGGCAGCGAGGTGGCGCTGCGCACATCCATGGCGATGGCCAGCTTGTGGGCGTGGTGCTCTTGCTCCAGGGCCACCAGAGGCTGCAGCAACTCGGGGGGCAGGTTGTCCACGCAGTAGAAGCCGGCGTCTTCGAGCGCATGCAGCGCCACCGATTTGCCCGAGCCCGACATGCCGGTGATGAGGACGATTTCCATGGTTCAGGCCCTTTTCTTGCGCGTCACCGGCACTGCCGCGACAACGGGTTCCGGCAGCGCGCCCGGTGGCACCAGGTCCAACATCTCGCGGGCATGCGCCAGCGAGGCGGCCGATTGCACATCGCCGCCCAGCATGCGTGCCACCTCCTGGACGCGGGTGCCGCCAGCGATGGGGGCCACGCTGCTGCGGGTGCCACGGGGCCCCGACAGCTTGGACACCTGCAGGTGCTGGTGCGCATAGGCCGCCACCTGGGCCAGGTGGGTCACGGCCAGCACCTGCCGGTCCTGGCCCAGTTGCCGCATCAGTTGGCCCACGGTCTGTGCCACGGCGCCGCCCACACCTGAATCCACCTCGTCAAAAATCAGCGTCTGAGCCTGGCCCAGGCGACTGGTGGTGACGGCAATCGCCAGGGCAATGCGCGACAGCTCGCCGCCCGAGGCCACCTTGCCCACGGGCCGTGGCGTGGTGCCGGCATGGCCGGCCACCAGAAACTCGACGTCTTCCAGTCCGCAGGCCCCTGGGCTGCTGGCTGCGGGCAGGGCCACCTCAAAGCGCCCCCCCTTCATGCCCAGCGACTGCATGGCGGCGGTAATGGCTCGCGACAGTTGGGGCGCGGCCACGGCACGTTGGCGCGAAACCTGCCGTGCCTCGGCCAGAAAGGCTTTTTCGGTTTGCGCGGCTGCGCTTTCAAGCTTGTCGAGATCGGCCGCGGCGTCCAGCGTCTGCAACTCTCGCTTCCAGTCAGCCAGCAGGGCGGGCAGATCCGCCGGGGGGCGCTTGTAGCGCCGCGCCAGGCCCATCCACTGCGTCAGGCGGTGGTCCAGTTCGGCCAGGGTGTCGGGGTCGAGGTCGGTGCGGCGCAGCCAGGCGTTGAGCGAGTGCGCCGCATCTTCGGCCTGGGCCAGGCTGGAGGCCAGCACATCAGCGATCGCCTTGAATTCGGGCTCCAGGTGCTCATGGTCTTGCAGGCGTGCCTGGGCGCGGGCCAGCAGGGCCAGGGCGCCGGCATCCTCGCCCTCCAGTGTTTCAACGGCACCCTGAGCGGCCTCAAGCAAGGTGTGCATGTGGGACAGGCGGGTGTGCTGATTGCTCAGTTCGTCCCACTCATCAACCCCAGGGGCTAGTTTGTCCAGTTCGCCGATCTGCCAGGTCAGGCGCTCGTGCTCGCGCAGCAGCGTGGCCTGGGCGGCGCGGGCGTGCTCAAGGGCACCCAACGCCGTGCGCCATTGTTGCCAGGTGGTCTGCATGGCCCGGCTGTCAATCTGGGCATAGGCATCCAGCAGACTGCGCACCGACTCGGGGCGGGTCAGGCTTTGCCAAGCATGCTGGCCATGAATGTCGAGCAGCAGATCGCCCAGTTGGCGCAATTGGGTGGCGGTGGCCGGCGTACCGTTGATCCAGGCCCGGCTCTTGCCCTGGGCGTCCACCGTGCGGCGCAGCAACAGGCTTTGGTCGTCGCCCTCCAGGGCGGCTTCCTCCAGCCAGTGGCGCACCTCGGGGGTCAGGTCAAACTCGGCACACAGGTCGGCGCGCGCCGCGCCGTCACGCACCACCGTGGCATCGGCCCGGGCGCCCAGCGTCAGTTGCACCGCGTCAATCAAGATCGACTTGCCCGCACCGGTCTCGCCGGTGAGCACCGTGAAACCCGATGCCAGGTCCAGTTCGAGTTGCTCCACGATCACGAAGTCGCGAAGGGCTATGCGTTTGAGCGCCACGGTCAGGAACCTCCCTCGTTCCAGTGCATTTTCTTGCGCAGGGTGTCAAAGTAGCTCCAGCCGCGCGGGTGCAGAAACCGGGCCCGGTGCACCGAGCGGCGCACGATGATCCGGTCGCCCAGCATCAGCGAGGCCAGCGATTGCATGTCGAAATTGGCGCTCACATCGCGCCCGCTCACGATCTCGATCGCCACCTCGCCCGTGTCGGCCAGCACAATCGGCCGGTTGGACAACGTGTGGGGCGCAATCGGCACCAGGATCCAGCCCGGGATCGACGGGTGCATCAAGGGCCCGCCGGCCGACAGCGCATAAGCCGTGGAGCCGGTGGGTGAGGCAATGATCAGGCCATCAGCCCGCTGATTGGCCACAAAATGACCGTTCACCTCCACCCGCAGCTCGACCATGCCCGAGGTGCCGCCCCGGTTGACCACCACATCGTTCAGTGCCAGGGCATCAAACACCACGTGGCCATCACGCATCACCTGCGCATGCATCAGGCTGCGATGGTCTTCTTCGTATTCACCCCGCAGCATGGGGCGCAGCGTGGTCTGGTAGTTTTCCAGGGGAATGTCGGTGATGAAACCCAGCCGCCCCTGGTTGATGCCGATCAAGGGCACTCCATGGCAGGCCAGCCTGCGCCCGATGCCCAGCATGGTGCCATCGCCACCCACTACCAGGCACAGATCGCAGCGGGCGCCGATTTCTTCGACAGTCAGCGTGGCATAGGAGCCCAGGCCCGTGTTAGCCTGGGTCTCGCTTTCCAGCACCACCTCACAGCCCTGGCGGGCCAGAAAATGCGCGATGTCATCCAGCACCTCACGCGAGTTGACGGCATTGGCGCCAGGCCCATGAGTCTGGTACTTGCCGATCAGGGCAACGTGGTGGAATTTGGACTTCATTCGATAAATTACATCATTAAAATTGCGCCATGCTCGATGACCGTTCCAAGTTGTTGTTGAAAGCTCTGGTCGAGCGCTATATCGCTGATGGCCAGCCGGTCGGATCGCGCACGCTGTCCAAGGCTTCGGGCCTGGAATTGTCGGCGGCCACCATCCGCAACGTCATGTCCGATCTCGAGGACCTGGGCCTGATCGCCAGCCCCCACACCTCGGCCGGTCGCATTCCCACGGCGCGGGGGTATCGGCTGTTTGTGGACACCATGTTGACAGTACAGCGTGAACAATTGTTGACGCCCCAGCTGGCCCCTGAGCAACCCCAGAAGGTGATCGCCAATGCGGCCCACCTGCTGTCCAACCTGTCCCAGTTTGTGGGCGTGGTCATGGCCCCCCGGCGCACCTCGGTGTTTCGCCACATCGAGTTTCTGCGCCTGTCTGATCGCCGCCTGCTGGTGATCATCGTCTCGCCCGACGGCGACGTGCAAAACCGCGTCATCTTCACCGAGGCCGACTACACCCAGTCTCAACTGCTGGAAGTGGCCAACTTCCTCAACGCCAACTATGCCGGTCTGGCCATCGAACAGGTGCGCGAACGACTCAAGGGCGAAGTCGAAAGCCTGCGCGCCGAAATCGCGGCGCTCATGCAGGCGGCCGTCAATGTCAGTTCAGACGCACTCACCCAGGCCCAGGACGAGGTGGTCATCTCGGGTGAGCGCAACCTTCTGTCGGTCAGCGATTTTTCGGGCGACATGGGTCACCTGCGACGGGCCTTTGACCTGTTCGAGCAGAAAACCCAGCTCATGCGCCTGCTCGATATCTCCAGCCAGGCCGACGGCGTGAGCATCTTCATCGGTGGCGAAAGCAAAACCGTACCCTTCGAAGAGCTGTCGGTCGTCAGTTCACCGTACGAAGTCGACGGCCAGATCGTAGGCACCCTCGGCGTCATCGGCCCCACCCGCATGCCCTACGACCGCATGATCCAGATCGTCGACATCACAGCGAAATTGGTCACCAACGCCCTGAGCCACAACAAGTAGCCTCTTACAATACAAAGATCCTGACCCGGTCACGGGCTCAGGTTGGGGGGCGTTAGCTCAGTTGGTTAGAGCAGAGGACTCATAATCCTTTGGTCGCGGGTTCAAGTCCCTCACGCCCTACCAAGCTGCATAAAGAAATCCCGCTATCTAAACAATAGCGGGATTTTTGTTTTCATGGGCCGTGTAGCCACTGTGTAGCCAGATTCCGAGTGTTGCTCTGCGCGTCGAAGGTCATATAGCCCGGCTTCGCGCCGGGCTTTATGACGTAAGGTTGGGGTTAAGCAAGGCTTCCGGATGCCTCGCATTGATTCGTTTCGATGGACTGTTGTGCAGCGGGAGCTGTCGGTCGCCGGCTTCCGCTGAACTCACGGTATCAGCTGGGAAGCAGACGCTCGACATCAACAGCAGTGGCACATCGCAGGACGCTACCAAACTGCCGGTATATGTCTCCTGGAAAGCTTGCCCTGTTGGCATTGCAGATAACCGCTGCTACATGATGCTGCCGAGGTGCGCTGCCGACCCTAAGCAGGCGACCGTTTAGGGCAAGCCGCATGGCAGCCTTACTTATATAGGTTGAATCGCCTGCACTTCGTGCGCCTCAAACCAACCGCTGCCCCGAATCCTCTTCAGCGCCTCGTGGGGCGCTTCCGACCAGAGCACCAGCGCGAGCGACTCTTTCGCTCGACTGCAAGTGACATAGAGCAGCCGTAGACTTCTATCGATGGTCGTCTCCTTGCCATTCTCTGCGTGCTTCAGGTCGGTATCGCTAAGAGACTTAGCCCCAAACAGCTTGTCGTAGGAGATCTGGTGAGTTCCAGCCTGTTGGTCGTCCATCACCACCATCACATGGTGGAACTCAGACCCCTTCACAATTCTGTGGGTGGCCAGCTCGGATTCGCCGGCCAAGTACCGGCGATACCGCTCCAGCTCTCGCCACGGAGCCACGAAAAGTGCACACCACCCGCGACGGATTCGAGCTTCCGTAGTCTCCTTTTCCTTTCGCGGTATCGGAGCCGGGGGAGGAGGAGATTTGTCGGCGAAGGCATCCCCGAGTCGAGAGTCCACGTCAAAAAGTCGCGCCGCGAGAATCGGTGAAAGCACCTCTCTCACAGTCGAGTCGGGGTTGCTCACACCCTTAGCGAATTCAAGGATGCTCGCATGCATCTCCTGAATTCGCGTATTTCGTAGCTGCATATCAACAGGCAGCCCATCGAGGCTTCCATAGTGACGCAGTAGGTCGGTGGCCGCAGACTCATCTATCGACCCGTCTGGCCTGACACATCGAGCGAGGCCAGCTAGTTCGTCCAAGAGGAGACGCGCTGCCGACGGTCCTTTGTTCTCGCCGCTTCCGACGGGAGCCGCTGCATTCGGGTCAAGCAGCTCCATGGCTTGGTAGACGTTGAGAAAAGAGCCCCGCGTGGCAACCAACTTGTGCTCAAGCGCCAGCAACTGGTAGTTGCCATCACGCCAATCTTCAACCTGCGTAGCATCTGCCATCTGTTCTGCACACCAGTTCTCCAGCTTGGCCTTGTCGTCCCCCGTGAGCGCGGTGCTCCCAACGAAGATGCGAACCGTACCCCTGTCTTTTTCAGTTCGAGGCCGCTGCACAACACCGTTAGCCGGCTGCGTTCGCCCCTCCAGCTTGGCTTCCCAGACACGATTTATCAGATCCACGATGCGACGCTGGCTGCGATGGTTCATTTGCAGCTCCGGCTTTGCCCAACCTTCTGGCACGAGGGTTGGCAGGTCTTCATAGCCGTCGCTGAAGATGCGCTGTCGATGATCACCCAGAAGACCAAGAGTCAAGCCCGCTCCACGCGGCTCGGCAAGAATCATGAGCGCGTTGAGCATCGACTTCATCGTATCTTGCGACTCGTCGATAAGCACAACCGGATGACGGTCTTGAAGAATCCTTCGCAGCGTCGGCTTATTTAGCAGAATCCAAGCGGTTGCGTTGAGCACATGCGTATGTTGGATGGCACCGGCTCCATAGAGGTTCTTGTCAGGGTGATATCTGAAGGAGGACGTCTGACGATATGCCTCAATGACGGCCTCAATCTCAGCGAAATCGACTCGGTCTTTGTCACTGATGCCCTTGGGCTTCGCCGCTGCCGCCGCACGGTCCCTTTCAAGCTTGGCCTGCGCGACCGCGATGAGAGCTTCCCTGATGTCGCTGTTGAAGCCTTCGATGAGTTCCCAGCAGAAGCTGTGAATCGTCGAGACCTTGACCAGGTCATTGTCGCCAAGTCGGCCGTTGATGACCGCTACGGCATTCTTGGTGTAGGTCACTACCCGAATGGATCGGCCAGCCAGTCGCAGACTGCGAGCGATTTTCCCGCCAGCCTCGTGAGGTGTCACCCCTGTGAGGCGGCGCAGGACCTCGACCAACGTGCGCGTCTTTCCAGAGCCGGCACCCGCGAACAGAAAGAAGCTCCGTGGGGGTTGCTCGGTGAGGTAGCCACAAATCTCCTCGACGACGCCGGCATCGAGTTCGTTCCCCGGATCGTTAATGTCCGCGCTCATGTCATCAGGTCCGGATTCGGTTCAAGCTGCGCCTGGAGCCATTGCAGGGCATCTGCGATGTACTTGGGGCACGCGATTTGAGCGCCGCCAGCGACCTGCTCGAAGACGCTGGCTGCGAACTCGCCCTTGTTCAGGGATTTGTGCATCAGGAGATGGAGCGCTTCGACCAACTCTGGGAACGACTTTCCTTCTGCCACGAGTTCGGCCACATCCGTCAGCCCGCTCGTTGGGAGCTCAACCCCACCTACGGCGCCAACCCCACCTACGGCGCCAACCCCACCTACGGCGCCAACCGCGCCGGCGGCAGCAAGCTCCGCAAACCACTTGTGATTGGTGAGAATCAGCGAGTCCTCGAACGAGCTTGGCCAACTCCCGTCTGCCTCATCGACAGGAAGCTGCCAAGCGAAGCGCACGGAACAGCCCTTCTCCGACCACACCAGTTGCTTGGCAGTGGGAGCCTTCATTTCCTCCAGCATTTGAAGCTGTGGATGCCATTTGCGCAAGGTCGCATTTCCGCATTCGAGGCCGGCCTGCCCAAGGTTAGCCACCGCGACTCTCACGGTCTTCTTCGGGTTCTTATCGCTTTTCTTCACCTCCACGGGGTCGGCATCGGTGATTACGACCGTAGGAATGCGAAGCTTCTCAACCAGTGGCTGGAGTCTGTGAGCATGACTGCCCCCGATGTCTAGGAACGAAACGTACTTAGAACTCAGGCCACTGAACTGGCGCTCAATGAACAGCGGCACTAGCATGCGCTCTGCCACGCCCTCCACAAAGATTGCTGCGTTCGCGAACAGTAGGTCCGTGTGCTGTACTCGGAAGTAGCGCTCGGCGAACTTTCGGGTCGAGACGTCCGTACCGAAAACCGACCCCAGGTTCACCACCTCCGTGGTCGGCATCACTGCGCCTTCGGCCTTCGGTACCCGGCGCACATAGCGAAGCCGGTCGAAGTTCTCGGCATGGGCGAGGTGACTTGAGTGCGTGCTGATGAGCAATTGGCTTTTGAGTCCTGGCGCCTCCACCAGGGTCGGACTGATGAGTTGGTGCGCTTTCCCCGGGAAGATTCGCTGCACCTGTACATGCAAGTGCGCCTCCGGCTCCTCAATCATCACAAAGTGCACCGGCGGCGGTGAGCCCTTCTCTGGGCTTAGCCGCGCGGCCTTGAACGACACGAGCTGGTAGCTCAGTGACTGGAGGTTCTGATAGCCGAGACCGATGGAGAACTCAGGGAGAAACTCGTCTGTGGCCCCCTTACCGATTCCGTACTGGACGGCAGTCGAGTGGTCCAACAAGTCGGCGGTTTGGATTCGCGTGCGGAAGCGGATTTCCTGCGGGTCATGTAACCCTGGATAGCCAAGCTCTCGGACCTCCGCGACCGACGGCGCAATTGCCTCTTCGATCTTCGCATCGAGTGCCTGCTGCGCTTCCGCCACTGCCTGGATGAGGTCCGCCCGATGGCCATGACCCGTGGACGCCACCTTCAGATGGTCTCGAGCGAACTTGAGTAACTGGTTGGAGAAGAGGCCAGCCCGATGAATCCCTGAAGTCGAGCGTGATTCAGCCTCCTCGCTCCCAAGACCACGCTGAGCGGCGACAAAGTCGACACGAATCAGCTTCGTGAGGTGCTTCCTGTCGATAGGCGCAGCATCTGCGTCGAGCGCCTGCTGCGCATAAGTCGCATGGCCTTCAAGAGGGTTATTTTCTGCGTCCAGCTTGTACACGCGGACAGATCCAAGCCGCTTTGGCTCATGCAACCAAAAGTCGATGAGGTCGACGGGCCAGGCCAGCGATTTCTCACCCATATCCTTCACCGGTGTCCTCGCTTGGTTGTAAGCCCAGGCGAGCTCTCGTAGCCCTTCGGCATCAGACGCAGGTTCGAGGCGAAGGCGCAAACCAACGGCGCCGCCCTTCCAACTGAATTTTGAGAGGAACGGCGCAACAAAGTGGTACATACCGGCCTCAGCGTTGAACCAGAGATCGAGCGTCGGCATGGTGGCGCGCAGTGCCGCCAACTGGTCATCCCAATCGAACGCCGGAGCCGCCGCAGTCATAGGATTCTCGGTTAGCGCCTCCCACTTCTTCCCCAGCGCGCGGAGCTTTGCCCACTGCGACAGACTCAAGTCGTAGGCACCAAAGGCGAAAGAATCTGACAGGAAATGCCGCAACGCGGCAAGGATGGACGTCTTACCGCTGTTATTTGCGCCAACAAGAATGGTTGTCTTCTCGTCGATATCCACCTTCACATCGGCCAGCCGACGAAACTGACGAAGTTCAAGGCATCGAAGAGTTATTGCGCCCGCGATAGGATTAACGGCTACTGGATTAATCATGCCTCACAAACCTGTTCTTTTTTCGCTCGGCTGAGCGTTATGTGAGGCTCTAGACCGCCGCCATAAGTTGCGTGTGCAACTCCCAGCTTTGCTGGCGAGCCCCTCCCTATATGAATGAGCGGAAGTTAGCGCAAAATCCAATAGTCAGCAAGGGATCAATGCACGGACGTGCTACCTGAAATCCCGGCTCTTCGTCGCCAACTCGCCTGGATCGGGTCAGTCTTCCAGATGCCCGGCGATGATGTCGCATACCTCACCCTGACGTGGCCACCGTCCCTTCACGACCATCAATCGCTCACCCAGCACCACAGGACGAAGGTGACGCTTGTCAGAATTGGTTCTGTACCTCACACACTCCCACCAGAACTGATCGGGCACAGCCAAAATGGCTTTGTTACTGGCCAGTGAGATGAGAAAAACGCTCCCGCCGGGTAATGCCTGAAGACTCAGGCTGCGAGCTCTGGCGCCGTGGCATGCCTCGAGGAACCTATCGAGAGTTGCGGATGAGGTAAGCGAGTCCAGCGACCAACAGCACACCGATCGCCGTATTGATTACCTGGGTGCTGGTGGACTGCCCGTGCATCGCACGGTTGACGAAGCACTCGCAGTTGTTGGCTATGAGGTCGTACTTCGCCTGACCTTGCTTGAGCTCCGTCAGTGCCCTCTTTGCCACCTCGACGTTACTGTGCGGCCCAGCATTGGGCTCTACCCGGATATCGCCGTTCGCGGCGTAGCGTCGCTGGAAATCTTCAAACGTCGCGACCTGGTATCCGCCCTTCACCAGCTCTGCCAAGTAGACCATGCCGTCGAACATCCCTTGACCGAGCACTACGGCATGGTGCTTGGGGCCATCGAAGCCCAATTCCTTAGTGATGGCGCCCACGAGACGCGCGCCGGTGACGTCGATTTGCTGAAGCTGCATGCAGCCCTCCTTGTTGAGTTTTTTCTGAGAACAGAGGACGCGCCGCACCATCGCTCGGTTATCAGTAGCTTCCCGTTGCCGCCATTAGCATGTTGAGATTGGCGGAGCCGAAAGAGCGTTGTATCAAAGCGCGATTATGGGAGAAGTGGCCCCATTCATCTTTAGTTTCCTTGTACTGGCTGGGAGGCAGCGTCCCAATCTGCGAGCATCAGCCTGTATATCAACACTTGTGCGTTCGAATCATTGATCTCGTTGCGAAAGAGGGAGGCTTGGTCCTGCGCAATGGACGGGCCGGAACCGTTTTCTTGGGCCTGGTAAATCACCTTTTGCGCACACTCGGCGAGAAACCGGCCCGCGGCTATTATTACTTCATCGTCGTTGCCCTTTCTCAGCGTCAGAAAACTCTCCACACGACCTTCAAGCGGTGCCATGAGTTCGTTGAGGTAGTCCGCCTCCTCGGAGTTCAGGTCCCGATCAAGACCCGTCATCACCGCAGAAATACTGGTGCAGTCGCCAAGGATTCTGTCGAATGCCGCAGTCGCAACGTCATCGAGCAAAGGATATGGAAGCAGCGCTTGCCATTCTTTCGTGAACTCGAATTGGGGAAACATAGTCGAAACTCCGCCCACGGCAAACCGAGCGGCGACCTTCCCCCGTAACAAAGGAGCCGCTACACGGTGGTCAGGGCCATCCCAGGCGTGCTCGCTTGCAAAGCGCTCAATCGCTTGAAAAAACTCTACGATTTCATTGCACGGCAAAAGAATTGCGAACGATGCGGGAGGCCACAGGTGCTCAAATGGGTCATTGCGCGCCACCACCACACATCCGGGCTGAGCTCCTTGAAACTGGACTTCGAGCTCTTGACGACGCGCCTCAATCAGGCCTTGAGCACGGGAGAGGGCCAGAGCACTAGCGGCGCCAAGAGCTGAGTGCTTGCGTGACCGCTTCGATAGCGCGGCTCTACTTGAGTACGACTCGGAGGGGCACGTGTAGGTGTCCGCCAGCACGTAAGAAATCTCCTTGAGCAACTGTGCGCCGCCCTCGAAGTCGACGTCGCTCGCCAAGTCCGTGTACCGCCAAAGCTCAGATGACGCTACCTCACGTATCTTGTTTGAGATATCTATCGTGTTGATCGCCTTCAGCAGGGGGTGTTCGACCTTCCCTGACACGAGGCCTTTTGTGATTTCCTGGATTCCCTGCACCACATCGGCGACGACATCTGACGTGTCGTAACTTCCTCGGTCCAGAACTCCGGAGACGGACG
Source organism: Curvibacter sp. GW821-FHT01G03 (assembly GCF_059422285.1). NCBI lineage: Bacteria > Pseudomonadati > Pseudomonadota > Betaproteobacteria > Burkholderiales > Comamonadaceae > Curvibacter > Curvibacter sp. GW821-FHT01G03. Next base: position 286,820 of record NZ_JBWKWP010000001.1, read on the forward strand.
AGCGAATGCGACCAGGGAGGATCATTCCTGTAAGGACCTGTCGGATTGAAGCAAGCGCATGCAGCTTCTGTGGTGCTGGCTCCAAGCGACAGAAGCACTCTGCGGCACGGCGCAAATTCGAAGTCGTCTCGCTTAGCGCTGTCGCCAGGCTATTGGCACGAGCCGTTTCCCCGTCCGTCTCCTGAACCTGCTGAACGCTGCGAAGCTGTGCCCGATTCCAAGCCACCCGCGCCGGAACGACTATGCGGCTGCGGTCTAATCGGACGTCAGCCACGGGATAGTCACCCACCTTCAGAACGCTGCCATCTCCGAGCACTGCGGAGACAGCGGCCGCTTGCGCGAACGGCTCGGCGGCAATGAGCATGTCGCAGATTGAAACCGCGCGTTCGTGCAGATTAGACTGGACGGCGTCGTTCACCAGACGGATGTTGGCCCGGATGACGAATACACCGCCGTCATCGTTTTCAAGGGTGGGCTTCGTCAGCCAAGCGGTGTCACTGTGCAATCTCTCGAGTAGGTGAGCCGAACCGCCCTGTGTTGTGAGAGCTTCGCCTGCAAGTTGCTCGTTCAACTCGCGCAGCACGCCGATGAAGCCAAGCACCTGTGAAGCCGATGCGGGCTCGCTGAAGGGAGTGCTCACCAGCCACTGGGGGGTGGCTGGCAGTTGCGTTGTGCCATGTAGGGGCATGAGTGCAGCAGCGAGTTCGACCGCCTGTTGCAAACTCCAGGATGGAGGTGGCGGTGAGCTGGAGAGCTGCATTGACAACTGCAATCGCTTATCCGGTATTCCGATGCCCGAGAAACGGCTCATCGCACCGCGAATCCTCTCCCAAAATTCCATCCCTTCCAGGTTCGCATTCGCTATAGCGAGCCCGAATACCATGTGTGCAAAGCGTTCGTCGATCTTCTCGTCCTTGCAGATATCCATCCAGGCCTTGCCGACGAGATCGCAGGTGACCAGTCCCAAGCCGTGAAGCGCCGCAGTCCAAGCCTCAATCTTGGAGCCTGGGAGCAAGGAGGCCAAGTCTTGTACTACGGCGTCATGAACTGTTGGTAGCTCGCGATAGAGACTGGCAATAAAGCTGGCGAGATCCTTGAATCTAATGCACGTCAGGGCAAGGTGCAGAGAGGATAGCTCAGTCTGATGTGTTATCTCACGAAGCAGGATGTCCAGGTGCCGTGACCTGATTTCATGGAGCCCTCCGATGGAGTCATCACCCACTAACGCGACGGCGTGCTCTTGAACCAAGCGGTTTAGAGCTCTGGCAAATGCGATTGGGGTCAGGCCAGTTTTTTCGCGTAGACGTTCCTTGTCGATAGCTGCGGAGAAGCGTGAGGCGAATGAGACCGCCTGCAAGATCAATAGCTCATCGTCGCGAGCATCCTTGACGCGCTGGCGCAACTGGTCGCGAAGCACCGTCTCCAGCCTTTTTCCCTGGGTCACCAGGTGCGTGAATTCGAGTAGAAGCCCCTTGCTCTCTTCGAATGGTTCGCGCCAGTGATGAAAGCGACGCCCCTCATGTGAGGGCAACTGAGTGAAAAGCCGAGTCGCGAGTTCCTCGTCCAGCTGTGGCCTGACGACTGTGGTGCTCCGAAGGTCAGCCAGGAGATCGAGGTCTTCTTCTCGAATCGTGCCAATCAGGATGACGCCTTCAGACTCCCCAGCCATGCGAACCACCTCGTCCCAAGTGTCGGTGAAGTTTCTGCCTACGTCGTCAAGGATGAATCCAACCCTGCGAGTCCGACTCGCCTCATTGGCCTTCGCAAGACGTAGCAAAAGAGCGGACTCATTCGACGCGAGTCTCGCAACTCTGTACCAGATCACATCATGCCGCGTAGAGTTCGCATACAGCCATGCGCTGGCCGACTTTCCGCTGCCTGATTGGCCGGCGATGAGGGTCGCTTTCCCGGTTTCGACAGCGGTCTCGACCTGCTCAGTGACGGCTGGACGCTCGAACACCAGGCCGGCCGCGACATGGCCAGCTACTACGTTCACGCCTGCGTAGAACGCTTCGTCGTGAACCTTCATAGAGAAGTCGACGATTTCACAGATGCCGTCCTGGATGGCGCGCTGAAGTCCACCTTCCTGAGTGGCGAGGAGAACGCGCTCCATTGCCCCTGCCACGTCGGCAGTCGTTATTTTTGCGGCGTTGGATGCCTTCACGGAATAGTTCTCATCGGAGCAGCGGCCGGCGTCCACCCGAAGTTGTTGTGCCACGAGCCTGCAGGCGAAGGCGGGCGCGCCTTGCTTTTCGGTGAGGAGCTGAACGCAGCACTCAATTGGAGTGCTCTCGACCAAGAGAAATGAACGCTCAAGTAACTGCTCCACTGTGAAGCTTCTCGCCGAGGGACGCTGCGCGTCCAGGGCCTGGCGGACTACAGTAACATCCTTGTACGATGACAGAGGCACCTCCAATCCCTTGGCCTCCAGGCCAACGACAGGGCGCTCAAGGATCACAGCGATACGCACATTGCCTTGAACCCATTCTTCCTGCGACAGTAGGGCCGCAGTCTTCTCCAGGTACTCGGCGAGTTGCATAGCGCGAAACATGCCTTTCGGATCGTGCATGGACTTTGCCTGGATCCGAGTCTCTACTCTGTCAACGAACAGCGTCAGGTCGTCCAGACCTTCAGGCACGAGTTGGGCAGACATGCCCCGATTCCATTGCTCCACAAGTAGGAAGGCTGCGGCAGCATCCTGATAACGGAAGCCGCGGCCGGCACGTGCTCCGGCGCGCGTCTGCTCCCAACGTTGGTCTTCTGGAATTTTCATCAACGCCTATTTTCGTACGTATGGCGCATTCCAGAGCGCCGCGCTCCGCGGGGGCCTTCGCGACTTTGGCAGGGACAGAGTCGGCGATCAATCACCAACCCTAAATCCGAGCCGTGGTAGTGCATCGCTAGCCCGCCTGCGCCCAAGGTGCAGACTGACGTCTGCTTTGGACGAATCGTGATCGCTCGTGCCGCCCATCGCCCAACGGCCGGTATCGGCAACCGCATACAGTGGAAAGCGTCAGCCTGACCGTTCGCAACCAGCCTGAAGCAGTCGATTTCGTAGACCTACCAGGCCAAGTGCCAGGATGGATGTCACCCTCGCCTGCGATTCAAACGGCCTGAGTTGGTACTGCGTGCCGCAACTCAGTTTGCTTGTTGAGTACATCCACAAACACCAGCTGAGGTTGATGAGCGTGAACTTCAGACTCCTCTACCTGTGCGAATGCCGCGATGATCAATAAGTCACCCACCGCAGCTCGTCGCGCTGCTGATCCGTTCACCGAGATCATGCCGCTGCCGCGTTGGCCTTTGATGGCGTAGGTGATGAAGCGCTCGCCGTTGTTGATGTTCCATATGTGGATCTGCTCGTTTTCCATCAGGTTGGCTGCGTCCAGTAGGTCTTCGTCAATGGCACAAGACCCCTCGTAGTGAAGCTCGCAATGGGTGACGGTGGCTCGATGGATCTTCGATTTCAGTAAGGTGCGTTGCATGTGAGGGTACAAGTTTTAAGATGGCCGCAGGATACCTTGCCAACCGTTGCAGCAGCCCAACTTTCGCCTTCGAGACGAATGGACAGCGCTACCTTGTTTTCTCGCCGTAGCAATGGCCCTACAAGGCTCTTGAATCCCGCTCAAACGCATTGCGTCGGTCGAGTTGTGGGTGTTGGGGTCAGAGAGATCCTTCGGCCCTCCTGCGGCCTCTCAAGAAGCCACGCCCCCGTTCCCTTCAACTTCACCCACCCAACTCCGTCTGCATCAACATGCCACGCTTCGCTCGTGGCTTCTTATGCCGCGTCCCCGTGGGATCAAGCTTCACCGATTTCCAGTCCGGCCACGCCATCTGCTGTTGACGCTTCTGCCCACGCTTCTCACCCTTTCTCTTCGGCATACCGCCTTTGGTCATTGCTCGTGCTCCCTTGGGCAACACACCCCGCACCAGGAAATCGGACTTGCACATGTAGCGCACGGCCATCTGCAGTCCACGCAAGGCGTCAACATCGTGATACGTCACTTCGCCAAGTCCGCAATGCTGGTAGATCTTCTTGTCCGCGTTGCAGTTGAAGTACAGCCCCTGGCCACCGGTCACCTCGTTTTTCCAGTGTTCACCAATGGTCATGGCAATGGTGATGTCCTGCATGTGCAGCCTCGCATCCAGGAATAGCAAAACGTGGTTATGAAAACCCTTGAGCCAGCCGAACTCGATCTTCCAGACGTAGCCCAACAAGGCCTTGCCATACTTCTTGTTGAGGTGCTTCAGAATCTGGCCCTTGTGAGCGTAGACGGTCTCAAAACCGATCGTGTCTGACGTGTCGTGCTCAGCGATGAGGTCGTGTTGGTAGGTGAGGTCAATGCGAATCACGAGCATGCGACTGTGCGCTTCAAACAAAGCGCGAACATAATTCTGGACGTTGCGTTCAGTTCGACGTGCCGCATGCTGGAAGCTTTTGACGGCCTTGCGAAACGCTGGCTTGTTGCAGTGCCACCGCACAGCCTCCACGAAAGCATTGAGCTTGTCGGAAACCACCTGAGCGGCCTCAAGTGGCATGACATCGTCAACCTGACGGTACAGCAGATCCGCGCCAACCTGCCCCATGCTTGTCAAATCAAAGAACAACTTGAGGTAGGGATGCAACTCATGCTTCGGAAAGCGACTGGCCAGCCTTTGGTGAGTGCAATACAGGCGACCCATGAGACTGCGGCCCAAGGGACAGGAAGACACGCGCCATGCACTAGGCTTGTCTGAAACGACCCGGAACAATTGCCCGGCACTTTGGGCAATCTTGGGCATCAGGCGCTCGATGTGCTCCAGTGCCTGTACGGCATCCTGGCGCTGAGTGATGGCGATCTTCGTTTTGCCGTGGTCATCAGCCAACGTGCGATGCCACAGCAGGGAGTGCAGGTCCTCTGCGTCAAATTGGATTTCAGATGTCGTCATGTTCAAACTCGATTCAAAAGAAAGTTCCTGACAGCACGCGGTCACCCGGGTGGATTGAGTCCACTCGATCCCCTTGCGTGCGTTCGTTGCATCTGCATTCGGTGCAGACTTGAGCAACAGACGATTACTACTGGTGAGTAAAAAAGTTAGAGCGTTCTCAGATCTATGCCGTCAAAAGGGCGTACGCGTGGGCAGCAATGGGACCTCGCGTTGGCAAGCGGAACTTTGTGTTGCACGTGGGTTCGAGGTGAGTTGTGCTGATAACTGGTGGGAGCTGGCAGGAAAGGGCGGGAGAGTTGTGCCCTTTGGATAACATAGAAACCCCATTGTTCTGAGCGACCCTGCTACTCCGCCCTCTTATTAGAGGGGGAGTGCCGTAGTGCCGATCTGCCGGTTAAAAGTTAGGTCGTCGGCGCAGCGTGTTCTGACGCAATCGAGTGCAAATGGCCTCGGTGATTTGTTGATCAATACGGAAGATGAACTACGTGTTCATGTTCATAACCGCCATCTCCAAAAACGCCTCCAGCGCCTGTGCCGGCGTCGGGGTGGGCGTGTGCCGGGCACCGGTCTTCTTGAGTGCCTCCGAGCGGCTGTAAGTCTGACCCGGCTTGCAACCATTCACGTCCTTCAGCCAGGCAAACCAGCATTGCAAGCGGACGGCTTTTTCCAGTCTTTCGCGCTGCGGCGGCACGTCGCCGAACACGGACTCCAGCGTCCTGAAGGGTGCGGGCGTGACATCTTTGACCATGTCTGTCGTGCCCGTTAGACGGTTGAGCCATTGCGTCTGAATCGTCGTGCAGGCATCCACACGCGCTGCCGTGTCCAGGATCATCAGGCATCGAAACACGAACCCGCGATCGCGGCGCCAGTGCAAGGTCCACTGCTTGCCGAGCAGATGCTGTGCGACAGGTTGATGACGCAGTGCGTTCCAGAACCCGTTCCAGACCGATGAGACCAGAGCACAGCTCAAATCGTTCTTCAAGGCAGGATCAAAGCCAAAGTCCAAGACGATGGCCTGGATGTGCTCGTGCTGTTTGAAGATCGAATCGAGCCACAGGGTCGCACCGTTTTCACGTGCCACGAAGATGCGTTCACGATCACGAACACGGTTCGCAATAGCGATTGCCATCAGACGGTTGCGTACCAGCAAAGAAAACAGGTGAACGCAATGGGCGAACGGCACGTGCTCCTGATCGTCGACGACACGGATTTGTTGTGGGTTGACTTCGAAGATGCCACGACCTTCTGCCAGCAACTCATTCAGCTGGTTCAGTGGGATCAGTTCTTCGGCCTTGTAGAGGTCCAGAAGGGCCTGCATCTTGGCGGTCACGGCGCACTCGATCACCAAGTTCACCCAAGGGTGGTAGGCCTCACGGATATGCTGCCAGTAAAGAACGTGTCGGATTGAGCGCATCACCTGCTGACCAGTGGGCGTATAGCAATCATGGACAGTTTGCAGGTGCCCTGAATTGCTGCTGTTCCCCCCCTCTTGAGTTGCACGTTGGATTTCCACCAGCGCGCTGACAGGCGATGGCGCCCCCCTGAGCAAGGTAGCCCATTGGAGAATGACCGCGGCGTGAAACAGGGTGGACTCAAACCACGGCTCGTTGCCGTCGAGGTTCGCGCGCAGCGGTGGCAGTTCTCGGACGCCGTCGAGCAGGTCCGGCACCGCATCGATAGATGGGGTGTCAGCAGACATCTGGCCCGCGTAGCGTGCTTGCGCGTGAGCACGCTGCAGCTGCTCAGTCAGCACGCGCGTACGCCACAGAGTTGTCATCACCATCGGTTTGAGCGTGACCTCGGGTGCGTGTTGGTGAGCGCGCCGTGCCTTGTGCACCTGGGCGGGGCCCGGCGCGATGTAGGGCATGTTGTTCATTGGTGAAACCTCAAGGTGCGGCCAGGCGGCTCGGACGTTGACCTTCAGCGCTGAAGTCGTCGACGCGCAGGAGCCTCGGCTGCGGGATGGACGCTTTGGCCATGAACTCGCTGTAGCTCGCCGTGCGAGGCTGCTTGTGGCCCAGCTTGGGCTTGAGGTCAACTTCAAGGCTCTGCAGGCCGCTGAACTGCACGCCGGCAATCGGGTGGCAGGACAGCATCTGGGTCGGACGCACCAGGTACGTGGCGACGTTTTCGAGACGGTGGAGCAAGGGATAGCCCTCCGAGATGTCGTGATCCATGCCACGAAATTCGAACGGGGAGCCCGGAAAATTCGGGTCAAAAAACTGTGCCTCCGGGTAGCACTCGATCCAACGATCTCCCAAGAACTCGATCAGGTCCTTCACCTCTTGCAGGCTGTGCTGCTTCACCAGGAGGGCGCAATGAATGCGCGCACCACGGACGGACACCATCAACTGATGTGCCTCGACCAAACGGTCCTTGCCCAGGCGTTCGTGCATCGACTTCTGCCAACTGGCGTAGGCAGAATTCAGGTTGAGGACCTCCTGTTCGAGGGGCGGCTGAGTGGTCATCTGCTCGATCGCTGGACCAAGCAAGTCGACCTGCACCACGCGGGCACCGGGAAAGCGCAGGGCTTGCTTTTTCAGGGCTTGGAACAGGGCTTTGAAATGCTCGTCGTGCGCGCGCTGATGCTCGTAGGCAACCAGGCGATTGCGCGACGTGCCGGCGTTGCGGCGAAACGAATCAACGAACCCCGTGATGGTGTCGTGCAGGACCTTGGGGTCCGAGCGCAACATGGCGTCAAGCATCTCGGGGTGGAGCCCAAAGATCGCGCGGCTTTTGTTCAACTCGCGGATGAGGTTTTCAACGCAGGGGTGCAGTGAGAAGCTGAGTCGATTGGTCGGCGTTGCGTAGGCCAGCAAATCGGCGCTGTGGGTCAACAGGGCGCTTGCGACCTTGGTGAGCTTGATGCGCAGGGCACCGTGCGTCTCGCGGAGGGTGGTGATGGGGTCGTGCGAGTTGATCAACGCGCGGTTAATTTCGAGTGCGTTGTGCAGTCGGGCTTCGATAACGTAGGCTTTTTCGGCGGCCTGTTCAGGGCAGTGTTTGAACAGGTACTCGTTCAGGATGGCCTCCATGATGGAAGTGCGTTTGGCGACCGGTTTGGTGCGAAGCGGCATGATGGTTCCTCGTTGCGACAGGTGTTGGACGTTCTCAAGCCCCCGACGGCAGGTCTGGCAGGGCATTTGGATCGGGTCGACTGCCGCCTCTTTGATCCTCTCGGTTGTGGCGGCAGCCGATGACTCGACTTTGCAAGCACCCTGCCGATTGGGGAATGGATGGATCTCAACGCCATCAACGGAGGCAGCGCATGCCGGCGATGAAAATTGTTAAGATTTTGTAAAGTTCGATTCGCGGAGGCGATCGGCGCTGTTGCGCACCAGCGCTGACGCTACCGCCGTTCTGCACTTGCGGCAGCAGATGCTGGGCTGCTGCAGCCCAGATGTGACGGCTGATATCAATCACACCAGGGCTCCAGTAATGCAGGACGGGTATGGTGAGCCCGTCGCCCTACCTGATCACTTCGTCGTTGACTTGCAAGCTGCGTGGGACACGTGGGAGCACACTCACTGAGCCAAGACTTCTGCCCAGCATCATCTCTCTGGCCAGCCTGCAAATGTGGGGCTGCACCGGGCCACCCCTGCCTCAATGCAAACGGTTGATCGCAATGGCGGACATCGCCGCCGGTTGACCGGGGTGAGTGGGGCTCAGGACACCTGTCTGGATCAACGCTTCATAGACGGTTGATCTTGCAACGTGGGCCAACATTGATACTGCGCGCGGCGCGAGTCGGCAAGGTCTGACGTTGGCGGAATGCATTCTTTTGGCTTGAATCTGCACGCGTGTGCAAACGCCCTGAATACAGGATCAGCGCAGATCTAGGCGCACGCTGGATCATGGTCGTGGGGTGTCACTGGCGCAGGTCATGTGTAGCTGTGGTTCGCTTTGTGGAAGTCCTCGGACGTTGGTGGACGCGGACTTATACCGACGTCTGCCTTGGATGACAAAACACCGCTCTCGAGCGCAAAAAATCATTAATGAGCGCCAACTTTCAGGCAACTGAGCCCACGACGTGCACACTTGCATTTTTGCTTGCAGAGCGATTCCAGGGCGATCATCACCCCTCGCCAGGCCGCAAGAAATCGGGCTTTCAGGTGGAACTTGTAATTCAGGCAAAGACAAAAACGGGCCCATTTTTCCAATGGCACGTTTTGATATGGGGCTTCAATCTTGCAATGTGAAATGATTTATGCGGCTTGAGAATGCTGAAAACAGAGCTCGATTTGGTGGCTGATGACTGGCCTTCATTCACCCTTTAGACCATGTCTGGGTCAGGACTTGGACCGACTTGATGAGTACGGAGGCGACCCGGAATGGGGGCTTGGGCGGCAGACATAGATCACCGGCGTGCTTCATTTGGTCGGTGCGGCTTTATGTCGAAAGGGGGCGCTGGTGATCGTCAGCAGACACCGGTTTCAACCTCATCTCGAAAGGTTGGACCGTGGACCAGACCGACCGTCTGGTCGCCATGCGGCGGCGCGCATATCAACGCTTTCAACTCATTGCGTGTCTGAATCGACGCGCGCGATCCATTTCTTGGTTGGTGGTCTGAGCGGGTCCCCTTACAGCGCATCGTTGCTCTGCGTTGAGAGCTGCTCGAGGACAAATGAGCAGTTCTTCTGAATGAATGGCGCTGTCAGCATGAAGTCTTGTTGCTGAACTGACGGCCAATTGTTGAACAACCTGCCATGGGACGCAGTGTTTGGATCGAGGCTTTCCAGGGCTCAGTTGTCGCTGACATGGTGCGTGGTCCTTGCACTTTCAATGTGTTGCTGGCGTCGGGCACTTGCTCTCAAAGGACTCCGGGCAAATCGCCGGAAAAATCGATGGTGGCGGATCTGAAACTGGCGACACGGCGTGCACACCGTAGTCCATGTTTCAAGTGAAAGGGTCAATGATGTCTTCCAAAAGTTTGTCCTTCCGCACGCGCTATGTCAGCCAGCGCCTTCTGTCCACTGCTTCCTCCAAGCCCAAGCGTCTGGGACGCCGTCGTGTGCCGATTCGCAGTCACTACGCGAGTGAGGCGCACTGTGTTGCGCCTTCCCCGCGGGTCAGTGTCGTTAAGAACTCGCTTGCCAGTGGTGCTGTGCCTGATGCGGTCCAGGCGCCGTCTGGTCGCAAGTCCAAGCGCGCCGTTGTCTACGTCCCGCTTGAAAAGGAGGTGCGTGACTACCTTCCCACCAACGAGGCGGCGTACCACCTCGGCCGCAAGCCCCAGACCCTGCGTGTTTGGAGCTGCAACGAGACCGGCCTGTTGCAGCCCATCGGGCGTGGTGCACGCTTGTTGTGGCCGGTTGCAGGCATCAAGGCGCTGCTGATCAGGGATGCCGAAAAGGCCAAGAGCAAGGCGGCAGCCAAAGATGCCGCGAAGAAGAAAGACGGCGTGAGCGATGTCTGACGCGTCCAACTTGCACATTTTTGGGGTGCTAGCACGTGGGCCACCCGTGGACATGCGCCACCTTTAGCTGCCTTCGCAGCGGGGCTTCGCATCATCGGCGAAGTGTTCGCTGTGGAGTTTTGACCGCACCGACTTTTGCTGCCGTCTGCCGGTTGCCACATTCGGGCGGATACCCATGACTGGATTGGAGTGCAGGTCGGAACTGGCACTCTAGTTTGCTTGAGTGCCTCATTCGCATTCGATGTGGGTGCGTTTTATTAGTTTTGTCCTGTTCTTGGTCCATCTCAAGTCTTCGGGTCACTTGTCACTACAGGCTGGAACGTGTCGAGGCTTCCCTTGCGAAATCAAAGCATTTATTGTCTCGATATTCGTTTGTAAACTTTATCATGCACCTGAGCAATGAAGCCTCAGTGTTGCTCAGTCGCATTTTGTCCTTGAGGCGTTGATCAAACTTTGCTTTTATGTGAAAAATGAATCTCTGGTCGTCGCGCAACTTTCTCGCGCGGCAGTGGTCACGAGACCGTAAAGGTCCCCGAATGGGGTTGATAGGATTCATTCGTATCTTTTAACAGGGGCTGCGGTAGCCACCAATTGAATTGACCTTGATGTTGCTGGGGCCGCTTGGTGACTTATGAGATCTTTCCTCTGGCTGGAGAGGTTTGTGATAATCTTGGGATTTTTTGGGAGGTTTGAGATGGGGCGCCCGAGTAAACCATATTCTCGACTTGATCGGGAGGTTGTTCTTAATCATTTGCCTGACGTGCTTTCTATTGATGAGGCACAAGCTGAGGCGTTGATTGATAGATATGCGGATGAAATTCCTGCTCTTGCGCGTGTTTTGATCGGCGCTGGTACGGGTAATTGGCGACAATGGGCCTCAGTGATAATGGCAAAAATACCAAGGAGTATGTGTCAGGTCGGAGACTATAGTTGTGTAATTTCTACGCAGGATGGTGGTGCGCGATCTTCGTTGCAATTTTTGGCATCAATTGAGAATCTGGGTGACGAGGATCCGAAAAAATCACCAGAAACCCATGCGGAAGTATGTCGATCTATTCATCGTGGCTTGTATGCTGAATACTGCCGTAAATCTGGAAACGCAAAGTACTCGAGCGATACGGATGCCGATATCGGAAAGCTTATGATGTCTTGGTTTGAGTCGGCAAAATTTGACGATGAGCTGGCTCGTCATCCATGGAGTACTGATACAAATCTTAGTCGCGTATTGTTTTTTCTTGAGAATGACCTTGAACTGGGTGTGAAGCAGCAGATCTCAGAGCGAAAATCGATTGATGGTTGGGGATGTGATTTTGAATTGGTGCGGTCTGTTGAGTTTGATTTATATAAAAGTGAATTAGATCGATATCTAGGGGTTCTGGATGGCATTGTTTCGGAGTTTGAGCCAGGTAAGCATTCTACTGAGGCTTTGAATCTCGGTGATGATTGGAGTCTCGCTGAAAATCAAGGAGAATTCGATACTGTTCCAGACAGTCTAACATTGCTGTTCAGCGTTCATCTTTCGGTTAATAAGGCGCTGAACGAAATGGCGGCTCAAAATGAAATACATCAAAAAGCATTTCAGATGCTGCATGGATTCACTCAGGCTCTCAATGAGGTTGGCATCGCTAGTGCTCCGGATCATATCCTTGAGATTGAGTTTTTTGATTGCAGCGAATCTTTGCGAAACCTGATTTTAGGTTGGTTTGGCTCGGGAGGGGAATTGTTGGGTAAGCACCCGCTTTTCAAAAAGCCAATTTTTGAATCGGATGTTGATAAGATCTTGCAGTGGACGGTATCGTTGCGCAGTGCTTATTTAAAAGGGCGCGGAATTTTTGAGTTTGGTGAACTCAGGTCGGCAGTTGATAATAATTCGAGTGCAAACCCTGAATCTGATTTCAATTCATTTCAGCGATTCTTGTTGGCTGTCGTTATGCTGGCGGCCTACTACGGTGGCTCAAAGGTGGATAATGAGTTGATTGGGTCTAAAAATCGCAGTAAGTCAGTATTTCCTGCGAGGGGAGCATTGCATTCGGGACCATCTATCCATGTGGAGGAAATTTTTCTTGCTGCGTTTGGACAGATTTACTATTCAAACATCTCTTTTGATATGGGTGCTGAGCGCTTGTTTTTGTATGCTGAGCATCGCAGAAAGATACGGGAGCTTAAGATGCTTCTTTTGTGGAGGTTTGTGAAGGATCGTAGTGTGAGAGATATATCGATAATTTTTTGTTTGCTCAAATTTAGCATGTTGGATAAGATGGGTGTGGATTTGGGTCTTGCTCCTCCCTAATTAAGGTATGCTGAGGAAAAATATCGTCTAAGAATCGAGATCTACTTCTGATATGGCGAGTAGATCTTGATTCCTGGCTCGCTAACAGATAAATTTATTTACTGAGTGATCAGGAATTGGCTACGATCCTTCCCATCAAGCCAGCGAGGAGCCTTGCCGCGACCTGTCCAGGTTTCGCCAGTTGCTGGGTTTTTGTACTTGGCTGCGACCTTCAGGCCCTTCGTGGCGCCATTCCCACCCTTCTTACCTGGGGCGGGGAAGACATCTTCAGCAGTTAAGCTGAAATCTGCGATCAGTTGCTTAACAGTGGTCAGAGCAGCTGAGACTTCAGTCTCACGGGCTTGTGCAATTTGTGCCTCAAGGGCTGCTTTTTGTGCGAGTAGTTCTTTGTAAGAGCTCATGGTGACTCCTGTTCCGGGATGAGAAGTATTTGTAAGGGATTGAGAGCGGTATAGCGGGAGCTATGGCGCGAGTTTAATCCTTTTGATGATGGTCTGCCATTATTTCGAATAGATCTTTTTTACTTTTGCTTGTATTTATCAGCCCGTATCTGAAATGAATGGGTGTGTGGCGTATAAGGCGCCTTAAACTGCGTAAGAGTCCTTGGAGAAGGGTAGGGGCTTGGTTGTTATAAGAGGCGCGAGAAGTGCCTCTAATGCCTTCTAAACGGCATTGGTGAGTCGTTTTTTGAGTCTGTTGTCAGTTCGGGAACTGACTACTTTGTGCGGTACCGGGACTATCGGGATTTCTGTGGTTTACGCAGGTGCCATCAGAGCGGCAGTTCCGCATGAAATACCGGAAATGATAGATCAGCCTTTTCTGTTCTTGTGGAACGGGTTAAGTTGATCATCGGTTCGCGAGTTCCTTGAAAGGCAGATAGGGCATGTTGTCTTGCCACAGATTGTCTTTGGAATGCCTGAGTGAAATGTGTTCCGTTTGATGTGTTGTCCCTTGCAAAGCTTGCGGCATAAACGCCACTTTTTGAAGTGGCAGATTGTGTTGGCTTTACTTGTTTGTAGGTCGAAGTGGAGAGGAACGGGGAGAGGGCGGCAAGAGGCTCTGGGAGCCTCGCAGGCTGCTGGAATGGATTGGCGTGGGTAAATCGATAGTGAGGCTCTATGGGGTGATTTGAGGCCATTGCTGAATGGCTTTGAACTGGAGGTGTTGTGGACTGGGAAAGTTAAAATCATAACTATCACGCGAATCGACCAGTCAAAGCCGACAGCAAGGGGCCCATTTACGCTGCTATCACTTTGATTCGCGAACACCCGTCTGCTGGTGGGTTCAACCGAAGCATTGAGTGCCCGCACCTTGCCCTCCAATGTGGCCGGCCGCAGGCAATAGATGTTGGGGATGTGAGCTTACTTGGAGGACTTCAACTTGCAGTCCAAGGTGGGGTCTGCGCCAACTTAACTTGGACCCTCGCCTCACAAAAATTGAGGTCCTGTGACACTATCAATTACTACCGTCCCTGTCTTTGGGCTTGGCTGGGCTTTTGAGCCAAAACAACGCGATCACGACGCCAATCCATATAACGCCACCGACCAGTTGGCCCAGCCAGGGAAAGACAGTTGTGGGCCAAAACAAGCCTTTACCTAGGTTGAACCAGAATCCTCTGTAGGCCGCTGGCCCCAGCAGCCATTGGTACAAAGTCACCAGGACAACCATGACTGCATATGCCCCGATAAGCATGTTCCGAATGGACGGCTTCTTGGCGGGTACTTTGTTGCTGTTTGGGTTGCTGGGTTCGAATTGCGAGTCGTTGTTCATGGGGGCATCCTTTCGGTGGGTTGGGGAAATCAATAGCCTTGCCGTTGTCCACGGCCTGCCTGGGCTTCTTTGGCTTCGGCGATTTGCTCAAGAGCCGTGCGCAGCAGTTCGAGGTATTCATGCTCGTTGGTACGCCGTCGAAACAGCCGGTGATCGGGGCTGTTTCCGGTCTTGACCAGCTGGAAAATGTTGGCCAGTAACTGATCTGCTTGATGCAGCTCCCACGACTCGTCTTCGGTCAGACCGGTGGTGTAGAGGTGCGCCTCCATATCGGAGAAAAAATCATCGACGAGTTCTCTCAGCATCTCCTCCGCTTCGGGGTGCTCTTCGACGATTTCATCGACAAACCTCTTGGATTGGCCTCTGGCACTCTGAATTTGGCTGCGCCATTTGCCGTGCTCGCCTGGCTTGGCCGAATGGGTCGAGGAGGACGTTGATGAGCTGCTTCCTTGAGCTTGTTCGTTCAATGCGTCTTCGGTGTACCGCAAACGCGCATAGTCACGGATGAGTTTGAAAACCGAATTGATTTCCATCTGCGCGGTCATGTTCAGCTTGATCAGGCGCCGAGCTCGCAGGTAGATTGCGTTCTCCTCGGTACGCATGTCCGCCAGCTTTTCGATGGCGACCGCAACTCGGGTGTCCCCCAGTTCTTTGAAAATCACCCGGTTCTCAAGCACGAGGATCCCGTCTCCTGCGCCACCCCAGATGGTGTCGTCCACCAAAAGCAAGACGTCATCCATGTCGACGTCATTGGCATAGGACGAAATCGCACCACTGAGTTTCTTGAGCGGGATCTTGGGCGCGACATACATCCGCTCGAACTCTTGATCGGGTGGCAGGAATTTGCGCAGAAAAGCGCGCAGCGTTCCGACCTCCGAATTGGACGAGGACTCCTTTGGCTTGGGTGTTTCAGTGCGCTCCTGGCGTGGAGGGGAAGAGGGGCCTGACGACCGCCCCGCCTGGCTGCCCGTATCTGTGCGCTGGCTTTGCCGAAGCTCGCGGTCGTGCAAGATGCGTCGATCTGGATTACTCAACACCCTGTAGGCTTCATTGACCCGTTGCATCTGATCGGTGGCCCACCTCAGAGCCTCGGGGTCCCCTTGTTCGTACCGGTCAGGGTGGTATTGAGAGCGACGCCCTTTGTAGGCAAGCTCGATTTCTTGCGGTGATGCGTTGGTGCGCACACCCAAGATGTCGTAATGATTGACAGTAGTCATTCGGATTCAGGGGCCTATCCAGATTCAACAGAAGGATTGCAAAGGCTGTGGCGAACGGTCAGCTTCCTGCTGGGTACAGCCAGGTTCGGTAGGTCACCTCAGTGCCTTCTGGCACAGAGGTGCCTGCTGCAGGGCTCTGGCGATACGCGCACCCGACGGCTCCTTGGTCGGGCTCTTCTGGGTCGCCTGACAAAGTGATCTGCTTGGGCACGAGGTGTGCGTCTATCAGTAGCTGTTTCTGGTCCTTGCAAACACCGTCAACCTGCGGAACCACGACAGTGGGGCGAACTTTGGGACGCACTTCGGGTAGGGCCATTCGCAGTGACGTGCATCGATCCGAGTCATGCCAGTCCGCGAGCATTTGCATTGCGTCCTCCGCAGAGGAGCTAGACCCATGGGGGTAGAGCTTGTCGTTGATTTTTTCGTTGATCAGCATGGACACCATGGCCTTGCTGCCGACTTTCGATTCGACTTGCTGAAACACCGGGTCCAACTTCACGCCAACCCCAAACAGCATCTCCTTGTCTTGGAACGCTGTGGCCGCCTTGTAGCACTGTCCCAGTTCCACCAACTGATCCTCTGGGCCCTTGGAACACGCGGTGACCAGGACGATGACCGCTCCGGCAGTCATGCCGCGTACCAGGGGTGCTCGGTGCCTTTGCACTATCAACCATCCACTCATTCGATCCTCCGCCGTAGCTCCGTATTTGATATTTGTTGACTATGAGTCACATGCGGCGCAAAAAAAGAGAAGGCATAACTTCCCCACCGCAGCCGACCTGGATCGGCGCTGCGATGGAGAAGGGCTTCTGCGCTCATTAAAAATGAAATGATACTCATAGTCCGTGGTCTCATAGTCCGCCATTATTGAGCATTCCGGGGTGGTCAAGCCTCCCTTAAAAGCTCCAACCGTGGCAAAAAAGTCACCGACGACACAGCCCAAAACCAGGGCTGTGGGTCGGAGTGCGCAGGTGAAAGCAGCGCAAGTGGCGCCTTTGAGTCCACGGGGGCGTGGATCGTCAGCCTCATCGTCAAGCTCTGATCCGGATCAACTGCTTCGGTTGTTCGCGGACAACATGCGAACCATCCGCAAGAGCCGGGAGTTGTCCCAAGAGGCGCTGGCTGACCTCTGTGACCTGGATCGGACCTACATCTCCGGCATTGAGCGCAAACGGCGCAATCTCAGCATCCGCAACATTCAACGTATTGCTGAGGCGCTTCAGGTTGATCCTCGGAAGCTTCTAGATCCAGTACTGGGGAATGATTGAAAGCTGGGAGTTTCTACTCCCGAGCGGCGCTGACGCCGGTGGCCGGGTCAAGACGCAGCGAGAGCAAGGTTCTTTGACGCACCATGTCTGAGAACGGCCAGTAGCGGTCTCCTGGACCTGTCGAGCGAATTGCTGCAGTAGGCTGGGTGAGGTCGGAGGCTTCCCGGATTGGATGTCGGCTTTCGCCGAGTTCGGTCGTTGGGACCTCGATCACATACGCTCGGGAAATTCTGGGGAGACACATGAGATTTCAGAGGTCCCTCGTCATACCCCTGGCCCCAATGTCCTGTACCAACCAGGCATTGCACAGCTCATGTGATGTTGAGGTACAGGCGACATCAGCATCTCAAGATCGGGCAAATCCTTTGTCGGGGCGTCCATCCTGCAATCGTCGCAGGTCACCGAGTCCATCTATCGAAAGATCCGCATGCAACGGTGACTCGGAGCACAGATACTCGGAATTTCGTATTTCACCCGAGGCTGATGCCATGAGCCAAACAATACTGAAACAACTCTCGATTGTTACTCACCAGTAGCTTTTCCAGAACTCGTGATCGGTAAGTCGTCACGGTTTTCGGTGATAGGTGCATCAGTTCACCAATCTCTGTCAGGCGCTTCCCTTCAGCCAGATAAATCAGTACTCGGTATTCCTGTGTCGACAACGCTTCATGTGGGGCCTGTCGCCCTTGCCCCAATGCTAGCTCGGCAATGCGTTCGGCCTGACTGGACGTGATGTATCGTCCCCCAGACGCGATCCTCTCAATGGCCTGAACCAATTCGGTGGGCGCTCGATCTTTCGAAAGATAACCATTGGCGCCCAATTGCAGAACGCGTTGAGCATAAGCTGCCTCGTCGTTGAGACTGAGCACTAGCAAGCGCAGGGCAGGCGCCAATCGTCGCAGCGTACTTACGGAATCAAGGCCCGAAGCGTCCGGTAGATTGAGGTCGACCACGGCAATATCAAAGCTTTTTACGACCACCAGATCACGTGCGCTTGCCAAAGTCGGGGCCGTGTCAATCGACGCTTGGGGCCATCGTGCCAGCAAGAGCTGTTGCAGGCCCAGTTGCACGATAGGGTGATCTTCAACCAGCAGGCAATGCTCAATCATCCTCGTGATTCTCTATCGTCAGTGGGAGAAAAACCTGAACCAGGAACCCTTGTCCGGGTAGGCTCTCGACTTGCAATTCACCATCCATCAATCGGGCTCGCTCGCGCATGCCTGATAGACCAAAATGTCCGCTACTGTCGTGATTCTGCGCCAGTCCTTGCCCATTGTCGGCAATCATCAGTAGGTAGTTTCCTTCTGGTGTGACCTGGCCTGTGATGCGACAGGTCGTCGCTCTAGAGTGGCGCAATACGTTGGTGACTGCTTCCTGCACAATTCGGAAGCACGCGATTGTCTGGCGAGGGCTCAGGTGGTTGGCATCGTGCACGACAACTTGGGTGTCAATTTTTGCAGGTCCGAGGACGGTCTTGACCCAATCTTCGACAGCGGTCTGCAGGCCAAGATCATCGAGCAGTGGGGGGCGAAGCTCAGCGGTGATGCGCCGTGACGTGGTGACGCCTTGGTGCAGGGCCTCCTCTAGCAGGCGACGCTGGGAGGAAGACATGGCTGAGGAAGGCAATCCACTGACCAGCATGGAAACACCCGTGAAGATCGCACCGATCTGATCGTGTACTTCTCGAGCGATGCGTAGACGCTCCTGTTCGATATTGTCTTCCTGCTGCTGTGCAAACTCAGTCAATTGCCTCTTGGCTGAGTCTAGTTCAGCCGTTCGTTGCTGAACCTGATTCAGGATGGCCTGCCGAAAGATATCTGCGTGCGCCAAACTGAATCGGAGGTCATCTAGTTCGCGGATCCCACTGGTTTGAGCTGGCTCCAGGCCTCCGTCGATAGCACGTCGCGCATCATCAACGACAGACTCCAAACGCCGAGTAATTTGGCGACTGAGAAATACGACAGTCAGTGTCAATGCGGCTAAGGTCCCCAACGCCATGAGTGCAAATTGAATCATTTCCTTTCGCAATGGCGCTGACAGTACCTGGACCGGGACAGCCAGTGCAACGGTCCAACCCCATTGACCAATCTGACGTGAGGCCGACAGCGTCTCGATACCCTCTTTCGTGGTGGCCGGCCAGGCCGCCTTTTGCGGATGGGCGATGGCGTGCAGGAGATCAGGGCCACCCGGTTGACCGACAAACCGTTCGGGTGAATGACTACGGGCGACCGTGATGCCATCCTGATCAAAGATCCCCGCGATCCATTGAGCGGGCATGTCCTCAGTTTGAATCAACCGAGCCAATGTATCGGTCCCGAAGATCCCGCGAAGGCAATAGACCACTTGGCCATCGTGAAGGACAGGAACGTTCAGCGCCACCACCTGACGCTCTGTGATGGGCGAGTTGAAGGGTTTGGACAGGTTGGGGCGACCAGTCTGGAAAGCCCGGTGTACCGAGTCCAGTTGCGTTGCAGGCAATTTCGTGCCGAGGGGTCGTAACGTCAGGAACACCAGCTGATCATTGCGGTCGATCAAGCTGATCGCCGTCAGCCCCTGCGAGAACTCTTGCACGCGCTGGGCCAAAGCGTAGACGCCTGCGATGTCATTCGCCAGCATGGCATTGGACACGGCAACGGTGGTCAACGCACTGACCACCCTCTCCAGACTGATCTGGGCAGTCTGTGCCAATTCCTCTGTTTCATCTACCAAAGCGATTGCGAGTTGACGCTCTCGCTCCTCGGCGTACTGGTAGGCCGAATAGCCGAAAAGGGCCATCAAGGGCAACGTGGGCAGCAATACCAGAGCCCAAAGCCAGGTGGAGATGGAGTGGGTGTATCTCATGCGTGTGATCCGGCCTATGTCTGTTGAGAAGTGCTCCCCCCCGTCATTCGACAGTCTAGTTGGAACGCATTGAGCGATCAGTGTAGGTTTTCCCTCTCAGGCAAATCGGTGTTCCCTTCCATCCCCATGAGGCAATGCCTGCTACTGCGTTGTTCTGTACCTGGGCACAGTTGGGACCAAGGAGCCACGTTCGTCAGTGGGGGGGCATGAAAGTCGTTTTGGTAGAGGACTCAGCGTTGATCGCAGCTCAACTGATCGACCGACTCGGGCGCGAGCCCACGGTTCGAGTTGTGGGGCATGCGGTCAGTGAAGACGATGCCGTCCAACTCATTTTGAGCACCCAACCTGACGCCGTCATTTTGGATTTGAGCCTGAAGCCGGGAAGTGGCTTGTCTGTGATTCGGCGTATTCGTGCCACAGGTTGTACGGCCCAAGTGCTGGTCTTGACCAATTTCACTCATCCAGAGATGCGCAAAGCGAGTTTCCAAGCAGGTGGGAGCCACTTTTTTGACAAACACACCGAGGCCGAAGCCTGCATCCAAATGCTAACCACATTGTCATCGGACAGCGATGACTGACCCATCCCAAGACGCTTGGTACTTCCGACCAGTTTTTCAGGCGAGTCCAGGAGTCGAAGCGCTCTTTTAGCCCCAATTATCCAAGTTCATTCATGAGACAGAATACCCCCGTCACAGGCCGTGAATTCCAATTTCCTCAGAATTGCGAGACCCTGATAAGCGTCACCGATCTTAAGGGGCGAATCACATTTTGCAATGAAGCCTTCATCCAGGTCAGTGGTTTCAGCAGCGCGGAGCTTCTGGGCCAGCCTCATAACATTGTTCGGCATCCTGATATGCCGGAAGAAGCGTTTCGCGACATGTGGGACACCATTCAACGGGGCATGCCGTGGGTGGGTTTGGTCAAGAACCGTCGCAAGAATGGCGATCATTACTGGGTAGTTGCCAATGCCACGCCGGTACGCGATGGGGACACCATCACGGGGTATCTGTCCGTTCGTACGCCCGCAAGCCGCTCGGAAATTGAAGCCACAATACGGCTCTATGCACAACTGAATCACCAAGCTGCGCAAGGGCGTGGCAGTTTGCACTTGCGGCGCGGCCGCCCAACATCCAACTCCATCCTGGGGCGGTTGGGGCGTCTTTACAGAAGCCTGTTGCCATGGCGGTTGATCTATTTCCAGGTTGGCTGTGCCATTACTGCGATTCTGTGCGGGATGCTCTTCACACCATGGATGGCCGTCCTGATATCCATGTTGGTGGTGATATTGACAAGCCATTGGACATTGAAGCGAGTTCTTCGCCCATTGAACCAAATGTTGGATGATGCCCGCCGCATCGGTGCTGGTGATCTTGCCCATCACGTCACGCTGAATTCAAATGGTCTGACTGGCGATCTGCAACGTGCCTTGCGTCAACTGCAGATCAATATCCGCACGGTGGTGGCTGACGCACGCACCGATATTGGCTCATTGAAGTCCGTCATACAGGAAATTGCGCTCGGCAATCAGGACCTTTCGGCCCGCACAGAGGCTCAAGCGAGCAATTTGCAGGAAACCTCAGCCTCGATGGAGCAGATGACAGAGACCGTGAAGCGCAGCGCGGAGTCAGCCCAAAAAGGAACTGTAATTGCGGCCAACACTGCCGCGGTGGCACAGCGCAGCAATGAAGCAGTTCATGCCGCTGCGGACAGCATGGAGGCGATCAGTGAATCGTCCAAGCGCATTCACGAAATCATTCAGGTGGTCGAAGGTGTTGCGTTCCAGACCAATATTTTGGCGCTCAATGCGGCAGTGGAGGCGGCGCGTGCCGGAGAGAGCGGACGAGGCTTTGCAGTGGTGGCCGCCGAGGTTCGCTCGTTGGCCCACAGAACCGCTCAGGCCGCCAAAGAGATCAAAACCCAGATCCAGGACTCCAATGCCCGCGTCAGCCGAGGCAGCGATCAAGTTAGTGACGCCAAGCACCGCGTGGCAGATGCCCTGGAGTCTGTGGGACATGTCAGTGAGATGCTTGCCGAAATCAGTGATGCAGCCAAAGAGCAGCACCTGGGTATCCACCAAATCAACGATGCCGTGACTCAAATGGACGCACTGACGCAGCAGAATGCGGCCTTGGTGGAGCAACTGGCTGCATCGGCCCAGTCTTTGACGCGGCAGGTGGAGACAGTTCTGTTGTCCACGCGCGTGTTTCGGCTTCAGCACGGTGAAATGACCGTGTCTCAACTGGATGCAACGAATCTCCGAAAGGCTTATCGCATGCTTGAAATCGCTGCTGGCTAGGAACCCCGCCTGGGCCTTTTCTCAACTTCCGCTGAAAATCGCAGACAGACCCTTAGATGACGCGGGTTGCGTTAGTGCGCTTCGCTACGAGGAAATTCTTGATTCAGCTGACCAGGTCAGTTCTTGAAGTTCCAGACATCAAATGGGTGCTGCGGTTCAAACAGCTCTACCGGCTCATCGCCTATCGTTTTCCCCGGCCTAACGAAGTTCAAGCCTGGCACACCAGATTCCGGTTCAGAATGAATCGATCTGAAGCTCTCGAAATCAAACAAGGCTAGGTGGCTGCCGACGGTACGTCAGTGTGGTGCGCCGGGCTGGAGACAAGACATGAAATTCATCATTGCCAAGCTTCAATCCTTAGGTTTGGGCGCACGGCTGTCCATCGGCAACTTCTTGCTGGTTGCGACCCTGTTGGCGCTCTTCCTGCTTGCCATCACCATCTCCATCTCCCGTGCCATTGAGGCCCGCGCCGGCAGTGAGGTACTGGGGAGCACAAAACTGCTCACTGGCTTGATCGCTTCTTCAGACAAGGACCTGCGCATCCGCACTGCTGCATTGGCCAAGGCCTTGCAAAGCATCTTGCATGGCAGTTTGACAGTGGATCAAGGTCCCATGGATGTGGCGGGGCGCGCCACCCCGGTCTTAAAACTGGACGGAGTACCGATCAACCTCAACTTCCAAATCACAGACCACTTTACGAGCTTGACGGGTGCCGTCGCGACGGTCTTCGTGCGCGATGGGGATGACTTTGTCCGGGTCAGCACCTCTCTGAAAAACGACAAGGGCGCGCGCGCCATCGGCACTGTGTTGTCGCATGAACACCCCGGGTACCAGACCTTGCTCTCAGGCAAGTCCTATGTCGGTCTGGCCAACCTCTTCGGGCGGCGTTACATGACCCAATACGACCCCCTGAGGGATGCCAGCGGCAAAGTGGTGGGCCTGTCCTTCGTGGGCATCGACTTTTCTGAATATCTTGCCTCGCTAAAAGAGGCGATCCGCAAACTCACACTTGGAACTTCAGGCTACTACTACGTACTCAATGCCCAGCCAGGTCCAGACTATGGCACCTTGGTCGTCCACCCCGCGCTGGAGGGGCAGAGTGTTCTGGAGTCCAAGGATACGGACGGCCGCTTCTTCATCAAAGAGATCATGGAGACCAAGAATGGCCTGATCAAATACCCCTGGATCAATGCCCCATTGGGTGAGACAACACCACGTGACAAACTGGTCGCCTACACCTATTACGCGGACTGGAACTGGATCGTGGCCGGCGGTACTTATGTGGATGAGTACCTGGGCGAGGTTCAGCAACTGCTGCACTACTTCGAGTTGCTCGGCATGGTGGTGGTTCTGCTGCTGTCGGGGGGGTGGTACGTGCTGATCCGCAGGTACATCGTGGCGCCGATCGCGCAGGTCAGCCAAGCCGCAGAAACCCTGGCCAGCGGCGACCTCACGGTCCAGTTGGATGAGTCGCGACGCGACGAGATCGGGCATCTGATGCGGGCCATGAACCGGATTGGCAAGGGCCTCACCGGCGTGGTCCAGGTGGTCCGGCAGAACTCTGAGAGTGTGGCGGCCACTAGCTCCGAAATAGCCATGGGCAACCAGAATCTCAGTTCACGCACCGAAAGTCAGGCAAGCGCCCTGGAGCAAACAGCGGCATCTATGGAACAACTTGGTGCCACCGTGAAACTGAATGCCGAGCACGCCCACACCGCCTGCGATCTGGCGGTCACGGCCAGTCAGGTGGCGACCCGCGGCGGTGAGGTGGTGAGCGAAGTGGTGGAGACGATGCGCGGCATCAACGACAGCTCACGACGCATTGCCGACATCATCGGGGTCATTGACGGAATCGCCTTCCAGACCAACATCTTGGCCCTGAATGCCGCTGTCGAGGCAGCCCGCGCCGGCGAACAGGGACGGGGCTTTGCCGTGGTGGCAGGCGAGGTGCGCAGCCTGGCGCAGCGCAGCGCAGAGGCCGCGAAAGAAATCAAAGCATTGATTAGTGACAGCGTTGAACGCGTAGAGCGTGGCAGCGGCCTAGTGGACCAGGCCGGCCGTACCATGCGGGAGGTGGTCGACGCCATCCAACGGGTCAGCAACGTTGTGACAGAAATCAGCACCGCGAGCAGGGAGCAAAGCTCTGGTGTGGCTCAAGTGGGTGAAGCAGTGACTCAGATGGACCAGAGTACCCAACAAAATGCTGCCTTGGTCGAAGAAATGGCGGCAGCGGCATCCAGCTTGCGGAACCAAGCGGATGCGCTTGTAAAAGCAGTGTCGGTTTTTCAATTGGCGGACTAGCCCGTCAATACGCATCCAGGCCTAACAGACCATCGCGCAACGAAGGAAAGCCGAAGAGCTTTGGACCACCGCAACCTCACTTGTCACAGGGAAGCGTTGCCAAGCAGTGAGTGCCTCTTCTTGTTTTTGTACATGGCCTGATCCGCCTTGGCAAAAAGTGCGGCAGGCTGTGTTGCATCGGTCGGATAAAAGGCGACCCCGACGCTGGTGGAGACAGATACCCACTGGCCTCCTTTGAGTCGGATGGGCTGCTTGACAGCCAACAGTACGCGCCTGATCACCAATTCAGCTTCGTCAATCTGACCTAAATTCGTCAAAAGGAGTGCGAACTCGTCTCCACCCAAGCGGGATGCTGTGTCGTTCGCTCGGACAGCCGCTCGCAAACGCCCACCAATCTCCTTGAGTACTTCATCTCCGGCTTCATGGCCATACTGGTCATTGATTGGCTTGAACCCATCCAGGTCCAAATAGCACAGTGCAGTCAATGTGCCCAATCGATCATTGAGGGCCAATGACAACCGAAGGTGCTCAGATAGAAGCAGGCGATTGGGAAGACCTGTCAATGAATCATGAAACGCGATGTGCTCTACCTGGGCCTGGTACTGCTTCATCTCAGATATATCTTGGAGCAGCCAAAGGCTCTCGCCAGTTTCCTCTGATAGACGAACACCGCTGATGTCGAGCCAGATGGCATCGCCATTCTTCTTGCGCATGCTTGTCTGCTTGCGAAAGTGTTGGCCTGCGCTCAAAACTGGGTATGCCTCCAGTCCGAAATCCTGATAAGCCTCTTCAGAGGCGTACAGGCACGCCGTATCGATGCCCAGAAGCTCTCCCGTTTCATATCCAAAGATACGTTCGAGAGCCTTGTTTCGCCAAATGATTTTGCGATCCTTCAGCTTTGCAATGCCCAGCAGGTCGTTATCCAGCATAGCTTCTTGCTCAGCGTTCAACTGCCGCAACTGGTAGCGCATGATGTACAACTCGGACACGTCATACATGATGGAACGGCTCATCAGGAATCGGCCATCGACATCTCGAAGGGCCGTCGCAGCAAGGCTAACCCGTCGAGTAATTCCATCCCGCCCGATCAAGTTGAACTCGATGGGGCCCATTCGCCCTTGCTCAAGGAAAGTGGGGAAATTGCCCCAATAAGTGTCCTGGCCAGCCTCATCGAGATAGTCCACCAGCCGGGCCTTGCCGAGAACGTCCGTCCGCGCCGCCCCCATCCAGTTCAGTGCAAGATCATTGACCCGTACGATGACGCCGTCAGCGTCTACTGAATAGTAGCCACAGGGTGCTTGATTATACAGATCCTGAAATTCATCAGAGACCCTTTGCACTTCGACCTCAAGCTGCTTGTTCGCGGTCACATCACGTCCCACGGTCTGCCATTCGCGCAACGCACCTTCCGAATCAAAGTATGCACGATTGACAAATTGACACCAACGCACGTCACCCGAGCCCGATATGACCCTGTTTTCAATCTCCAAAGTAGGCTGGTCTGGTGTGATGGTCGCCAATGCATTTTCGACCTTGCTCAGGTCATCTGGATGGACCACAGGAGCCCAGATCTGACCGAGAACATCCTCCCGTTTCAAGCCGAACATGCGGCAATAGGCGTCATTCACGTAGCTCAGTGTGTTGTCTGCATTGAAGCGACAGATGAGTTCGGTTTGATCCTCCAGGATGCCTTTGTATTGGAGTTCTCTGAGCGCGATCTCGGCGGTTCGATCTCTAACCTTTTGCTCGAGGACCAGGTTGGCTTCGAGTAACTCACGCTTACTTTGCAATAGATGGTGCGTCATCCGCCGCAGTGCGTTGCGAAGGCGGGCAAACTCGACGGTGCTAGCTTTGATGTTGAAATCGGTTCCATGTCCAGTCTCATCCAGGCGCGTAGCCTCTGCTGCCAGCTGTTCGATTGGGAGACTGAAGCGCCTAGCCACCCAATAGGTCATCAGCATGAGCAAGACAGTCAATCCAACTGACCACTTTGCGATTTCAACGTGCATCTGTTTGATAGGGGCTAGTGCAGCGGCAATCGGCTGGCGTACCACAATCGTCCAACCTAGACTTTGGATGGTCGTCGTTGGAAGGGCCAAAGTTGTCGTCAAGAATTCCCTGTCCGAGCCCCAGCTGACCCTAGCGAACGTTCCGTACTCAGGAAGTGGGGTTGTGGGCTTCTGGTCATCTCTGATGCTTTTAGGATGAAGAAAGTCACCATTTTTGTTAACTATCAGAATTTCCAAATTTTCCGCGTGGGGCAATCCCTTCAATGCATTGGCAATGACACCAGTTGCCCACTCCCAATTGAGGTGCGCTCCCAGAACGCCGCGAATGACGCCATCTTCTCGACGGACTGGTGAAGCGAAGTCTAGAAAACGCAATGGCTCAGCTTCAGGATCTGTGCGCAGATGCTTATCCAGCAGTATCGCTTCGTGGGCGTCGCCACTGTAGGGACCTTTCAGTCCTGCGCCAAACCAAGGTCGTTGCGCCACACTTTGATGAATTAGGAGCCCGCCTGTGCTTGATTGAACTTCGCCATAGACGTCGGCGATCCCTATCCAAGAGTACGCAGGAAAGGACTGTTGAATCTCTTCAAAGTGCCCCTCGATCACCGCCGAATCTAATGGGCCTTGGGTGAGCATGGGGTGGTGGCTCAACAACACAATCTCGCGCTCTCTCTCCCGTAGTCCTTCTGCCAACGCCATCGCAATTGGTTTGCCGGCCATGACCAAGACATCAGAGTTGAGGCGCGTTAGTTCCTCAGTGCGATCATGGTCTAAGTAGGTCGCAACGATAAGTGCGATTACCAGCGACATGCCCCCAAACAATAGGGTCAGTCGAACTCTGGAAGTCCGAATCCAAAACAGGAACTGGACGGTGTTTCGCATTGCCTGAAAGCCCCTTGCCTCTTCGTCTGGAGGGTATTGGCACTGCCCTCATCTGGTTCCAAGCGTATCCTGTCGCACAGGCCGCTTCAATAAGTAGATTCATCATTTTGATGCATTGACCTGCAACTTAACTGACAAATTTGACGAAATGACGAGTGGGTTGATCGTTCTGTGGGCCACAGGCGGTTGGCGCCTGGTGCCGTGGCCCGCTATGCCCGCGAAAGTGGACGTTGGTGAACCGCAGCCAGGAGACGGCTCCCGCTGGCAAAGCAGACATCTGCAGCCGATGTGTGAACGACAGCAACGGGCCCACAGCGGAAGTTCATCCTCCTCCGAAGCTGACGGTCAAGTTATCAGCAGCTCCGACCACGGAGAGTTCTTTATCTCCGAAATTGCTTCGTTTGCTCCATCTTGCCGGTAGACCGCAACTATGGCCTCTCTCGCTAGGTTTAGCTGAGCTAACTTTTCGCCAGTAGGCCACTCTCGGAGGCGGATATGCTCACATGGGTAAGCCGGAAGCGTTGCTGCAATTGACCTAATCAGGAATTGATGGCCGCCCGGTTCGGGCGCCGCACAACCTTCGATTTCACGAAGCGCCAAATCAACCAACCATTGATTGTGGGGGACGCCATCCCGGGCTATTCGCAGGTAGGCGGCGAATTGTGTCATGGGACGGAATGCTGCGAGAAAAGCCGCATAGACCACTCCTCGCCAACCGAGGTTAAAGGTTAGGTCGGATATCAATTTTTCATTCACTGCTGCGATGGCCTTAGAAATCGCGTAGTGCATCTCCAGTGGCTCATACTGAACGTCTGGAAACTGACTCAAGACACCCCTCAATTCCTGCCCATCGCGTTGCACCTTTTGGAGGAACCTTAGTGCATTGCTTTCACGTGCGAGGTGCACGCAAGGAATTGGCTCCAGCAAAGCCCAAACATCCGATTCAACGTAAAAAGGAATTGGCATTATTTGGAATGAGGCGGTAAATCGAAGGTCCGCAGTTGGACGAAGCGGGACGTCAGGCTCGGCGCTGCCGCACCCAAGCATCTTCCGTGCTGCGCCGCGTGGCGATAAAGCCTTCTGGGAGGTCGGCAAGTTCGGCAAGAGCCGGGTCACTATCGACCATGCGACCAAGACCAACGACTAGTGCGTTCGTCTCTACAAGCGCTGTTCCGTCGAGAAATTGCCACCCACCATCATCTTCGTCATGTGAGACATAGAGAACGGGGCGTGCGCCTGACACCACGCTAGCTACGGTGATGACTGCGAGATTCTTTGGTTGTGCAAAATTCCAAGACATAGTTTTCGGTGTCTGCTCCTGGCCGTTCTCAGACATCGTACCAGGCGGTGCCTCAGTGGAATGCAGACCACCGGAGTGGTTGGATCGAATTGGAAAGGCTGGCCTGGCTCCAATCGGAATCGGTGGCAGGTTTGAATCGGATCAGCTGGTTGGATTGGTCGGAATTTGCACTTGAGCTTGAATTCCGTTTCGTACTTCCCCATGGGACCCCTTGACGTTTGTCCAACTTCTGGGGGGCAGTTCAAACCCGGGGCGATTCACTAAGCCGCGTTTTTTCGGTTTCAGAGACGGCTTCCGAGCCGCGCAGTTCTTCGTTCTTCATGAACGGCAATTGTTCTTTTACATCGCGATGCTAACTTAGTGCCAATTGGATCGCGGTTCGCTTGTCTCGCTCTTTCCTCGTTCTGCCTACAGGGGCGCCATCGTTCGACGTAAGAGGGGGGGAGCGGGTATCAGACGCGAATTGCAGAGATCGGATAGGCCAACGTCGACGCAGTGTGGTGGCTGCTAGTCGGTTCACACAATCACCTAAGGAACATCAATGTCCACGCGACGAAAATTTGTCACAGCGGGGGTTGGGCTGGGCACCTTGGCAGCCTTGCTGCCCGATTTTGCGTCGTGTGCTACGGCGTGCGTAGCCGGAGAGTTGACCGCCGGTGCGGGCCGCTCGGATGTGTTTTTCGGTGCAGAGCTGTTTCCGCTGGATGGCTTCGTTGGCCAGCATGATCCGCTGGCCGTGCGCGTGTTGCTGCTCGAGCTGGGCCGCCAGCGCATAGCTATCGCGGTGGTCGACCTAACTTCGATCTTCGATGAGGTAATCGCACGCTTCAAGGCGACGGTCGGCGCGGTTGCCGGGGTCATGGTGGACAACGTCATCGTTTGTGCGAGTCATACCTTTTCCGCTCCTCACATTTTTATCGGTGAACGTTTACCTGCGAACGGGAGTACCGCCAGCGGCGAAGCCGCAGTACGGGCGTTCGACTCCGCATTGAGAACGGCCACCGCGCAGGCGTTCGCCAGCCGGCAGCCTGCTCGCCTGGGCGTTGGTGCGGGAGTGAGCCAGATCAACGTGAATCGTGACCTGCTGACACCCTATGGTTGGTGGCTGGGGGCGAATGACGCTGGGTTCGCAGACCATTCGCTCGGTGTCCTGCGCGTCGACGGTCGCGACGGACGACTGCTGGCTGTACTGATGAACTTCTCGGTCCAGCCGTCTGTGATGGACCAGTCGCAGCGTGCGGACGGTGGCCGACTGATCTCGTCGGACTTGGCCGGTGCCGCAACTCGGCACCTGGAGGCTCGCTATCCGGGCGCGGTGGGGATGTTCCTGATCGGTGCTGCAGGTGATCAATCGCCGGTATTGCAGGCCAGCCGACATTTGATCGATGCGGTTGGCTGCGCTGGTCGCGAGGACGTTCATGAGGCCGGCTTCGTACTCTCGGATCTCCTGGGGGAGCGACTGGGAGAGAGCGTGGCGAGGGTCGCGGATGGAATACGCACGGCGCAGATACCCACTCTCGACATTCGTCGAGTACGGCTGCCGGCCATCGCACAGGAACGCGGTGGATTGCCTTCCGGGCCAGTCCTATCGTACGAATACCAGGCCGGCGTGCAAATGGAAATCCCGCTCGTGTTCATCCGCATCGGAGACCTTATGTTGGTCGGCATGCAGCCGGAAATGGCGGCCAGCGTTGGGGCGCTGATCCGAGCACGATCGCCGTTCCGGGCGACCTTCGTGGTGACCATGGTTGACGGCGCAGCCAAGTACCTGCCCGACGCCACGAGCTATGAGCGCTTGACGTATGAGGCGCGCAGTTCGTCCTATGTGAGCGGAACCGCCGAGGCTACGGCTGCGGCGATCATCACCACACTGACGTCCATCTACCGATCGTCCAACTGACCCCCAGTAACTGAGGAACACACATGGAAAACATTTCTAGACGTCGCTTCGTGCAGGCTGGGACAGCCTTGGCAAGTATTGCGTCCACAGCAGGCTGGAGTACGTCAACTGCCCATGCAGCTGGCCAGGGGGGCAGCTTTATGGCTGCGTCCATTAGCGGTCAGAGTGGGCCCGATGAACCGCAAGGCGCTGGCCCGCGAGCGCCGGGCATCCAGCGCGTCTACGCGCTTTGCGAAGTTACGGGTGGTGGCCAGAAGGTCTATGGCATCGCAGTGGAGTACGACGCGGCGATCGACCCAGCAGACCTGGCACTCGACACCTATGCGGCGGCGGTCGTCCCGGCGGCTAAGGGCTTCTTTCCAGGCATGCCCCTGTCGTTCGACAAGAACAGCACGACGGCCACGCCTCAGCCGCGGACCGTCACCGCCGTCTACACCAGTGCTGGCCCAGCACTGAATGCAGACCGCAAGAATGCGCAGGGTCCCTGCGTCATTGTCGAATTTGAGCACGACCCGGATCTCAGCCTGCCTACCACCGACAGCGACAAGGTCGCGCTGAAGCAGGTCAAGGACGTGCGGACGACTAGCGGAGTGGTCTACGCACCCAACTCCAAAGCATGGACCAACGAGGGCCGGCGAGGTAACAGCGTCGTGATCCGCGGGGTCGATGCGTGGGAGCAGAACCACTGGTGGTGGGACGAAAAGCGTTCTGCCTGGCTCGAATACAGCATCTACCTTCCCAAGTCGTTCCTGCGCCCGGGTGGCGAAAAGAAGGCGTATCCACTCGTCTTGGCGATTACGCACTCCGGAACCAGCTACGACGGGACTTGCGCGCAGACGCTAACCGAGCAGTGCATCGCTAGCATCTGGAGCCTGCCGGAAGAGCAGGATCGGCAAGAATGCGTCGTTATCACGCCGCGCTACGAGCGCACCACGCTGAACGACTATTGGGAGCATACGGCTGATGTCGAGAACACGTATCGGCTCGTCCAGTCCCTGCTCTCGAACACTTGGGACTACGGCAACCCCAACCTGGACGACCGGCGGGATAAGGTACTAAAGATTGATCCGCACAGGGTCTACTGTACCGGCTGGTCGATGGGTGCAATGACATCGCTGTGGCTGATGGCCAAGCACCCGGAAACCTTCGCGGCGGGCCTGATCATCGCCGGCCAGCAACGACCCAGAGACGTCGTCACGCTGGCCAAGCAGAAGCTACTGATCATTACAGGGTCTGCCGACGGCAAGGCGACGCCATGGAATGAGCAGTGCGTGCCAGTGTGGCGCCAAGCAGGAGCGAAGGTCACACGTCCATCAGAGTACTTGGACCCGTCTCTGATCTTCCCGGTCGGCCACCAGGAGAAGCTGAACTCAAAAGTCGAAGGCTATCTCGCTGAGGGCGGCAACATTACCTTCCTGACCTTCGATGGTGTCGACCACATGGCTTCAGCGCGGAAGTTTTTCCACATACAAAGTGCCAGAGATTGGTTGCTCAAGCAGCGCAAGGTATGAGGCCAGAGATAGCGCTGGCGCAGTTTTTGTACACCGAGGTCCAACGCAGCTCACGCCTGGACTATTAGGAAGCCAGCATAACTCGCAGAACGCGCAACTTTTGGCGCAGCAGTGGCCGCAGTTCGGCGTCGATCACCTCCAGAACGGCCTGCCGGAGGGCGGCCGCCATGCGTGAGTTGGGGGCCTGGGGTGTTGGTGCCAGTGCAATCGTGATCGGCAAGTTACTAGGAACCGCATATAGACGCTGGGCCCCTATGATCAAAAATGCAAATATCAGCGTTGAATGAGCAGGGAGCCGGGTTGGCTACTTCTTAGGTGCGGGGCCACAGATCCAAGAACTTTTTGGCAAAAAAACAGGTTTGTGTAGTCCCCGACCCAGCCAAAGCCAGGTCGGGGATTTATGCCTTCATCAAGTGCTCGGTCCGGCAATCGCAACCCATCGCAAGATGCTCACCCGAAGGCAGGCGCCATCAGTGCTGCGCCAGACCAGTCGAGGGCTTGATAGGGCGTTGATGCCACCCACTCGTGCGTTGTAAGCCATCCCCCAAGGCAATGGCTGCGTGACGTCCAACAGAAGCAGGGCGGTCGTGGTTTCCAGGCTCCGATTCCGCTCCACCCCCGTGACCACCGCCCACCATTTCGAGTGCCCATCCCCAAGTTGGACCATCGCCAGTCCACCTTGTCGGGTCAGTTGATCAATGGTGTCGGCATCTGTGGCACTCCACCCGTCATGACTCTGGGCATGTTCCGTGAGCGGCCAAACCCCCAGAATGCCGCCAGCCACGACAGAGCACCACGCCAGCCCCCCATCAAGCCCAATCTTTGGCGCCCTGATCTCCCGAAACCTTGCCCTGTGCTTGCCCGATGCCTTGGCCAGGTACTGCAACTCCCCCTCAAACCGCAGCCCCCGAACAAACAAGTGCTCGATTTGAGGTGGCTTTGGATCAGCCTCAGTAATCATCCGGCAACAGCACCGTCGTCACCGACCGGTCTGCCTCCGTGATCACCCACACTTTCTCGGTTCTGGCCTGCCCGTCCACCACCCGCTTGAGGGTGTAGACCGAAAGGATGCGCATTTGAAGGATCAGAGCGCGTCGATTCATCTCAGCATCATCCCCATCGACATCCCCCCAATCCCCGCGCACGTGCCGGGCCAACAGGCGCAGCGGTGAGAAACGAAATGCCTGCAGTACATCCATGGCGGCTGGTGTGGCAACGATCCTCCCCAAAGCAAACAAGGGCGCCTCATTGGAGCGCCCTTGCTGTTGGTCTGTGGTCCCTGCGGCCCTTGGCGGCACCGCATCGTTGATCTCAATATCCATGTTCATTTCCATTCAGTTGTTTCAAGATTGATCCCCCACAGATCTGCCATCCGGACACGGCTGCGCCTCGCCAGGAGCGATGCCAGCCATACCGTCGGTCGAAAAAATGTGAGGGTGTAAAAAAGAAAAGGGCGCCCTCGCAACCGCGAAGCGCTCCATGTGGTTTGACGCAGGCCTTGCACCTGCCGTCGTTGGCTGTTCGGGCTCAGTGCCGCAGCAGAGCCGCCTTGGCTTCGAGCTTGCTGCCCAAGGAAGGCCGGGCTTGGCTTTCCTGTCTGGCCGGATCGACCTGATCAGACTCCGTCGGTGAAGTCGTGTCACCCCCTGTCACTGGGTAAAACTCCTCCACCACCGCAGCCCCGTCTTCAGCCGATTCTTCAAACGCGCCCAGTGCCAGCCCGGCCTTGGCCGCCGCATCGAGCGCTGCCTGGTCAAACCCGGCTTCCTCCCGCTCAGTCCACGTCGCCTTGGTTTGGGCAATCGCTTCCAGCAGCGTCATTCCACCCCGGACCGTGAGGTCCACGTAGAAAATCGCCGCCCGGTGAGATTGCGTCGTCGACTTGCCCCTAAGCCGAAGCTCCAATGGCATCGCAGACAACTTGCCCCCCGTGATGGCCTGGAAGTACTGAAGCCGCGCCGCCAGCGTCCTGATGCTGTTGAACCCCGTGGTCCGGAACACGAAGCTGCCCAGTTCATCGGTCTGGTCGTCGCAGTCCACGTCGATGCGCACGTTGAGCCGCCCATAGGGCTTGCACCCCTGGTCGACTCCCAACTGGCACCCCTCCGGTGACGCGCATTCCAGCGTCTGGATCCCTGTCGAGGTGGAGCGCCGGCAGGTCTCCCCATTGCCCACGCACAGCGGCCTTCCGGTCTTGCGATCGAACAGGCTGTAGTTGGTGCGCAGGTTCAGATCCGGATCGTCAAACAGCAGCCGCACCGGAATGCTGCGCAACTTGGCGTGAGCGTTGGAACTGGCGTTTCCGTTCGCCGGTTCAACTGATTTGCGCAGTTCCGCATCCACCGGATGGTTCACCCAGCTCCCCCGGGTCTGCACCTGGGAGGTGATGGTGAACTCGTCATCCTTCTCGGGCACTCGCTTGCCCGACTTCTCCACCACGCGCCCGATGGAGATCCGCCCCAGCACCGGGGGCGTCAAAGCCAATCCTTTGAGCATGATTTTTTCCCTATCGTATGAATTGAAGTGAGACCGCCGTTGACCAGGCAGGCCTCGTATGGGTTGAAAGTGATTCAGGTGTTGGAACTGACCAGGAAGCGACGGCTTCCCGATTTGGACACCTGGTACTGGGCCAGCAGTTCAGGATGAGCGGCACCCAGACGCTCCTCATCCAAAGCCAAGCCGTCCTTGGCCCTCTTGAAACTCACCACCCCGGACTCGAACAAGACCTTGGACGCATCCCCCATGCGTTGAACAATGGCTTGCTTCAACTGGGCTTCGCGCTCGCCTTGGGCCTTCAGGGCAGAGCGCACAGCGACCAGGTCGGAGAACACCGACTCCATCACCAGGTCCCCGCGAAGATCGAGCGTCTGACCCGCATCCCTTGGGTACAGAGCACGCAACGCCTCGTTGGATGACTCAGATCCGTCAGCCGCTGGTGCGGTGTCTGTGTCGACGAAGCGTTTGAATGCGTGCTCCAACTCCACCAGCTGGCGGATCATGGCCTCGTCACGCGCCACCCGATGCACCCGAAGCTCCTGGCCACAGATGAGCACCGCCACATCGGCGGCCTGCTTGCCTGTGACCGCGAGCTGGTGCATCACCTGCAGTTGAACGTACTCCGGCACCCCGTCACGCCAGAGGCGCTCCCCGTGGTAACCAGCCGTCTTGCACTCCAGGATCTGGACATCGGGACAACCGACCACCTCCCGATCGATGTTGGCCAACATCCAGGGGTGATCGGCATGCTGCAAAACCGCATTGACCTTGCGAACGCGATTGCCGGTGCGCTTGGTGTAATGGGCCGCCACAATGGGCTCCAGCAAAGTGCCCCAGTAAAGCGGAGAGGCCTCGGATTCATCAACCGCAGGCAGCAAGTGCCCGCGACCGGTCTTGATCATCCAGAGCTCCAGCTGAGATTGATAGGGGTTGAGCCCCACCGCTGCAGCCGCATCGGAACTGCCGATGCCACCCCGACGAACTTCCAGCCACTGCTCACGGCTCAGACCTTGGGTCTTGACCAGGCGCAGGGCAGGGCGGGGACGCGAGGAACCGGAAACGGAAGTCGAACCTGAAACCGAAGAAGCAGGCGAAGCACCTGCCGAAGAAATGGCGTGTGCCATGAGAAATCCTTTCGAATGGGTTGAACAAGAAACCTGACCCCAACAAAGCTCTCACCCAACAAACCTTTCACCTACAAAGCAAAAGCCCCGCGCCATCCATCCAGGGTGGGCGGGGCTTATGCCGTGGGGTGGGGGGGAAGCGCGATGGCAGGGAAGGTCGACAGGAGGCCGAAGTAGGAAGGAACAAGAAACTGGCGTAAGACCAGTCCTACGCATAGACGTATGCCTAGGCGCAGGAGTCAGGCCACCAACTGCAGGGCCTGATCCAGTGCCCGTTGCTTGAGGTTGGCCCCCTGACCGAACCAGGCACTGTCGAGCCGGTACTCCTGAGACCGGGCTCGACGCTCGTGGTCCACGAACTCGGTCACGGCATTCAGCAGGCCCCAGGCCGTGCCTTGGGCTGACGACAGTTCCGCGCCGCGGCCTTGACCGTCATAGAGCGCCTGCACCTTCTTCAATGCCCGCTCATTGACCAGCTTGGCCGCAGGATCGAGGTGGCCCTGATGGCCATCCATGCCTGAAGGCTGGCAAATCACCTTGAGGAAATAGTTCATCGCCTCATGGGTCTTGACCTTCCTCTCGGCCAGGGTCTTCATGCGGTACATGAAGCTGTCCCAGTTGGACACCGCGATCCCCAACTGCTTCTTCACCGCCTGGGCGTCGAAAGCCGTGGAGTGTGGCACCCGGATGGCACTGGTCGCACCATTCAGGGCAATCGTCAGGGTGTTGTGACACACCACCCGGATCGTCGTCGGCGTGGCCGTGGTGGCCAAGGTCCCGTCGCAGGAAGTCGCCAGTAGCAGGTAGCCATCGACCACATCGGTGCCCTTCAAGGCGGTCGATTTGCCGGTTTTTGCCAAAGCCCAGAACTTGCGGCCTGCCTTCAGCACGCCGGCTGTCTCCAACTCAAACCCCGACACCTCGGTCAGATCGCGATAAAACTCCAACACCTCCTTGGGTTGGACCACCTGGTAGCGGCCGCCCACAACGGACAAAGCTGTCTTGGTGTCGCTTCGGTACAGGACCTTCTGATCTTCAAAGGTCTGGATCGCACCCAGACCACCGGCTTCACCGGCCATGAAGCGAACCGGGGTCTCGCAGATCTTCCAGTCCATGCCGGCCTGCTGGGCCCAGACATCGATGGATTGGCGGGCGGGCAGGGCGTTGCCCAAGGAATGCCAGGGCGTCTCGCCCACATAGGCCATGGATTGCATCAAATGAGCCATGAGAAATCTCCTGAAAAATGAAGAAATGAGGAAACCGAAAGAAACTCAAATCAGCCCACGCTCGGCCAGGCTGAGCATGGCGCTGCGGGTCACGATGAAGTGGTCCAACACCCGCACATCCACCAAGGACAGGGCGGACTGCAGGGTCTTGGTGAGGGTGATGTCGGCGGTAGACGGATCTGGGACACCGCTCGGGTGGTTGTGAGCCAGGATCACGGAATTGGACTGACGGGCCAGGGCTTCGATCACCACCTCTCGGGGGTAGACCGAGGTCTGGGTCAGGGAGCCCCGGAACATCTCCAGGGCATCGAGCACTTGGTTCTGGGCATCCAGGAACACCACCGTGAACACCTCGTGCGGCCGGTCTGCCAGCAGCACCTGCAGAAAATCCCGAACGGCGCAGGGGCCGCTCAGGAAGTAGCTGTGTCGCACCGAACGCTCCAGATGAGCCAGCGCTTCCTGAACCACGGGGGCTCGGGAATAGGTGGACAGGCCAGAGCAGGCCACCGTCGAGTCAGAGACAGCACGGGAAACGGTGCCCACGGCAGCACCACCAGATGAACATAAACAAGTCATGAAAACCTCCTTGGCCCAAGGCCGAAGCAGTGCGAGACAAAGAAAGGGAAGACGCCCCAAGTTGCCTCCACCCCAGACGGCATAAGGCCCCGGGTACCCAGAGGTACGCGGGGCCAGCAGCAGTGAGGAGTGGGAGCCAGCCGTCCGAGAAGGGCCGGTGGCTGAGGCAGGGGGCAGCGAACGCGTGTCAGTAACTTCGGCTGACGCTGAAGCGATGACCGCAGTCCAGGCAGCGGCGGTTGTGCAGCAGGTGCTCATCGATGGCTTCACCCAGACGGGCGCCCACGGCGCAGCCGGTGGTGGCGCCAACCAGCGCGCCCAGGATCAATTGACCCAGAGGGCTGGAGGGCGAGTTGGAATCTGCCAGGGCCGGCACATCCCAACCAGAACCACCTGAGGCGACTGCACCCAGACCGACAGAGCCGGCTGCGACACCGGCCATGAGGCCAACGGCGCAACCGGTCTTGCGACCCCAGGCGAGTTCGGTGGTTTGTTCGCTTTGGCAGCGAGGGCATTCAGCTCGCATGGCCGGCGTGGGGGCAATGAGGATTGGTGGAGCAACGGGTGCTGGCTTGCGACATGCGCTGAACGGCCATTGCCGTGAGTGCGCCCAGGGCGAACACCACAACGAAGGCGGACAAGCAGTCCATGGGGGACGGGGTTGGAAGCATCAAAGATTTCTCCTGAGGTGAGGGACCAAAAAGAAACCCCGCTGGGCAAGGCGCCGAGCGGGGTTTGGGGGCTGGAGGCAGGCTGGAAGTTGGCCTATCTGTCTCAGCTCAGGAAGGAGATATGTGATTGAAAAATTTTTAGATCAACTTTGTAAGAGGGCGTGCTTGGAAGGCTGGAGACCTATTGGTTTCGGGGGCCGCTACAGGCTGGTTGCTGTCATCCAACACGCAGTCATTGAACGACTGCCGCGACCGAGAGCAGACAGTGAAGAACATGATCAGGCGTTCTTCTGAACCGCAAGAGCTGACACCGCTAGCGTGGTCACTCGTGGACAACTTCATCTAGAAGGCGCATGGTTTTGCTCCGCCCACTCGATGGGAGACCATCATGGAATCCGTTGCAACTGTCGTTCATCGCGAGCCTTGGAACAAAGGAAAGATCGTTGGTCAGAAGGCGCCCTTCAAGCCCAAAGACATTTGGGCGCTGCGCGTGCGCCTACAGATGGAGAACCGGGTGCGCGAGCTTGCGCTCTTCAACCTGGGAATAGACAGCAAGCTGCGCGGATGCGACTTGGTCGCCCTCAAGGTCCGCGATGTTTGCCATGGCGACCAAGTTGCATCTCGATCAACGGTCATGCAACACAAAACACATCACCCCGTCCAGTTCGAGATAACGGCGACCACTCGTGAAGCGCTTCAGCAATGGATCAAGACCGCTAGGCTGCAATCGGAAAACTTTCTCTTTCCGAGCCGAATTCACAAGTCACCGCATCTCGGGACGCGTCAGTACGCCCGGATTCTCGAGCGCTGGGTGGTGCAGCTTGGTCTGGATCCAGCGGAGTACGGAACGCACTCCATGCGGCGCACCAAGGCTACGCTCATTTACCGTAGAACGAAGAACCTACGGGCGGTCCAGCTACTCCTTGGCCACTCTAAAGTCGAGTCAACTGTCCGATACCTTGGTATTGAGGTCGACGATGCTCTTGAGCTATCTGAACAGACCGAGATTTGAGTTGAGAAAGCGCACAAGGCTCATCGGGGGCGGCTAAGCTGTGGGCCTAGATTACCGTGAGTTGTGGGAGCACGAGGCTCCCCCCGGGTCCCGCTAACGCCCCTCGCCATGGGGCAGAATTCGGCCACAAACAGTCGTTCGCGTGCCCTACCGCATAGCCGACATTGGTGAATTGCAATTCCAAATAGCGCCCCACACAATGTCGCGATGGACGATGTCTTCATAACCTCCTCGTAGGTGCCGAAAATTTCCCGTCTACCTTGCTCTCAGGAGGATTAATGACCACCTACCGCCATTCACGCGAAATTTCGGCCCCTCCAACCGCTATTTTCGCCGCAATCAGTGATCCAGTGCGTCTTGCTCGTTGGTGGGGGCCTGACGGCTTTACCAATACATTTGACCTGTTCGAGTTTCAACCTGGGGGACAGTGGAGGTTCACAATGCATGGCCCGGATGGGAAAAACTATCCAAATGAGGCCATATTTATGCAGATCGAGCCCAACGCCAAAGTGCGGATCAGGCACACCTGCGCGCCGCATTTCGAACTGAGTATAGAGTTGCAGGAGGTCAGGGCTGGCTCACTGGTTACGTGGTCGCAGCAGTTCGATGATTCCAAAGTGGCCGAATCCATCCGACACATCGTTGAACCGGCGAACGAGCAAAATCTCACTCGCCTTGAGCGCGAGCTAGCATCCAATCCCAAATGAGTTTCCGAGGCTTATATCGGTGCCGGCCCGTCGCACCGGCGGGTCCTTCTGCCTGTCGGAGGCGCCCCCCCCGAACTCAGTCATACGTGATCGGCAGCCTATCCAATAGCTGAATGTCGGTTCAGGGGCCGCCAGTGGCCTCCGATGTGGGGCAGAATTCGGCCGAGGCTGTGTGAAAACGCCGATGGGTGACTTTTTCGGGTGTGCTTGAACCCTCGCCTGCATTGAGATCGGGCGTTATAGGCCGTTCTATGAGGTCAACTTTTGAACGAGCCGAGAAATCGATAGCTCAAGTCGCGTTTTCACGCGGCCTCGGCCAGAAGCGGTCGCTCAACGCGTTTGCAGGTAGCAGACATAGAGCAAGGCCGAACGCACGCACTCACATCAGTGACTGTGTGAATGGTGGGCATCCGGCACGTGCGCATGGCTGTGCCGCGTCGGCTCATGTCGGTGCAGGTGGCTGTGCGACCCCGTGGGCATGACCTCATGGGTGTGGTGATGGTGCCCATCGTTGTGCGCGTGCGCGTGCTCGTGCAACAGGGCTTCATGGTCATGTTCATGGTGATGTGATTCCATCAAGTGAACGGCCACCCCCAACAGCATCAGTACCCCTCCCAGCAACATGCCCCAACCGCCCGAGCGATCTCCCAACAGAAACGCGAGCGCGGCACCAATGAACGGAGCAAAGGCAAACACCGACCCCGTGCGAGCCGCCCCAAAGGCACGTTGTGCAAGCAGGTAGAAGCGCAAGCTCAAGCCATAGCCACTGCCTCCCACCGCCAGCAAACCTAGGATCGAAGCTGTTGATGGTAGTGGCTCTCCCATCAGCACCGCCAAAGCAAGCGTTGTGGCAGTGCCAAGCACTGACTTCGCCAGCACGACTTGCCCGGGATCGCGCTCAGCCAGCGCTCTTGACAAGGTGTTGTCCAGCCCCCATGCCGCCGTGGCGCCCATGACCGCCATCAACCCCCAGAACTTGCTATGGCCGCTATGCCCCTGATCCAGCACCAGCACAATCCCTCCTGCCAACAACAGGGCCACCGCAGTGGCAACTCGGCGATCCATGGTTTCCCGGTAGAGCCACCAAGCCAGCAGCGCCGTGAACAACGCCTCCAACGTCAACATCAGGGACGCCCCGGTGCCGCTCGTATGTTGTAGACCCCAGGCCAAGGCCACCGGCCCCA
The DNA here is from genome assembly GCF_059422285.1 of Curvibacter sp. GW821-FHT01G03. Taxonomy (NCBI): domain Bacteria; kingdom Pseudomonadati; phylum Pseudomonadota; class Betaproteobacteria; order Burkholderiales; family Comamonadaceae; genus Curvibacter; species Curvibacter sp. GW821-FHT01G03. The sequence continues at coordinate 327,746 of NZ_JBWKWP010000001.1, forward strand.
CCGCAGCCCCCAAGAGCGCCATTGCAAGCAGGCGAGGCAGATCCGAAGGCAACAGGCGGGCCTCTCGCTCCGTCGGCTGACGCGAGAAAGCGCCGACCAGGGCGGCTCCTGCGTAGAGCAGTGCAGCCGTTGTGAAGGGACCGATGCCCAGGCCCAGCCTCTGCACCAATGGGGTACTGATACCGAACAGGGTTGCGGCCAGCAGAGCCAGCATGCCGCCTTTGAGCGCAGGCATAGATTGCATTGGAGTCGTCATCGAGCACCGATTCTGCTCTGTCGTCACCCCGCTGGAGGCCAGTTGTGTGTTTCGCCTTGCGCACCTCTTGAGCCGTCAGGACTTGAAGGTGCGGTGGTGAAGTTTCGGCCTGCACGATCCCGATGCCAAATGTCAGCAAGGCACACGCAAGCCAACTTGGCGAGCGATGTGTAGACGAAGCGACGCCCACTCAGGCTCCGTGTATCAGCGGGTAGACCGCCAGCCCGATCAAAGCCGCAGCCACAACGATCAACGGTTCTGGGAGCTTTTTGAATTTCCACAGGACGGCAGCCGTGGTCAGTGCCAGCAGTGCGGTCACCCAATCGGTGATGGAACGTTCCCCGATCACAATCACAGCCCCGGTGATGGCACCGATGGCCGCTGCAGTGACCCCATCCACAAAGGCAATGATGGCGGGCAGCTTGCCGTACTTCTTGAAATAGGGGGCAGGAAGCACCGTGAACAGGTAGCAGGGCAAGAAGGTGGCGAGAGCCGCCACAACGGCCCCCCAGAATCCAGAGACCAGATAGCCGATGAAGCCCGTGGTGATGACCACCGGACCCGGCGTGATCATGGCCACCGCCACCGCATCCACGAATTGGCGGTCGGTCAGCCAGTGGTAGTCCTGGACAACACCGCTGTAGAGAAAGGGAACGATGGCCAGACCGCTGCCAAACACGAAGCTGCCCGCATAGGCGAAGTAACCGCCCACCTGAGCCAGCTTGTGCCAGTCCAAAGCTTCAAGGGTGAAGAAGGCCGCAATGGGCGCGGCGATGGCCTGAAGGCCCCCGCGTCGTGCCCAGGCGGGAGGCGCACGCCAAAACCAGACCAGCACACCCGCGCCCAGAAACAGCCAAACCACTTCAGACTTGGTGACCACCGTGACGCTGGCACTGATCAGAAAGATGGCCCACAAGAGTTTGTCGCGCCCGATGTTCTTGGTGGTGAGCTTGTAGGCGCTCATAGCAATGATGCCGATCACCGAGGCCCCCACCCCGTAGAACACCGCCTGCATCCAAGTGATACCCCCAAACGCACTGTAGGCGGCCCCCAATGCCAGGACCATCAGGAATGACGGCAGCACGAAGGCGAGTCCAGCCCATGTCGCCCCTGCGATTCGGAAGTGCACGTAGCCCAGGTAGATGGCCAACTGCGCCGCCAGAGGCCCTGGCATCAATTGGGCCAGAGCCATGCCTTCTTTGTAGTCGCTCTCGGAGATCCAGTGCCGCTTCTCGACCAGATCCCGGTACATGTACCCCACCAAGGCCACGGGGCCTCCGAAGCCCCAGGAGCCCAGGGCCAGCATGTAACGCACCAGTTCCCAGAGCGTATAGACCGGCCCCGATGTGGCGGGCGGCGGCGTCGAAGAAAGAGAAGATGTCAAGTCGAACTCCTATCTGGGTACAGAGACCCATGAACAGGAGCAGCACTTGGGGCCAGAACAACCCTTGGTGGCGGGGAGACTGCTCAAGTCCCCGCTGGCTGGATTCTAGGACCATTCTGAGCAGGCATGTCGCCCAACAAATCAACTCTAAAGAGTCGATTTCGAACCAGGGGACTGTCTGCAAGGCGGGGTGTGATGAGTCGGCTAAGGGCCCACCACCGCAATCTGAGGTAGAGCAGAATTCGGCCAGGAGCCGCCGATCATGGCGTTGTCATAGTTGACTGCTTCGGACTGATTGCGGCCAACCAGCATCGGATCACGAATGTCCGATCAATCACAGTGAGCGGTCATTTCAGACGAGGTCGTGCGCACCTCAGACAAGGGTGATGTGGTTGGAAAATGTCATCTTCCGTCGGCCGGTTCTACTTGGCAAAGAAGTCTTGAAGAGTCGCGCGAGGATTCGCTGTGTCCGACCGCCGCTAGGCCATGACTGCTTCCTGTCGAATCAATCGCAGGCCTTCTCCGTACGTGGTGACGACAAAGTCGGGAAAACGACGCTTGAACTTGCTAGAGTCAAACAGGTTGTCCCACTTGTAGCGTGGAAGCAGTTCCCGGATTTCACGAACTTCTTTCGAGAAGAGGCCCGCCACGCTCATGGCAAAGCTGCTAATGACGCCGTAGTCGGTGGGCAGGCCGAACACGTCTGCAGCCATGGCCACGAATTGCGTGTAGGTCTGTCGGTCGTCGTCGCAGGGCAGATGCCAGCTCTGTCCGTAGGCGTCCGGCGCATTGCCTAGGACGGCCAATGCTCGGCTGGCGTCAGGCGTCCATATCAAGGTTCGGCGGGTGTCGTCGCGCACCGGCACCTTGGGTTTCTTGCCGAGCCTGAGCTTGTCGATCACCAGCGCGTTCGTGACGCTCTGCGTCTTTCCCGGACCATAGAACTCGGGGGCGCGTCCGATGAGCACCGGTATTTCCCCTCGCGCCATCTCCTGCAGCACCATGGAGGTCATCGCAGCGCGGACTTTTCCTTTGCGACCCACTGGCTCGAATGGTGCCTCCTCAGTCAGCAGCCGCTCATCTTGCGGGTACATATAGGTGTTGTCGAAGTAGACAAACTTCGCACCTGCGACTCGGCTAGCATCGAGGGAGTTTTTCAGCATGGTCGGAAACTGCGCCTCCCACAGCTTCGTGTCCGGTGGCAGGCCCGCCGTGAAATACACGACGTCGCTCCCCTTTACCGCCTCGGCGGTCTGCTGCGCATCGAGAAGGTTCGCGGACACGAGCACATCGGTGCCATTGATCTTGCGGGGGTTGCGGCTCACGAGGCGCAGCTCGCGCGTGTAGTTGCGATGCAGCTCTCGCGCGAGCTCGACAGCAATCTGGCCTGTTGCTCCCAGGATGGTTTGCATGTTCTTCCTTCTTGCATCGGGTTCAGATGGCCCTGAAGGGGCTTAAAACGGTTTGGGCGCGTACAGCGCGCTCTGGAAATCCGGCACGTATTCGTACTTCACCATCTTGCCCAAGTCCAGCGCCTTGATGAACGACGACAAGCTCCCTTCGGTCAGTCTCAACTTGACTGCATCTGCGCTGGTGCTGCTGGCATGGCTGAGCTGGCGAGACACAGCGTACCCGGCCGTCAGTTGCCCCTTCTGATCGATGTTGGTGAAGCTGTTGGTCACCTGCGTTGGCTTGCTTGACAGGTCCGTCAGCTTCTGAGTCTCGAGGGTCACGTCGATCTTCTTGGTGTCGTTGTCGAAAATTTCGACGACGACGGACTTCTCCGTCTCCTTGAAGTTAATGTCGGTCAGCCACTTCGGCAGGTTGTAGCCCACCACACCGCGCACGCGAGCCAGCTCCGTGTTCACCGGCAGCTTGAGCACATACCCCCAGAATTCGTCGGACATGGACTGACGCAGCAACGTGAAAGGTCCAAAGCTCGTCGAGCCCGGCCGGTTGGTGATGACCGACAGACCGATCTCGTTATAGCTGTCGTTGTCGCAGTATTGGTATGTGTAGGCGGTCAGCGCGATGAGGCCGCGCCCTGACCAAACCTGCAAGGGTTGAACCTGCTCCAGGACCTTGGCCGGCATCAACTCCTTCAGCTTTGCAAGGTCGGCCGTGAATATGGCCGTGACGCGGCTGTTCTTGTAGTAGAAGTTCGGCGAGTAGGACTCGAAGCCGATATCTACCTTCTCCTTTTTGAGCTGCTCGAACCAGCTCAGGTCGACGTCCGGGGCCTCGGTGGCGATGACGGACAGCGGAGGGTTAGAACGGAATCGGTCGTAGAGGCCTCCCTTCACGACAGGCACTTCCTGCCCGGCCATGTTGATGTTCGTGAGCTCAGGCGTTGCCAAATCGGCTGCCCGTACTGCGCCCGAGGCAGCACTCAAGCTAATGATGGTGGATGCGATCAAATTTTTGTAGTTCATGGTGATGTTCCTATTGGAATAAGTTGCCTGGCCTGCGTGTCGAGTGCGAGCACGGAGTTCGACCAGGTGTGAATGGACTACCTGGAGTCCGAAGCTGATTGCTGTGCTCGCAGAAGCGTTAGCACCTGCTGACCGACGGCCTTGCCGGATTGAGGGTTTTGGCCGGTAACGAGCCGCCCGTCGGTCACGGCGAAGGACGTGAACGGAATCCAGGCCTTTACGTACCTTGCGCCAGCAGCCTCGAGCGCGTCTTGCAGCAGGAAAGGGACCTGGTCCCGCACGCCGGCAAGCCGCTCCTCGAAGTTTGAGAAGCCTGTGACCCGGCGCCCTGCAATGAGAGGCTGACCGTCAGTGCCACGGAGCCGCACCAAAGCCGCGTTGCCATGACAGACGGCCGACACGATGCCACCTTGTTCGTAAATGGCTTCGGCCACGCGCTTAAGTTCGGGCGCATCTCGAAAGTCCCACATCGTGCCGTGGCCACCGGTGAAGTAGATGACCGAGTAGTTGGACGGGTCCAACTCCGCCACACGCAGCGTCTGCTGCAACCGCGCCATGAAGGCTGGGTCGCGCATGTGCGCGCTTGCCGCATCGTCGAGGTGGAACGAACTCAGACTTCGCTCGTCCAGAGGGCTCTTGCCGCCAGCAGGGCTCGCGATGTCCATCGTGATCCCTGCCTCCTGGAGCACATCCCAAAAATGGGTCAGTTCGGTGAGCCACAAGCCGGTCTTGTCATTACGGCTGGGGTAGTCCGAATGATTCGTCACGACGATGAGGACTCGCTTCGTTGTTACAGGTCCGTTGGTCACGACTTGGGCTTTCGCTGGCCCAGGCGTGGCCAACCAGGCGATGGCCGTCAGTGCAGCCACCCCAGCTCGGATGGGCCTCAGAAAGGTCGCACTGAGCCTGACGATAGGGCCCAGACCACGGGGGAACGGATGCTTTGCGCTTGCCTTCATGGCGATGTCCTTGCTTGACGATAGTGAAACTTTAAGGTTAAAGTAAACTTTAAAGTCAAGAGGAATTTGAGGTCCAGCATGAAGATCGGCGAATTGGCCAAGCACAGCGGTCTGGCGCCATCGCGCATCCGCTTCTATGAGTCAAGCGGGTTGATTCGAGGGGTGGAACGCAAGGAGAACGGTTACCGTGAGTACGGACCTGAGGCCCTGTGGACGCTGGACATCATCACCAGCGCACAGAGCGCTGGCTTCTCGCTCGACGAGATTCGCAACCTCTTACCCAACGACGAAGCCCGGTGGCAGCACGCGGAGTTGCTGGGGAGCTTGGAGCGCAAGGTCTCGGAAATCGAAGTCCTTCAGAGGCGCCTGGAGCAAAACAAGGCGCAGCTCCTGGTTGCCATCGACAGCGTCAAGAACCGCCCTGAGGCCTTGGCCTGCACGGACCGGGCGCAGTGGGTGCTGGACAAGCTCAAAGAAAGTTCTGGGCCAGTGCCGACAATGGAGCCGCTTGAGGGCAAGGCCTAGGAATCTGTCTTGGGTCTGCGAACGCTGCCTGTGGAATGCGGCCGTTAACTTCCTTGGATTGGTGGACCGCTCCTGCTGCACAACAGTAGTTGAAGCCCGATAGACAGGTGTAGGCAAAGGGCCCTGAGCGGAAGGTCGGTGTCACTGAATGCAACTGCGTATACCGATGAAATCCACCACCATCTGCGTTTCAAACCCACCAGCCAGTCCGATCCAAAACCGCCACTAACTCCGATTTAAACCGGGCCACTCATTCCGATTCGAGCCCCCAAATAAAGCTAAGTTTTTCACGTCAAGACACGGGCAACCTGATTTCGACGACTTGCTGGTCAAAGGTGGATGTGGGCGTCAGGTCGGGGCGACTCCTGTCACTCACTGTCAGCCTCTCGGATTGCTTGCCGTAACGATCCAGGCTGCGCCTTCGATCATCACCGACTGCGTACCAGTGAGTCTTGCGAAGGCGTTACGAACTGCAGCCTTTGCGCGGGCGACGATCTCATCGGACTGATTGGCAAACGCACGCGACAAAGGTCCGACATCAAGCGCCATCCTTACCGCGTCGTCGATTGCAGCTTCTCGCGTTTCACCCTCGCCAAACGGAACGGAAGCATCAAAGGGCGTAATGGCGATATCGGCGAAGCCGGCTGCTGTCAGGATGCGCGAAACATACTCCCGGTCCCCAAACGAAAATGGGCCTAGTGCCCCTGGAGCGGGCGCAACGCCTGGCGGAAAAATGGCTTTGATTGCGTCCATCGGGAGGCTTATCCATGCGTTTTCGGCTGCGCTGCGCCAGCAAACAAAAGCAACCCGGCCACCTGGTCGGAGCGCGCGTCGCATATGAGCGAACGCAGCGGTCGGATCATCGAAGAACATCACCCCGAAGCGCGAGAACAAGAGGTCGAACGCTCCGACGGGCAACGCAACACTGCTGGCGTCAGCCAACTGGAACTGGGTCTGCGTATTGTGTGGCATTTGCCTGCGCGCCAACCCGATCAGCGGCTCAGATATGTCCACGCCCAGCACTTGGCCCGCAGGGCCGACGCGCGCGGCCAGAGCGAGGCTCGACGCACCTGCACCACAGCCAACGTCCAACACGCGCTCACCTGTTGCAGGCGCGGCAGCTTCAATCGCGGCCTCACCAAACACCGACACCACGGCATCGAGTCGAGCCTGATTGGCTACCCAGCGCTCTCCACTCCGGCTGTTCCAATCGGAGACCTGATCGGCATCTTGCTCTTCCATGCAATTTCCTTGTTCCGGTGTTTTCCAAATTAAGCGCTTCGATGCCAACGCGTGTCACAGTCAGAGCCCCGCCGGTTCGAGCCCCCCTCGACGACTGCGCTCTGGGTATTAAGCATCCACAATTTTTTTCAACGTTGCCCGTTGCATTGACCGAGGCGTCAGCCGATTTGAAAATGCCACCACCTTGTTCAACAGACCCGCGACCACCATGGCCTTTCCTTGCAACAACGCCCGAATACCGCTCACGGCCACCGGGCGAGGCTGCATAGTGAGTAGGCGCAACATTGCCGATGTGGTTGCACCGGCCACTTCATCGAAACCCGTCGCAGTGTGCCCCGGGCAGAGAGTCGTCACAACCACGCCATGCGGACGAAGTTCATTGTGAAGAGCCTCGCCAAGGGCAAGTACATACGCCTTGGTTGCTGCATAGGCTGCGTAGCTGGGAACGGCTTGAAAGGCCATGAGGCTGGCGACGAGAAGTATGTGTCCTGATCGTCGATTGGACATGTCTCGACCGAACAGATAAGTCAGCTCCGTGAGCGTCGTGATATTGAGCTGGATCATGTTCGCTGTGCGCTCAATCGGCGTTTCCAGCAAGTCGCCATGCAAGCCGTATCCGGCGTTGTTCAACAAGATGTCGATGGTCACCGACTTCTCATCGAGACTGGACTTCAAGCGACTGGCCGCACCCGGGGAGGCAAGATCAATTGCCTCGACCAGCACATTCACCCCATGTTTTCTGCGGAGGTCTGAGGCCAACTTTTCCATCGGATCCAGCCGTCGTGCTGCTAACACCAGATTGACTTTCTGAGCAGCTAGTAGATCTGCGAATTCGAGGCCGAGGCCGCTCGACGCTCCAGTGATCAGAGCCCATTGCCCAGCGAAGTCGCTCGTTGGTTCTTTCGACATCGTTCACGTCCTCAATTTTTCAAATTAGCAAGAGGGCTTACTCACCATTTCTGGCGTCAAGCCTCGCAAAAACCAGGGACGGCGACCTTCTCGAACAGATGCGGTCTGGCGACGACGGATGAAGGATATGCTGGAAGTTTCGCAAGGAACTTGGGATCAGTAAAGGCGGCGCGGACTGCCTCGGTAGATTCCCACATCACGTAGTTCAGGTAAGTCGGGCTATCGCCGATCGCTCGATGCAATTGCATGGAAATGAAGCCCGGTGCCTTCGTTATGACCTCGGCAGCCGCCTTGAAAGCGTTCAAAAAGCCCGCTTCGTCGGCGGGATCGACGACCGTGAAGAGGTTGATGAGTACGAGAGGTGCGGCCGCGACACCGAGTTGGCGGTCAAAAGGAAATTTCTCGTCCAAAGGTACGAATGGTTTTGCGGCGGTCATGGTGGACTCCTGTCTATTGTGGAATTGAAACTATCGTGATTGATGCTGCTTACTCTCAAGCCAGCATCGATTGCTGGGCAAAGATACCTGCCATCGCGCCCTGCCATGACGACTGGGTGACCGAGGGCAGGAAAGGCGTGGCAAGGTCACCTGCTGCGTAGATGCCGGGCATGCTGGTTTGTCGGCGCTCGTCGACCTTGATGGCGATGCCCACAGGCGTCTCCACAGTGGCAAGCCCCAGTGACTCATGCAGACTTGCGGAAGGCTTGTTGCGCGGTTGAGCGAACAGCACGTCGACCGCGACATTGCTGCCTGTATCCAGGTTGACGGTGGAGATGTGGCCCTCGGTATGGGCAATCTCGATGATCCGGCCGTCGACGATGAGGATGTTGCGGCCCGCCAGATCGGCCCGGAGTTCGGGCGCAATGTCATGGCCATTGGCAAAAACAGTCAACTTATCCGTCCAATCACGGAACAGCCTGACGGACTGATGTGACTGCGGGCCAGACCAGAAAACGCCCCAATGCTGGTCGGCGACTTCAAAGCCATCGCAATAGGGGCAGGGCACGATGGACGAGCCCCAACATTCGGCAAAGCCTGGGACATCTGGCATCTGATCGACGACTCCATAGCTCAGGATCAGACGACGCGCCTTCAGGGATTCATTGTCGTCCGTGACGACAGAGAAGTCGTCGATTGCGCCAGACACGCTCTCGGCCCGGGCATTGACCAGGGTGATCGAGGGATAGCGCGCCAACTGCTGTCGCGCCTCGGCCAGGATGTCCTGCGGTGGTTTGTGATCGTGCCCTAGCACGCCATGCGAGTGGCCTGCGAAGCGGTTACGTGGGCGGCTTGTATCGAGAACGATAACCTTGCGGCGAGCACGACCCAGTTGTAAGGCAGCAGCGAGACCGGCAAAGCTGCCTCCGATGATGATGACGTCATTCATGGTGATGAGCTCCTTGTTGTGTATGGAGGGGGCGGTTGAAGTGGGGCTAGTTTGCAGATTTGAGATACTATTGGGTATCGTATATCTGCAAATTAGGTACTGTCAAGTACCGTAATTATCATGACCAAAGACACCAAGGGACGGCGTGGCCGCCCCGTCAACGAGGCGCTTCGCCAAACAATCGTCAACACCGCCTACGAACTCTTTGTGGAATTGGGTTTTCAAGCGACGACCATGGACAAAGTCGCTCAGCGGGCGAAGATTTCCAAGCTAAGCATCTATCGGCACTTCGAGAACAAGGAGACGCTGTTCAGCGCGGCCATGGTGGCCCACTGTCATCCGTTTGCACCACAGACCCTTTTAGAAGGAATCGATGGTTCAGCCGAAAATTTGCTTATGGCAGTGGGATCGTCTCTGCTTCGTACGTTGTTGAGCCCGAACGTCCGCAGCGTCGAAGCTATGGTCTTGGCTGACAAGACGAATCAAAAAGCGTTGTGCAAGCTTCATTTCGAAGCCGGGCCTGCCCACGTCATCGCACTGATCGAGACACTGCTGAGTCAGTTGCACGCGAAGAAGATTCTTGACGTGCCAGACGTTCGCTTGTCCGCCCGCTTGTTCTCAGCTCTTTTCAAAGGATCCGATCTTCTGCTCATTGCGCGCTTCGACGAGGCGAGAGCAGGGGACGATAGCGAAATCGAGTCCTATTGCCAGTCAGCCGTTGCCATGTTCATGGCCGCACATGGCTGCAACGACGACCGCACGGGCGGATCCTCTGCCTGTTGATTTCCTGGCGAACTCAACACGGGGGATGTCAACATGGTGGACATAAGTCGGAACGAGTGGCCTGGTTTGAATCGGAATCGATGGCAGGTTTGATTTGGACTGGCAGGTGGGTTTGAATCGTAATCAGCGGTTGACTACATCGGAATACTCATGCAACGCTGGCCAGTTGTCATTCAATGTGAGACGCCCCCCTCTTGCCATTAACGCAGCCGTACACGCGTTGCTACCTGATGCCGTACTAGCGTTGCATGTACCAATCACGCTAGACCATCAACTTCGCATCCAAATCTATCGAGCTTTCGGAGAGCAGCTCCAACGAAGAATTGCCGAGCTTGTCTCGCCCGGCATGGGCGGCCAGGGACCTGTCGCGGGTAGCCATCAATTCGCGAAGTTCGGGTATGCACATTCGAACGGTCGACTCGACCACGGCGTCGACCTCAGGATACCCCGTGTCAAGCTCCATGTTTTCGAGCAGGTCCATCGTCAGGTCCGCCCCCAGCATCAGGTCGCCCGTAACCCAACTATTGACCGTGAAGAGCGAGATGGGCAGGCCCTTGGCGTCGAAGCCGATGGCCAGCAAGTGGCGCGTGTGGGCGTCCGACTTCGGATCGCCACAAAGCTTGGCGAAATCCCTCTCCGACTTGGACCGCAGCCTGCGGCCCCACAGCGGTCGCCGCGCAAACAAGTGGATGTGTCCGTGCTCGGCCGAGTCGAGCCGGTCCTCGGGGCTGTGCGAGTGATAGAACCATTGGTAGCACCGAGCCGAGTCGATCGCATCATCGTCCGGGTAGTGCGCCCATTGCTTCGGAAGCGCGCCCCCGAGCAAGCCGGCAAACAAATGCTCACCACGCTCGCCGAGCGCGGCGTAGGCATCAAGAAGGCGCGAGCCCGCCTCCTCCGCCGAAGCGGAACGACGAATGCGCGGGCTCGCCCTCACAGCGCTCAGTTCTTAGGCGCGCACTTTGCCCCGCATTTGGGAGCGCATTTCGCTCCGCACTTGGCGCCACACTTCGCGCCGCATTTGGCCGCGCACTTCTTGGCGGCGCATTTCATCATGGGCTTGGCGCAGCATTTGCCGGCGCACTTGGCGCAACACTTCGACATCTTGGGCGCGCACTTGGCTCCGTCCTTCATATCTTGAGCGGCGGCAGGCAAGGCCAGGGTCGCGGCGGTCAAGGCCGCCAGGGATGCGAGTTTGAAACTGGTCTTCATGTCGATTCCTTGGGTTAGTAGGTCTGTCGAGGACGATCCTCGGAAGCTAAGAGGAGCCGACATCACGTTTGGGTTCGCGGAGCTCAATAAATATTTGCAAACCGGGCGCGATGTCTAAAAGTGGTGATCGGCCAGCACAAATTTGTAAGGAACCGACGTGGTGAGCGACGAACTTATAAAAATATTCCACTCGTCGCGAATCCTTTTGGCCTGACGCCCCCTCTTACTTCCAAACAACCGAAGGAACGTCGTGGCCACTCTCTCAAAGACCCTCGCCCCAGCAATACTCGCCTTCGTGGGAGCCACGGGCGCCATTGCTGCCGGCGACCCGGGCGCGGCGATCACCAGGCCTAGTGGTTACAAGCCACTGGTCGGAGATGTGGCCCTAGGCGAGAAGCTTTTCAACGACACCAAGCTCTCCACCAACGGCCTGAGCTGCGCGAGTTGCCATGCGGACCATGGAGCGTTCCAAGCCAGTTTCGCAAAGCCCTACCCCCACACCGTCGCGATGGCCAAGGACAAACTAGGACGCAAGACGGTCCATCTCGACGAAATGATTCAAGGCTGCATGGTCATGCCCATGGCCGCCAAGCCGCTGCCCTGGGACTCCAAGGAGCTGGCCGCCTTGACCGCCTACACCGCCTCGCTTCAAAAATCCTTCAAACCCGCCCATTAACCCACCCCTCGGAGATTCTCATGAACCTCGCAAAATCTGCCATCCTCTTCGCACTCTCCACCGCCGCGGCCATCGCGATGGCCGGTGAGATCAAGCCCTACACCCAGGCCGAGTTCGACAAGCTCGCAGCCGATGGCAAAGCAGTCGTGGTCGACGTCAGTGCAACCTGGTGCCCGACTTGCAAGGCCCAAAAGCCGATCATCGACGGCCTTATGAGCCAGCCCGCCTACAAGGACGTGACCCTGCTGACGGTCGACTTCGACTCCGCCAAACTCACGCTCAAGAAATTCAAAGTCTCCATGCAGAGCACCTTGGTTGCCTTCAAGGGCGGCAAGGAAGTGGGCCGCTCCACGGGCGACACCACCCCCGACGGCTTGGAAGGCCTGGTCAAGAAGACGGTCCAGTAATGGATTTCGGACTCGGCTCCTATGGCTTCGGCTTCCTGGCGGGAGTGCTCTCCACGCTCTCGCCTTGCGTGCTGCCTATCATCCCTATCCTGCTCGGGACCGCCACCAACGCGCACCCTCGTGCGCCGCTGGCCCTGGCCGGAGGCCTTGCCATCTCTTATGCCATCATCGGCACCGGACTCGCCTGGGCGGGCTCCGCATTGGACCTCGACCCTTCCATCTTTCGAGTGGTAGGCGCCACCATCCTTGGGCTGTTGGGCTTGGTGCTGATGTCGACGAGCCTTCAACAGCGCTTCGCCTCGGCCATCTCCGGCATCGGCGATGCGGGTAACAACCTTATCTCGCGCATGAACCTCGACGGCCTATGGGGGCAGTTCGCCATCGGCCTGATTCTCGGCGTGGTGTGGAGCCCCTGCGTGGGCCCAACGCTGGGAGCCGCCGTGGTGCTGGCGAGCCAAGGCTCACAACTTCCCCAAGTGGCCTTGCTCATGGGCATTTTCGGGATCGGAGCCGCCCTCCCCGTTGTGGCACTCGCCTACGTGGGCCGCGGAGCCATGATGAAAATGCGCGGCAAACTCATGCAGGCTGGCAAAACCGGCAAGATCCTGATGGGTGCAGTCATGATCGCGTTGGCGGCCATGATCCTGTCTGGCGCGGACAAGCCGATCGAGTCTTGGCTGGTCGACCACTCACCCACCTGGCTGACCCAGCTGACCACGCGGTTTTAGCAACCCATGACGGAGCTTCCATGCGTATCAAAGCAGCGACTTTCGACACAGGCGGAACCATATTGGATTGGCACACGGGCATTCGGAACGCCTTCGCTGACATCGGCAAGGCGCATGGAATCCAGAAGGATTGGGGGCTGCTCACCAACCAATACCGGCGCCTTTCGATGAAGGGCATCGTCGGCCAAAGCCAACCTGCCTTCAACATGGACGACATCCATCGCCAAGCGCTCGACGACATTTGCCAAGCCAACGACCTGGCCGTTTTCACATCGGAAGATCGAGCGCACATATCGAGCGCTTGGCACAGACTGCCGGCATGGCCTGACTTCGCAGCTCCCCTGCGGTACATCAGGGAGCGCATCCCCGCCATCTCGTTCACCATGCTGCCACTGTCGCTGGTTGTGGACGTCTCCCGGCTCAACGGATTCACTTGGGATGCAGTCGTCTCCTGCGAGGAAATCGGCTATTACAAGCCAGACCTGCGGGCCTACCACCAAGTGGCGAAGTGGCTCGCCATGGAGCCAGGCGAAATCTTGATGGTCGCCTGCCACAACTTCGACCTCAACGCCGCTCGCGCTTGCGGATTCAAAACGGCCTTTGTTCGCAGGCCGAATGAATGGGGATGCGAGTCGCCTCCCGACCCGACACCCCACCCTGATTGCAATTTCGTCTTCGATGGATTCGAGCAGCTTGCCCAAGCCGTCCGCGACATGGGAACACCTGCCGGCGGCCCCAAAAATCCTTGACTTCAAACTCAACCACCTGTTACCTGCATTCATCAACTCAGGAAAAGCCATGTCCAAAACGCCATTTCGCCCCACTCTCATTTCAGCTGCGTTAGCGATTGCCGCATCCATGCTTTTGGGCTCCGCCGCCATGGCCGATCCGCTCAACGTGCAGGCCACCATGGTCCCCAAGGAGCAGATCAAGCTCGATTTCAAGGACGGATCTGGGCATTTCGTGCTGATGGTTCGCCGCGAGGGTGTGGCCGCTGGCACGGGCTTGCTGGATGGCGCTCAGATCGTCGAATACGGTCGCCATGACATCGTCCCAGGCGTGGCAGGCGACCCCAGCGGCTACCTCGTCGCCACCAAGGGCGAGGGCAACATCGCCTACATCAAGTGGACAGTTCGCGCGGTATTCCTACCCGGCAAGGACGGCAAGTCGGAGCTCAACGACAACGGCTTCTGGGAAGTCGTATCCGGCACGGGATCCTTCAAGGGCCTGAAAGGCGCTGGCACCCTGCACATCAAGTCGGCCAACCCCACGGACCGCATCTTCATCCTTGATGGCCAGCTCGCCGGGGCCAATTGAGCACCAATCACCAGACTCACGGCAAATAAATGCAAGCTCCCGCGAATCGTTTTGTCTTGAGGCTCCCTCTTAGCAAGGGAGGACGGTCCTCAACTCAACATCCAAAGGAGATTGCCATGTTCTACACAAAAAATGTCCCAGCCTGGGAACGCATCGCTCGAATCATCATGGGCGTGATGGCCCTGGCCTTCGCCGCCGTGAGCTGGGGCTCGCCCTTGGCCATGGGTGCAGGCGTCATGGGCGCCATTCTGTCCATGACCGGTCTGGTCGGCTTTTGTCCCATGTGCGCGATGGTCGGCCGCAAGCTTGATCGGGCGCATTGAACATGAAAGCGATGGCAGACCATTCCAACCTCATCCTGGCCGCCCAGACGGGCGATCCTGCGGCCATCAGCCAACTGTTGACGGTCTGCCAGGCCGACGCCCGTCGGTATGCCCGCCGACATTGCCACGCCAGCGATGTGGACGATGCGGTTCAGGAGTCGCTGCTGACACTTTCGCGCAAGGTCACGGGGCTCAAAGCCGCTGCAGCCTTTTCCTCTTGGCTGTTCGTCGTGATCAAAAGGGAATGCCGCAAGCTTGAACGCTTGATGTTCAAGCATGAGCCCCTTGAAGAAGATGTCGCCGAGCAACAGCTCGCCTGCCGCTCGGATCTGGCTTTACGGATTGATCTAGCCAATGCCCTGGAGTCCTTGCCGGCGCATTACCTGGAAGTGGTGCTGCTGCGCGACTTCGAGGAGCTCACCATTGTCGAAATCGCCGAGCGCCTGGGTGAGAACGCGCCGGCCATCAAAAGCCGGCTGCACCGCGCACGCGAGTTGGTGCGCGAATATCTCCTAAGCTCCGATTCGAGCGAGACGGGACAAACAAAGCAAGATGCCAAGAGGGCCTCATGAACTGGATGGGTGTCGTCGCTGGAGGCCTGATCGCATTGATCGTCGGCATGCAATTTCTCATGTGGCTTCGGGCCAAGCGCAGCGTGGGACATCCCGCGCCTGACACCTCGTCAATCGACGGCCCTGCCGCCTCCGATACCCGTCGCCTTTATTACTTCTACTCGGCAAGCTGCGGGCCGTGCCGGGCAATCAAGCCATTGGTAGAGAAGCTGCGCCAGTCGCATCGCAACCTGATCCCGGTCGATGTAGGCCAGAACATCGAACTCGCCCGGAAATTCGGAATCGCTGGGACGCCCAGCTTCATCTTGGTCGAAGGAGGCTCAATCCGCGAAGTTTTGCTCGGGGGGCAGACCGAGAGAAAGCTTTCCTGCCTTTTGGCGGGGCAATGATGCAAAGGCTGGCCGCATCACCCCTGCTCATTCCCATCAACGCTTCCCATTCAATGAAAGATCTGACATGACACCCCAGCCATTGATGCCTCGCCAAACCGTGCCAGGCCTTGAAGTTTCCTCAGTCCAAGGAGGTCGGTTCGTCCTAGGAGAGCGGCCCGCAAGTCGGTTCGATCTGATCGTGTTCTATCGCGGGCTGCATTGCCCCATTTGCGCGAAATACCTGCTGGAGCTTGAGCGCCTGGCGCCTGAGTTGCACAAGCGCGGGGTGGAGATCATGGCCATCAGCAGCGACGATGAGTCCAGGGCCAAAGCCATGGCGGAAAAAGTCGGTGCGAACCTTGTTCAATTCGGTTTTGGTCTTCCTCTACAAACTGCCCGCCAATGGGGCCTCTACATCAGCGAGGGTCGCGGAGCCACCTCCATTGGCATCGAGGAGCCGGCCTTGTTCAGCGAGCCGGGAGTCTTCCTGGTCAAACCTGACGGGACGCTCTACTACGGATCCACGCAAACCATGCCCTTCGCTCGCCCCCAGTTCCAGGACTTGCTGGGCGCCATCGACTTCGCGATCGCCAGGGATTATCCTGCGCGTGGGGAATACGCAGGTCCCGCATGAAACCCGCGCCAGGAGCATCCATGAGCGGACAAGAACATTGGGAAAAGGTCTACCAAACCAAATCGGCCAGCCAAGTGAGCTGGTTTCAGGAGCATGCGGAGAGATCACTCGCAATCATCCGCTCGATCAGCGCACAGCCCGACGCGCGGATCATTGATGTCGGAGGTGGAGCGTCCACCTTGGTGGATGATCTGCTGGCCGATGGCTTCAAGAACATCTCTGTCCTCGACCTTTCGACGAGCGCGCTCGCCGTGGCCAAGGATCGGCTCGGAGCAAATGGCGATGGCGTCCAGTGGATCGTGGGCGACGTCCGACAGGTTGAACTACCCTCGCAAGGTTTCGATATCTGGCACGACCGGGCGGTCTTCCATTTCCTGACTGCTCCAGCCGACCGTCTGGCCTACGTTCGGCAGGTCATGAAGTCTGTGAGGCCGGGCGGCCATGTGATCGTTGCGACCTTCTCGCCCGATGGCCCCGAGCAGTGCAGCGGCCTTCCGGTTGCGCGGTATAGCCACACCCAATTGCACGGCGAATTCGGGCCCGCCTTCGAGCTGATAGAGCGCGCAAGTGATGAGCATAAAACGCCTTGGGGAACGGTCCAGCACTTCATCTATTGCCATTGCCTCAAGCCAAACTGAACTCACCCCATGGCCAGCTCGAATCTCCCTGCTGCTGTCCCGATCCAATCCCAATCGACGCTTGCCTGCCCGCAGTGCGGCCACACGGAAAAGCTTGAGATGCCGAACGACTCCTGCCTGTTCTTCCACGAGTGCAGCGGATGCCATGCGATCCTGCGGCCTCTGGCGGGAGACTGTTGCGTGTTTTGCAGCTATGGCTCCGTGAAGTGTCCACCCATTCAGCTGGGGAATGAATGTGAATGTGGATGAATGATGTGAAGCGCGAGCAAGCTGCGAGCCGACACGCGTGAGCACAGCTTGCATCGAAGAGATCAACTGGCGTGCCAGCCGCGGACTGGACCGCGGCCTGATCACCGCATTGGCTGGTGGCGACTGGCTGCGCCATGCGCGCAATCTGCTCATCACCGGTGCCACAGGCAGCGGCAAAACCTGGCTTGCGTGCGCCCTGGCACATCAGGCCGCACGCCAGCGGCTTCTCAGTGCAGTACGTCCGGGCGGCCAGGTTGTTCGACGAATTGCAGGTGGCGCATGGCGACGGCAGCTTCGCCCGGCGCCTGACACAGTTGGCCCGGCTGGATCTTCTGGTCATTGACGACTTTGCCATCTCGCCTATGGGAGCGCCTGAACGCAATGACCTGCTCGAACTGCTGGATGACCGCATCGGCACGCGCTCCACGCTGATCACCGGCCAGTTGCCGGTCAAGGATTGGCACACCTACCTCAACGACCCGACACTTGCCGACGCCATCCTGGACCGAGTTGTGCACAGCAGCTACAAGATCCCACTCAAAGCCACCAAGTCCATGAGAGAGACGGCCGACGAGGTTGCCCGCGCCGCGTTGGTCGAGGCCTGAGAGTTGAAGACATGAACTCGGGATCAAACCATTCTTGCGTGCCTACACCACGACAGGCCATTTCAGGCTGATCGTGAACGATTGAGCTACAGTTACACCAGTTCCTGCGCGCTTCTTCAGCGCCGCCACGGCAACACTGATTTGCCGTCGACGATCAGCCTGAATCCGGCGTCCACGATCGCTGAAATACGCATCATCTGCAGGAATTCAGGCCATCGTACACAAATCAACTTCGCTCAAAAGCCGCTGGTTGTGACAGGCAGCTTCTGGCCGAATTCTGCCGGATACGCACATGACTCCACGCGGCAAAGTCGGCTAGCAACGAACTGCAAGGTGCCCTTCCCCAAAATCATGTTGACGCCCCTGAGGCCGCCATGCAATGACGCCTTCCGTTCGTGCGCGCACCTCAGGCGCTGCCAAACAGGTTGCGACGGCTTCATAGCCGGCAGCACCTGGATAGGGCGACACGCGAATGGGCGGGCTGTGATTCGCTGGACAAAGAATAATGGACTCTCCCTTGCCAACAGAAGCCAAATCTAGAATGACAGAGGAGCGTGTCATCAAAAAGAGTGGACGTTCCACGGACATGCGGCGACGCAAATGGGCAGACAGCGCCTGTTGAGTGGGTGTATCAAGTCCGTGCTCAACCATGTCGACGACCAGAATGGTCGGGCCTTCGACCTCAAGGCCGACCAGCAAAGCGGTTAGAGCCTCGGAGACAACTGCGCCGTCTTCAACCAGCCAATCAATCGCGCGGTTGACGCGCAGTCTTAGATCCGGGTCGGCAGCTAGACTCCCCTTCGCATCGGCTGTCGTGACCCGCTCTAGGCCCAGGAATACCGCCGACGGTTGCGCCTGGGCTAGGCGCATGGCCAATCGCGTTTTTCCGCTTCCTAACGGACCCACGATGTAGTTCAGTGGAGGGATGTCGTTCAACTGGAAAAGCTCTCCACCCCAGGGCCAGGGGAGTTCAAATTCGACGCTCAGCCCACTGGTCGAAGGCTGCAAGCGGGTCAACTCTGAGATGGTGGGCCTCTGCCCGCTGTCCAATTTGGCTCGCAGACCACGAACGCGTTCGATGGTGTTGGCAAGTCGACGCGCGTCGCCTTCGAGCGCGGCCTGATGTAAGGCCAAGGCAGGTTCAAGTCCCTCGGACTCGCCTTCCAAGACACTTGCAACTTGCGCAATGCTCAGGCCCAGCGCACGCAGGGCCACAATTTCGCCTGCACGCTGCATCTCCGCTGGGCCGTAAGACCGCCAACCAGCCTCAGAGCGCGCCGGCGTCATCAGACCACGCTGCTCGTAGATACGCAGTGCCTTCACGGAAACGCCGAGCCGTCTGGCTGCGCTTGAAGGGCTCAGGAATCGCATTCGACTATTCACAAATCCACCTTTCTGCATTTCGAAAGATGTTTTTTATAAAGGCGGCCGCAAGGGTCGGGGCAAGCGGATTTTGAAGAAAGCTCACGAGCGTCAGCTTCTGGCGCAATTGGAGCCAGGCTTCGAATGTCCGGAGTTGGCCGAGGCTGTGTGAAAACGCTGATGCATGACTTTTTCGGGGGTGCTTGAACCCTTGCCTGCATTGAGATCGGGCGTTGTAGGCCGTTCTATGCGGTCGATTTTTGAACAAGCCGACAAATCGAGGGCTTGAGTCGCGTTTTCACACAGCCTCGGCCGTTCTCAGACATCGTATCAGTCGGTGCCTCAGTGGTATGCAGGCCACCGAAGTGGTTGGATCGAATCGGAACCGCTGGCCTGGCTCCACTCGGAATCGGTGGCAGGTTTGGATCAGAGCAGATGGTTGGGTAGGACCGAATATGCACTATGGCCCGGGGCGCTGCATTACGCCGGATCTTTCGACTTCATGTTGCCTTGCTCAAGAATCCACGATTCGATGCGCTCGTGATGAACTCGCAACAAATCGAGTGGCCGCACCGTGTAGTGCTTCTCAGCTGTCGCACTTGGCTTGTGCCCCATGATCTGGGCGACAACTCCCGCAGGGATATCGAGCCACTCGGTGAGAGATTTGAAAGAGCGGCGAAGGCCATGCAAAGTCAAACCCTCGATACCTGCGGCTGCACAGACTTTGTCATGTGCGTTGCTTGGTTCGGACATCGGGATTCCATCCACTCTGCCGCTGGCGAAAACGAAGTCATTCCGGCGTGGAAGGGCCTCCAAAAGGGTTCGGACATACGGCGTCAGAGGTATCACTCGTTCCCCCTCCACCTTGTCACGGATCGTCAGGCTGTTCCACTTGGCGTCGAGATCTCTCCATTGCAGTGACCGAATTTCACCTGGACGAGCGCCTGTCAACAGCATGGTTTGTAGGTAAGCCGCTGGTGCTGCTCCACTCATCCCTCGGACAGCTTCGAACCACGCCGGCAGTTGTTCGCGTAAGAGCGCATCCTGTTTGACGCCAGGTTTGCCGAGTGCCTCCCTTGCCTTCTTTGTCTTTGCTGGATTGCGTTCCGAGACCAGAGTGGAGAACTCTGGGTGTTCGGCGCACCAAGCGAGAAAGGCTCTTAGAAGACGCCATGCCAACCGAGCTGTTGTGGGGCGAGTCGTTGCTTCACTTTTGGCCCAGTTCTCGATGGTCGCGCTGTCCAGGGTTCTGAGTGGGCGAGCCAAGAGATCAAACAAAGGGCCTGGTTGGGTAATGCCTTTGCCGCGGGTGCCGCGCGATGCTGCGATGCCGCCTGCTTTGCTCAGCCGTTGGTGATCGTTGCGATGGTGTTCTCCCCAGAGCGGACTGCGCTCCTCGATGTAGGCCGTCCAGGCTTCTTGCGCGGTGGTCGCAAGGGTTACTGCTGCTGCCTTTTGCTTGGCCCTCTCTGCCTCGCGTTGACGAGCAAGTTCTCGCGGGTCATCGCCGTTGTCCAGTGTGACCGCCAGACGGCGTGCCTCGGCCCGTGCCTGATCGATGGTCCATGTCTTCACGTCGCCGATCGTTCGACGGATGGTCTGGCGGTCGAGTTTGGCTTCGAAGACGAAAGATTTGGCACCGGTGTTGGTGACCCTGACCCTCAAGCCCGGTACCTCTGAGTCGCGTAGGAAGGCCTGTGCTTTTTGGTCTGTTCGGCAAGTGAGTCGCTCGATGACACCTACTGTGAGATTGATGCGCTTGCTCAGGTCGAGTGCTTCATTGTTTCTAGGGCGAGCCATGTTGATGATTCCTGCTGTGTTTGGCTACACGGCGTTCCGTGTAGCCACTGTGTAGCCAGAATACAGCAATTTTGCGGAATATCGATCAACATAAATTTCGTGTTTTGAATTAGATGTGGTTTGTAAGTTGTTGATTTATATTGATATCATCAATCCATTGGAATGCCTATCAACACAGGTATAGCAGGACTCATAATCCTTTGGTCGCGGGTTCAAGTCCCTCACGCCCTACCAAGCTGCCTAAGGAAGCTGCGCTATCGTAAAGATAGCGCAGCTTTTTCTTTTCAGTGCCATGCGATAGCCGATGTCGTGGGCGGTTGGAGGACTTTGGCGAAGGCGACTGCGGGCGTCTCTTACTGGCCTCAGCAAGGTGGTGCAACCCGTCATGGGCCCAGGGTAGGGGTTGGGGCGCCGTGGCGCGGGGTGGCTCTGGCCTAGCGGTGCCCCCGGCGGGCTTGGCACGCCGGAAGGTGTCTATTTGTAATCTTCTTACTATGTCACATCGGTGAACGGCTGCATATTTACTTTATGTAACCCGGCCATCTGCCTCATTGCCTCAAATTTGACCACTCGTCATAACTACAGAGGCAGTCATGGACACCCCCCACACTTTTAATTTCTCCTCTCGAATGCTCGGACTGACCGCTGTTGGTCTGGCGGCACTGACTCTGTCCGCTTGCGGTGGCGGTGGGGGCAGCGATGGCAGTAGCGTGGGCACGCTCAAGCTGGCCATGACGGATGCGCCCAGTTGCGGTTACGACCATGTGTATGTGACCGTCACCAAGATTCGTGTTCACCAGAGCGCCACGGCATCTGACAGCGACGCCGGTTGGAGTGAGATGGTGATCCCCGCGCAGCGCCTGGATCTGCTTCAGCTGAACAACGGGGTTCTGCAGGAGCTGGGTTCGATGCCATTGCCAGCCGGCCGTTATCAGCAGGTTCGGCTGGTGCTGGCCGACAACCCGGCCAATCCGACTTCGGGCAACCCGCTGGCCAATGCGTTGGTGCTGTCAGGCAGCAGCACCGAAATTGCCTTGAGCACGCCCAGCGGGCAGCAGAGCGGCTACAAGCTTCAAGCCAATTTTGAGGTGACTGGCGGCCAGTTGGCCGACATGGTGCTCGACTTCGATGCCTGTCATTCGATCGTCCAGGCTGGCAATTCGGGGCGTTACAACCTCAAGCCTGTGGTGGCGGTCATCAAGCGACTGACCACCGCCATCGTGGGGTACGTGAGTCCGGCGCAGGCCGCCAGCGTGACCGTGTCAACGCGCGATCCAGACAACCATTTGCGGGCTGTCGCTCCCGATCCTGTCACGGGCCGCTTTATGTTGGCCTACCTGCCTGAGAACACCGCCTACACCGTGGTGGTGGCGGGGCAGAACCTCACCACGGCGGCTGTGACTGGCGTCCCTGTGTCGTTGGCGGCTGGCGTGACCGCGATCAATCCGGCGGCCAATCCGATCAGCGTGCCTGCGTCTTCGGTCGCGACGGTGAGCGGATCGGTCACCTCGAGCCTGGGGGCGGTGCTGACCGATGCTTGGGTGAGCGCACGGCAAACCTTGAGCGGCGGGCCTGCTGTTGATGTGGCCTGGACCGCGGTGGACCCGGTCAGTGCTGGCTACAGTTTGAGTCTGTCGCTGGCAGCCCCGTTGCGCGCCAGTTACAACGCAGGCGCAGCCCTGAACTTCAGCCCAGACAACGCGGCGGCCGGGGCTTACACCGTGTTGGGCAGTGCGGTGGGCTATACCACGCAAAGCCCCGCAGGGGTGGTTCAGTTGTCGACGCCGAACAGCGTCAACACGCTGAACTTGACCTTGCAGCCTTGAGTGTGCGCTGGCGGTGCCGGGTTCAGTTGCCGGCGGCCAGCCGCTGGTTGATACCACGGAGTGGGTCCTGCACGTCGTCGTTGTCGGCATGGCCTTGGTCCCAGAACAGGGCGTAGTCGACATCCTTGACCCTGGTGTCGGCCTTCAGGGCCGCGGCTGAGCTTGGCGGGCGTGAGTTCTTCTGGTTATCGCGCCCGTCGCCCCCTTTTGCCCGGGCGCTTCAGCCTGCGCTGTCCGGGGGGGCTTCGGCCAGGATGGCGCGCGCCAGCAACTCCACGGGTTTGTCGACCAGCTTGCCGTCCACGCTCACGGCCCCTGAGGGGCTGCTGGCCAGGGCCTGTACCACGCGGCGGGCCCAGCCGATCTGCTGGGGGCTGGGCAGAAAGCCCTGGTTCACCACCGCCACCTGCTTGGGGTGGATGCACAGTTTGGCTCCAAAGCCAAAGCGCCGCGAGCGGGCGGTGTCGGCGCTGAGTTGCGTGGCATCGTCAATTGCCAGCGACACGCCATCGATGGGGGGCTGGATGTTGGCCCGGCGCGAGACCAGGACGAGAGGTGTGCGCACGGCGTCCATTTCCTCGGCGTCGCCCTGAATGCCCGAGTCGGCCATGAAGTCCACCGAACCAAAGGCCAGTCGGTGCACCTGTGGGCAGCGGGCCAGGGCTTCGGCTTCGAACCAGCCTGTCACGGTTTCCACCAGGGGGATCAGCTGCTGTCCGGGCTGCAGCCGCCGGGCCAGGGATTGCAGGGCGGCGGCGTCCTGCGCCTTGGGCAGCATCAGTCCGCGCACACGCGGGGCCTGCAGCAGCCCCAGATCCTCATCGTGCCAGGATGAGCCCTGGGGGTTCACACGCACCCAGACGGACCCTCCGCCCGTGCTGTGCAGCCAGTGACGGATGGCTTCACGAGCCTCGGGCTTGCGTTCGGGCTGTACGGCATCTTCCAGATCCAGGATCACGGCGTGCGCGCCGCTGGCCAGGGCCTTGCCAAAGCGCTCCGGGCGGTCGCCCGGGACAAACAGGTAGCTTCGTTCCAGCATGGGTGGGGTTCCTTTGGCGCGAGGGTCAAACCTGGCGTTGGGTGGTCGTCTTGTTCTGCTCAGGGGCTGGCAGGCGGTATCGGGTCAGGGTCAGGCAACAGCCGGCGGTCAGCAGAGCCAGGCCCAGGTAACCTGCGCTGTAGCTGCCAGCCATGCTGGAGAGTGCGCCAAACACGGGCGGCCCCAGGACCACGCCCAGAAAGGTGAAGGCCAGGGTGCCCCCCGTGGCCACGCTGGCCAGGCCCGGTGGGGCCTGCCTGGCCACCTCGGCCAGGTAGACGCCGTTCCAGCCAATGGCCGAGGCCCCGA
This sequence comes from Curvibacter sp. GW821-FHT01G03, assembly GCF_059422285.1. Classification (NCBI taxonomy): domain Bacteria; kingdom Pseudomonadati; phylum Pseudomonadota; class Betaproteobacteria; order Burkholderiales; family Comamonadaceae; genus Curvibacter; species Curvibacter sp. GW821-FHT01G03. Next base: position 351,690 of record NZ_JBWKWP010000001.1, read on the forward strand.
AGATGGCCAGCAGGCAGCCCACCAGCCATGACGGTGTGCCTGCCGGCAGCAGGGCTGTCAGTGCGGCGCTCAAGGCCATCACAGCCCCCAGCACGGCCAGCATGCGGCGCGCTCCCAAGCCCCGATCGGCCAACCAGCCCCACAGAATGCGACCTGCCACGCCGCCGCATTGGGCCACCGACAGCAGCAGCCCCGCAGCGACCAGGCTGTAGTTCAGTTGCTGGCTCAGAAACGTGACCAGGTAGGTGGTGAGCGAGAGCTGCGCGATCGAGAACACGAAGGAGCAACCCGCCAACAGGCGCAGGCCCGGCTGCGACAAGACCAGCCGGATGGGCTGGCCCAGGTGGCCCAGGGCCAGAGGGCGCTCGGGTTGTCGGTCGGCGTCCAGGGCGGCGCGCAGGGGTTGGGCGGCGGCCATGCACAGCAGGCAGGCCAAGGCCGACAACAACAGGCTGGGCTGCCAGCCAAAAGCCAGCATCAGGCTGGGGATCAGCGCGCCAGCCAGCATGCCGCCCAGGGGCACGCCGGTCTGCTTGATCGAAAACACCACCGACATCCGGTGCGCCGGGGTGGTGCGGCTCAGCAGGTGGGAGCTGGCTGGGGTGATGGGGCCATAGCCCAGGCCAATGAGCACGGCGCCTGCCGCGCAAGCCCAAAGGGAGGGCAGGGCGCACAGGGCCAGGCCGGTGGCGCACAGCAGCAGGCCCCATTGGCTGACCCGGATGGCGCCCAGCCGGGCCACGCCAGCCCCGGCAGCCAGACTGGCGGCCATGGCGCCGGCATACACCAGGGCCACGTAGACGCCCACCAGAGAGGGCGACACCCCGAGCGCCTGGGCCGCGACCGGTGCCATGACCGGCAGGGTCAGCAAGGCCATGGAAACCAGGGCCTGAACGGCCAGCGTGATGGCCAGGCTGAGCCAGGGCCCGGGCGGATGGCTGGGGTGGGGCCTCACGTAGACCGGCCCTTCGCGGGCTGGCCAAGGCAGCGGGTGAGCTCCGCAACCGAGACCTGCTCAATGTTCAGCACCAGGTCCTGCAGCTGATCGGCCTGCTGGCGGCTGACCGCGCGGGCTGCGTTGTCATGGAACTTGGCCACGATGTCGGCATGGCTGATCGGGCGCCCGGCCGCGCCACGGTTGATGGGTTCGTGGTGGCGCAGGGTGCGGCCATCGGCCAGCTCCAGGATCACCTCTCCGCCAAAGTAGCGCGGAAAGTCGGCCGTCGGGTCACTCTGACATTCCACCAGCGCCGCCAGAGCGAGGGTTTCGGGGTCTTGATAGGCTGCCGGGTCGAGTGCATCGAGGGTGAAGCGACCCAAGCGAAGACCGGTGGCCACTGAGTAGGGCACGCTGAACTGGGCGTCGTAGGCATTGGCCGGTCGCAGCTTTTTGTCGATGGGCTCGCACACGGCCTTCATGGCCCCGGTGGGCACCCGGGCCACGATGCGGCGGATGGGGCTGCCATCCCATTGCCGCGACAGCACGCTGGCGGCGTCGGCGAAGGCGTGGGTGAAGTGGCAGGCGGGCACGGGCTTGATGGCCACCTGCATCACCTCCCAGACCCGCCCCAGGTCGGCGCAGACCATCGATAAATCGGCTTTGGCCAGCAGGTCAGGGCCGAGGTGGCTGGCGTACAGACCAAAGCGCCCCTCGTAGGCAGCGCCGGGCCCGACAAAGCCATGCCGGCCCAGGGTGGCGGCGGTGATGCCACTCGCGGCCCCCCAGCCGGGGTGAAGGCGTTTGGTCCAGGCGCCGTCCTCCAGGCACTCCAGGCTGCCTGAGGCCAGCGACAAGGCAATGCCCTGGGCGTCCACCATCTGGTCCGCGTTCAGGCCCAGCAGGCGGGCTGCCGCCAAGGTGCAGCCGAAGGTGCCGACCAGGCCGGTCGGATGGAAACCCACCTGGTGAAAGCCGCTTTTGGCGGCCGCACCGATCCGGGTGGCGGTCTCCATGCCCAGCACATAGGCCTGCAGCAGCTCGGCGCCGCTGCTGCCCAGGCGGTGGCCCAGACCCATTACGGCGGGCAGCACCGAGGTGGTGGCGTGGATCACGCCGGCCGGGTGGGTGTCGTCGTAGTCCAGGCCGTGGATCAGCAAGGCGTTCATGATCACGGCGTCACGCAGCGGCAGGTTCTGTGCGCAACCGATCACAGGCACGTCGCCACCGGGGCCGGCCAGCTCGCGCAGGCCCGCCAGGGTGGTGTTGGCAAAGTCCCATTGGGTGCAGGCCAGGCCGATGCCCAGCGCGTCGAGCATCAGGTGCTTGGCCTGTTCCTGCACGTCAGGCGGCACCTGTTCCAGCGCCAGGCCGACGGCAAAGTCGGCCAGTTGCCTGGACAGCCGGGCACGGGGAGAGCGGGTTTCAGAGGTCATGGCCGGTGGTCCCTGCTCAATCCACACGGGCGCCCGACAGCTTCACGGCCAGGCCCCATTTCTCGATTTCTGACTGGATGTACTTGCGGAACTCGGCTGGCGTCATCACGGCCGGTTCGGCCCCTTGCCCATTGAGTTGTTCGCGCACGTCCGGTGCGTCGCGCCAGTGGGTCTGCAGGGCTTTGTACAGGATGTCGATCACTTCCTTGGGGGTGCCTTTGGGCGCTGCCAGGCCAACCCAGGCGGGCGCCACGAAGTTGCCCAGGCCGGCTTCGGCCATGGTGGGCACGTCGGGCGCAGCCGGGTTTCGCTTTTCGCTGGCCACGGCCAGCACGCGCAGCTTGCCGCTGCGCATGTGGGGCAGCAGGGCCGGGCCGGTGTCGATCATGGCGTTGACCTGACCGCCGATCAGGTCTGTCACCGCGGCCGGGCTGCCTTTGTAGGGCACATGGATCAGGTCGATGCCCTGCGCGTTTTTGAGCAACTCCATGGTCAGGTGACTGGTCACCCCACTGCCGCCCGAGCCGTAGTTGATCTTGCCGGGCGTGGCCTTGGCCATCTGCACCAGTTCAGCCGCCGTCTTGGCCGGAAACCCGGGGCTGACCGCCAGGAACAGCGGCACCACCGAGAGCAGGCTGACCGGCTCGAAGTCTTTCAGGGGCTGGTAGGGCAGCTTGGAGTACAGGCTGGGGTTGATGGCCATGGTGCCGCTGGAGCCCACGACCAGGGTGTAGCCGTCTGGTGCGGCCTTGGCCACCAGCTCCGAGCCGATGATGCCGGCTGCCCCGGGCTTGTTGTCCACGATCACGGCCTGGCCCAGGGCTTCCTGCAGCTTGCGGGCGGCGGCCCTGGCCACGATGTCCGTGGCCTGGCCGGGTGGGAAGCCGACCACCAGGCGGATCGGCTTGTCGGGGTAGGTGGCCAGGGCCAGGCAGGCCCAGCTGCTCAGCAGCAGGGCGACCAGGGGTTTGCGCCAGAGGCTCATGGTGTTGTCTCCGTCTTGTTTTGAAGTGCAGGTGCAGGCGGGTGGGTGGGCGCGCGCGCTCAGTCGCCCACGCCGTGGCCACGCATGGGGATCAGCGACATGCGGATGAACTCCATCACCATCACGCCGTCCTGGTTGAACCCACGGGTGCGGGTGGTGACGATGCCCTGGTTGGGGCGGCTTTTGGAGGCGCGCTTTTCCAGCACCTCCGACTCGGCATAGAGGGTGTCGCCACCGAATACCGGTGCGGTCAGGCGGATTTCTTTCCAGCCCAGGTTGGCGATCGCCTTGGCGCTGACGTCGTTCACCGTCATGCCCAGCACCACGGCCAGCGACAGACCGCTGTTGACCAGCAGGCGGCCAAATTCACTTTTGGCAGCAAAGTTGGCATCGCAGTGCATGGGGTGGGCATTCATGGTCATCAGCGAGAACTGGATGTTGTCGTTGTCGGTGATGGTGCGGCCCGGGCGGTGTTCGTAGGTGTGGCCCACTTCAAAGTCTTCGAAGTAGCGGCCGTAGGAGGCCCGGAAACGCTGGGGGCTGATTTCAATCGTGGATTGCATGGTTCTGTCTCCTGGGGAGGTTGGGGCAGATTCGGGGAGTGACTCAGATGTGGTGGCGCTCGATCAGTTGTTTGGCGATCACCTGGCGCAGGATCTCGTTGGTGCCTTCGCCGATGCACATCAGCATGGCGTCGCGGTAGTAGCGCTCGATCTCGTACTCGACCGAATAGCTGTATCCGCCAAAGATGCGCATGGCCTGTTGAGCGCATTCGGCGCCCGCTTCCGAGCCCGCCAGCTTGGCCATGGCTGCCTCCAGGTCGCAGCGTTCACCGCGGTCGTATTTGGTGGCAGCCTGCTGCAGCAGCAGCTTGGCACCCTCCACCTGGGTCACCATGTCGGCCAGTTTGAGTTGCAGGGCCTGGTGCTGCCAGATCGGCTTGCCAAAGGCCTCGCGCTCCTGCACGTAGCGCAAGGCGTGGCGCAAGGCGCCTTCGGCAATGCCGGCCCCGCGGGCGCCGACGTTGATCCGCCCCAGCTCCAGGCCACCGGCGGTCTGCGCAAAGCCTTTGCCCTCGACGCCGCCCACCAGTTGCCCCGCGGGCACGCGGTAGTTGTCGAAGGTCAGCTCGCAGGTGTCGATGGCGCGATAGCCCATCTTCTTGAGCTTGCCCACCACATTGAAGCCTGGTCCTTTGTCGGCGATCAGCAGGCTCATGCCCTGATGGCGGGGTTGGGCCTGCGGGTCGGTCTTGACCAGCAGCAGGGTGCCGTGGCCATGCATGCTGTTGGTGATCCAGGTCTTGCTGCCATTGACCACGTAATGGTCGCCGTCGCGCCGGGCCACCGTGCGGATGGCTTGCAGGTCGGAGCCTGCGTTGGGTTCGGTCAGGCCGATGCTGCCTCGGTACTCGCCGGTGGCCATGCGGGGCAGGTAGGCCTGTTTCTGGGCATCGGTGCCGTGGCGTTCGATGGCGGCGGCCATGATCAGGTGCGAGTTGAAGATGCCCGACGGCGCCATCCACACGGAGGCGACCTTGATCACGATCTGGGCATAGGTCCAGGCCGACAGGCCCAGGCCACCATAGGCCTCGCCGATGGTGGCACCGAACAGGCCCAACTCTTTCATCTGCTCCACGATCTCATGGGGGTACTCGTCGGCCTGGTCGTAGCGGCGGGCCACGGGCTTGAGCTCTTTGGCGGCCCAGGCTTCCACGGCCTCTACAAATTCATGTTCGTCGGCCGCGTCACGGACGGGGGTGGGGGTCATGAAGGCTCCTGCTTGTCTCGGATGGGTTGAATCGGGAGGCATCGAAGTTCTCTGCATCGATTTATTGTCCGGACATTATTGCGCGCTCATTTGTACGGTGTCAATCCTTGGCGTGGCGGCAATCTGATGCAGACTTGGGGCATGAGCTCCATCCCACCCCCGCCCTCTGAAGACGATCTCCCTCTGGATGAGGCGCCTGCCGAGCCGGCTGCTGAGCCGGTTGTTGCAGGGCAGCCCATCTACCAGCGTGTGGCTGCCGAATTGCGGCGCGGCATTGCCGACGGCCGCTATCCGGTCGGCGCCCGCCTGCCCACTGAGCTGGAGTTGTGTGAGCAATTTGGCATCAGCCGCTTCACGGCCCGGGCGGCGATCCGGCTTTTGTCGTCGGCAGGCCTGGTCACCCGGCGTCAGCGCGTTGGCACGGTGGTGATCGCCCCGCCTGACGAAGCCCGCTACCGCCACGACGTGCGCTCGTTGCCAGACTTGTTCCAGTACGCCCAGGACACCACGCTGCGCATCGTCTACATCGGGCGCATCCCGCTCACGCGCACGCAGGCGCAGGACTTCGGGGCCGAGGTGGGGCAAGAGTGGGTGCTGGCGGTGGGCTTGCGCCATGACGAGACCAGTGCGGGCGGTGGCGCTGCGCGACCCCTGTGTCTGACCCGGATCTTTTTGAACCCCATGCTGCAGGGCATCGAGGCCAGGTTGGCGGGGCGCCAGACGGCGGTCTATGCCCTGATCGAGCGGGATTACAAGGTCACCATCCAGCGCGTGGAGCAGGAAATCCAGGGTGTGGTGTTGAGTGCGGACGATGCGGCCAGCCTGCAATGTCCGGCGGGTGCGCCGGCCTTGCGCATCGTGCGCCGCTACTACAGTGACCAGGGTGAACTCATCGAGGTGGCCGACAACCTGCACCCCAGTGATCGGTTCAGTTACCGGATGGAGATGTCCCGTTGAGCTTGGTCGCGTTCTGAAACTTGCTATTTGTCAGGCCGTGGTTATAGAATTGTCCGTACAAATAAAGGACGTTCAACATGACTTCGCCCGAAACATCCCAAGAGACAAATGGCCGGCTGCCGCTGGCGGGCCTGCGTGTGCTGGCTGTGGAGCAATATGGCGCCGGCCCCTTTGGCACCTCTTACCTGGCCGACCTTGGGGCGGAGGTGATCAAGATCGAAAACCACCGCGATGGTGGTGATGTGGGACGGCATGTCGGGCCCCATTTCTTTGGCGATGACGACAGCCACTTTTTTCAGACCTTCAACCGCAACAAGAAAAGCCTGACTCTGGACCTCAAGCACCCCGAAGGCATGGCGGTGCTGCGCCGCCTTGCCGCTGGTGCCGACGCCTTGCTGGACAACCTGCGTGGCGATTTGCCTGGCAAGCTGGGGCTGACGTACGACGCACTGCGTGAGGTCAACCCTCGCCTGGTGTGTGCACACCTTTCGGCCTATGGGCGCAGCGGGTCGCGCCAGGCCTGGCCCGGCTACGACTATCTGATGCAGGCCGAGGCGGGGCATCTGTCGCTGACGGGCGAGCCTGACGGTCCGCCCACGCGCTACGGGTTGTCGATTGTCGATCTCATGACGGGTCTGGCGGCCGCCTTCGGCCTGCTGGCCGGCGTGGTCAAGGCGCGTGCCAGCGGGCAAGGCATGGACATCGATACCTCGTTGTTCGATGTGGCTCTGCACAACCTCAATTACCCGGGTACCTGGTACCTGAACGCCCAGGTGGTGACCGGGCGCACCGAGCGCAGCGGCCACCCCAGTCTGGTGCCCAGCCAGCTTTATCGAACCCGCGATGGCTGGATTTTTGTCATGTGCAACAAGGAAAAGTTCTGGCCCTTGCTGGCGGCCGAACTGGGCCACCCCGAATGGGCCGATGACCCTCGCCTGGCCACGTTCGCTGTCCGCCTGCAGCACCGGGGCCTGGTCACGGAGTTGCTCGACGCTGCTTTCATGACCCGTGACACGGCCGATTGGTTGCAGGCCTTGAGCGGCAAGATCCCTGTGTCTCCGGTGTTCGATGTGGCTCAGGCCCTGGACAACCCCTTTGTTCACGAGCGGGCTGGGGTGGAGGACTTTCGTTACAACGATGGCCGCAGCGCCCGCATGGTTGCCAACCCGATCCGCGTTGCGGGCACGGCCCTGCCTCACCGCGCGGCCCCCGCCATGGGGGAGCACAACGAAGCCTTGCTGCGCGAGGCCGGTTTTGATACTGAGGCCATCGAGCGCCTGCGGGGGCTGGGCGTCATCACCCCGGCGGCCACGGCTTGAGGCGGGCCGCCGCAGGCGGCTCTTCAGCGGCTGGTGGCGTTGGCTTTCACGGCGGCGGGCTGCAGCCGCATGATGATCAAGGCGGCGATCAGGCAGGCCCCGCCTGCCACGAACAGGGCCGGTGTGTAAGAGGCCAGCACCGAGCGCGACAGGCCGGCGCCATAGGTCGCTGTGGCAGCACCCAGTTGGTGGGCCGCAAACACCCAGCCAAAGACGATGCTGGCACGCTCAGGGCCGAACTCGGCGGCGGCCAGCTTCACGGTGGGGGGCACCGTGGCGATCCAGTCGAGTCCGTAGAACACGGCAAACATCGACAGGCCGACCAGGGTGAACTCTGAATACGGCAGCCAGAACAGCGACAGGCCGCGCAGTCCGTAGTACCAGAACAGCAGCTTGCGGCTGTCATAGCGGTCGGACAGGTAGCCCGACAGGGTGGTGCCCACCAGGTCGAACAAGCCCATCATCGACAACACAGAGGCGGCCGGCACCGGCCCCAGGCCGTTGTCGCCGCACAGCGAGATGAAGTGCGTCTGGATCAGACCATTGGTGCTGAGCCCGCAGATGAAAAAGCTGGCTGCCAGAACCCAGAATGAGGGCACCTTGACGGCGCTGGCCAGTGTGCGCAGGGGCAGGCCCCAGTCCGCACGGGCTGCGGCAGGCTGCACGTTCACGCCCGCAGGGGCGCCGTAGGCATTCAGGTTCAGGTCGGCCGGATGGTCGCGCATGAACAGCAGCATCATCACGAACACCAGCAGTGAAGCCGCGATCACCGGGGCCAGGGCCCAGCGCCAGCCATATTGCTCGATGAGCCAGACCACCAGGGGCAGGAAAACCAACTGACCGGTGGCGCTGCTGCCGGCCAGCAGGCCCATCACCAGGCCCTTGCGCTGAACAAACCAGCGGTTGGCCACCGTGGCGCCCAGCACCATGGCCGTCAGGCCCGTGCCCACGCCCAGCAGCAGGCCCCAAAGCGCAAAGGCCTGCCCCAGGCTGTGCATGAACACCCCCAGCAGCAACGAGCTGGCAATCACGGCTGCGGCAATGGCCACCATGCGCGACACGCCATAGCGCATCAACACCATGGCAGCAAAAGGCCCCAGCAGTCCATACAGCGCAAAGCGGATGGCAAAGACCGACGACAGTTCGGTGGTGGTCCAGCCAAACTCCTGGCTCAGGGGCTGCATCAGGGCGCCGGGCAGCCCGAGTGCCGCCGAGGTGACCAGCATGGCCAGAAAGGTCAGGGCGGCGATCACCCAGGCGTAATGGATGCCCAGGTGTTTCAGATACAAAGCCAGGCGGGGTGCGAGCATGCTGTGGCGTCCTAGGGGGTGAAGGGCCGCTTCGCCCGGCGTTGGGCGAAGATGGCGGCTGGCTTCGGGTTGTCGATTGTGTGGGTGTTTATGATAATGGTCGAAATCAAAAAAAGTCAACGAGGTATCCAGCCATGAAAGTGACCAAGGAACAGGCTCAGCAGAACCGGCAGGCCTTGCTGGACGCGGCCGGCAGGCTGTTCAAGAAGCACGGGATCGATGGCATTGGCGTGGCCGACGTGAGCCGCGAGGCGGGCTTGACGCCGGGGGCGCTGTACAAGCACTTTGCGGACAAGCAGGACCTGGCGGCCCAGGCGTTCAGCCACGCCTTCCGACGTGGCTTCGATCGGGTCAATGCCCCGCGGCCGGGGGCGGAGCGCAGTGTGGACACCTACCTCAAGGTCTACCTCAACCCGCGCATCCGGGACGACCTGGAGGCCGGGTGCCCCCTGATCGCCACCGCCTGTGAAACGGCACGCCAGGGTGAGCTGCTGAGTCAGAGCTTTGCGGATGCCTTCGTTGAGTTCCGCACCGGGCTGGAGTCGGTGCTGCCAGACACCGGGGATGCGGCCCAGCGGTCTGCACTGGCCAGTGTGTTCGTGGCGGCTTTCGTCGGGGCGACCGCCATTTCGCGGGGTGTGCTCAAGGCCGATCGGGCCCTGGCGGACGAGGTGCTGGACCAGGTCCGTGGTGTGCTGGCCTCGCTGGCAACAGTGCCTGATGACAAGGGCGCAGATGGCAACGGCGCAGACGGCACTTCCTCTGCGCCCGGGCCGCGCTGAAGCCAGGTCAGTTCTTGTTTTTGCAGCGGTAGGCGCGAAGGGCAGCTTCGCGGATCAGGTAGTCGGCCGGCAGGCCCCATTTTTCAGGGTGCTCGCGCACGTGTTTGGCCACGATCTGGTACATCTGCATCGACGCAAAGTCGTCGGGTGTGCACAGAAAATCGCGCTCACCGAGGGTCGAATCCCAGACGCCCATGACGTAGCCCATGAACATCAGGATGTCGCGGCCGTCCTTGGCGCTTTGAAGCCCTTGGCGCTGCCGCTCGTAGGCCTCTGACCATCGATTGAGTTCGGCGCCGTCAATGAACTCGGCGCAGGCCCCCATGCACAGCAAGCCTCCCAGCAAGGCGGCAACCCCTTGGCGTACCCAGGTCCTGGTGGGGCGGGTGACGGGGCTTTTGTCGTGGCGGGCAGAGCGTGGGGACATGGGTTCTGGGTCAATCAGGGCTGGTGGCGATTGGCAGGGCCGGGCTGTGAGGTCGAGACGCCGTTGACGTCGGTCGTGGCTGAGGCTGTGGCGTCGGCGCGGGCCAGCTCCTGGACCGGGGGGCGGCTGGTCTCTGGCGGGCGGGCCGAGGGCAGGGGGGTTGAGTTCCAAAGCAGCATCAGCCCGACCGTGCACATCAGGGTGGCGGCCATCAAGGCGATGGCCACCGTCTGAAGAATGCGGTTGGAGGGCTCGTTGCTGGGGTGTGCACCGGTGCCAGCTTCTCCGCGCCAGGCTTTGCAATGAGGGCATACGAACGCATCGGATGCGAACGTGGTGCCACATTCACGGCAAGTCACCGTTGCCATCGCCTGCTCCCTGTCTGGCTCATTTCGCCACCTCCATGTGAAACTTGATTTTGCCCAATTCCTGCACCTTCCGGGCCTTGGGCCCACAGTATTCCTGGCAACCTCAGCGACCGGGCCAGCGTCGACACCGATTGCAAAAAAATCGCGGGTTTCCCCGAGGGGTCTTGAAAATGGTGCATAATTGCGGTCTTCGCACAACGAAGCGCTTCTGACCTGAAGCAACGCGATGCAAAGCAAGTAAGAAAAAATTTTTCAAACTTCGCAAAACACGCAAAAAAATCAGGTTAGAATACAAAGCTCAGCGGCTGTAGCTCAGTTGGATAGAGTACTTGGCTACGAACCAAGGGGTCGTGGGTTCGAATCCTGCCAGCCGCACCAAACGACAAGCCCTAGAACAGAAATGTTCTAGGGCTTTTTCGTTTCTGGGTCTCGTCTTTGGCCATCGCGGGGCGACCTTCAGGCCGGGCTGAGCCCGGCCCTCGACCTGGGCGTCAGGCTTTCTTGGGTTTCTTGCGCGTTGCGGCCTGTGCGGCCTTGGGTTGCGCCGAGGCCTTGCGTGTCTTGGCCTTGCCCGCCTTGCCCGCCTTGCTTGTCGCTTGATCGAGTTCGGCTTCGAGCCGTTCGCAAAGCGTGCGCAACACCTTCACCCGCGCGTGATTCTTGTCGTTGGCCTCCACCAGGGTCCAGGGCGCATTGCCTGTGCTGGTGCGTTCGACCATGTCGCAGATGGCTTGTTGGTAGGCATCCCATTTCTCGCGGTTGCGCCAGTCTTCTTCGGTGATCTTGAAGCGCTTGAAGTCAATCGATTCGCGCTCTTGAAACCGCCGCAATTGCTCCTCTTGGCTGATCTGCAGCCAGAACTTCACCACGATGGTGCCGGCATCGGCCAGTTCGTGCTCGAAATCGTTGATTTCAGAGTACGCGCGCTGCCAGTCGGCCTCGCTGCAAAAGCCTTCGATGCGCTCGACCAGCACGCGCCCATACCAGGTTCGATCAAAGATGCTGACGTTGCCCTGGCGCGGCAGGTGGCGCCAGAAGCGCCACAGATAGGGTTGGGCGCGTTCCTCCTCGCTTGGGGCAGCAACGGGAATCACCTGGTACTGGCGTGCATCGAGGGCCGCCCCGATGCGCCGGATGGCGCCGCCTTTGCCTGCGGCATCGGGTCCTTCGAATGCGCAGACCAGGGCTCTCTGGCGAAAGCCGGGGTGGCGCACCAGTTCAGCCAGACGCCCCTGCCAATGGGCCAACTCGGTCTTGTAGGACTTGTCGGCCAGAGAGCGCGCCAGGTCGAGTTGGGACAGCACGTTGCGTCCATCGGTGTCCACCCGCAGCAGGGGCGCCGCGGGCGGTGGTGGGGCGCTGGCGGCGGCGGGCTGGCCCAGGCGCTCGCGCAGCGCCTTGAGCACCAGTTGCCCGACCGTCAAGGAGCGGTAGCGATCGTCATTGCCTTCCAGCACGATCCAGGGGGCCTGGGCGGTGTTGGTGATGCGCAGCAGGTGGCCGGCGGCATCTTGCAGTTGGTCGTAGGTTTTCAGCCGATCCCAGTTCCAGGCGCTGACCCGCCAGGCGGTGCGTGGATCGCTTTCCAGGGCTTTGAGGCGCTCGCGCTGGGCGTCCTTGGTCAGGTGGAACCAGAACTTCAGGATCAGGGCACCCTCCTGGGCCAGCATCGCCTCAAAGCGGTTGATCTGTGCGGCACGGGCGTCCAGTTCGGCCACGGTGATCTCACCGGCGATGCGCTGCCGGATGGGGTCGGAGTACCAGGATCCGGCAAAGATGCCCAGTCGGCCCTTGGGCGGCAGCGAGCGCCAATAGCGCCACATTGGCGGGCGTTCGCGTTCTTCGTCCGTGGGTTCGGAGAAGGCCAGGGTCGACAGGAACCGAGAGTCCATCCACTCGTAGAGCAGGTTGATGGCTTCACCCTTGCCGGCACCGTCCTGGCCGCTGATCAGCAACAAGACAGGGAAGGGCTTTTTTTCATACAGCTCGGCCTGGGCCTGGAGCAGGCCTGTGCGCAGTTCGGGAACGGCCGCTTTATACGCGGCTTTGCTGATCTTGTGGCCCAGCTCGGCAGATTCAAACATCGGGTCGGATTCCTGTGGGTGGGGGCGTCAGGGCTTGGCGACTGGGCGCCCTGGGTGTGGCAGGCGCTTGGCCGTCATCACCAGCACCAGGCAGTCCTGGGCGCTGAGCATCGGAAACCGCTCTTTCAGGGCGCGGTAGGCCAGATGATCATGGGAGCTGGCGCTGCCCCAGCCATTTTGCTGCGAAAAAAACGGCGCCAGCATTTCAAAGGCCTCGAAGAAGATGGCGCGCAGATCGTGCCGCGCGCGGCGCTCTGGCGAAGGGGCTTCGATGGACATGGTTTCCTTTCCGGGGCGGGGGCGCCTGCCAGGGGCGAGGTCACCACAGAATGTATCGATTGCGGTCCCCTCTGTGTGGGGTGCCGGATTGACGTGGGGCAAGCTCGGGCCAAATCAGGGGCCCTCAATCGGCGATGGCCGGGCCTGTGGCAGATTCGTGCACACTCGGAGCCCTGCGGCCCACCACGGGTCAGAGGCCCTGCGCTGGCCGGGATTGTTGAAGAGGGGATCATGAACAAGGCGTTCACGCGAGAGTCAGACGCTGGGGCGGACGACGACGAAGACCTGGGTCTGCCGGCCCTGCCTGCTGGCACGCGCAACTACATCACGGCGGCAGGCTACCAACGCCTGCGCGACGAGTTATTCCAACTGATCGACGAAGAGCGGCCCAAGGTGGTCGACGTGGTTCACTGGGCCGCCAGCAATGGCGACCGTTCGGAAAATGGTGACTACCTGTATGGCAAGAAGCGTCTGCGCGAGATCGACCGGCGCATCCGCTTTCTGACCAAGCGCCTGGAGATCGCCGAGGTCACCAACCCCAGCGTGCACCATGGCAGTGATCAGGTGTTCTTTGGCGCCACCGTCACCTACGAAGACGACGAAGGCGTGCAGCGCACGGTCACCATCATGGGCATCGACGAGGCCGACAGTGCGCTGGGGCAGGTCAGTTGGGTCTCGCCGGTGTCGCGCGCCTTGCTCAAGGCGCGTGAGGGCGATGTGGTCAAGCTGATCACCCCTTCGGGTCCGCGCGACATCGAAATTCTGCAGGTGGTCTACCCGGCGCCGACGGCTGCGGACTGAACCCGCCCGACAGGGCCACTGCGCGGCCCGCGGAACGTCGTCCGGGCCTTCTCAGGCCCCCGGCTTGATGCGTGCAGCCCTCAGCACGGTGGGCGTGCGCTGCAGATGCCGTAAGGCGGCATCCAGGTGCGGGGTGTCCTGAACCGACACCAAGAAGCGCAGCTCGGCCGTGCTGGCCGGGCCTTCATCGCCCATGTCGACATGGGTGATGTCTACCTCGGAGGCGGCCAGATCGGCGGCCACGCGGGCCAGCACACCCTTGCCGTTGGTCACGGTCACCACCAGCCCGGTCTCGAATGGGCGAACCGGCTCGTCGGCCCAGTCCACCGCAATGAAGCGCTCGCTGTCCTTGTGCTGCAGGCGTTTGGCGGTGGCACAGTCGGCAGTGTGAACCACCAAGCCTTCGCCGCGCCCCAGGTAGCCGACGATGGCATCGCCCGGGATCGGGCGGCAACAGGGGGCGTACTTGACCGAGGCGTTCTCGCTGCCATCGAGCAGCACGGCGCCCTGCGACAGCTTTTCGTGCGAGGTGTAGCGTTCGCGGGTCAGCAGCAGGGCATCGCGCTTCTCGCCACCCTCGGTCATCAGCACCGTCAGGCGCTTGGCCACCATGCTGGCAATGCGCTTGCCCAGGCCGATGTCGGTCATCAGCTCGCTGCGGGTCTTGTTGCCGGTGAAGCGCAGCAATTTGTCCCAGATGCCCGGGAAATGCGGGTCACGAGCTTCAGGCAACCGGTCGATGCCCTCGGCACGCAGGGCCTGGATCAGCAGCTTTTCGCCCAGCGATTCGGATTCTGTCTGGGCCAGCGTCTTCAGGTAATGCCGGATCTTGGAGCGGGCCCGACCTGTGCGCACAAAGCCCAGCCAGGCGGGGTTGGGCGAGGACACGGGGGCCGTGACCACCTCCACCACATCACCGTTCTTGAGTTCGGTGCGCAGCGGCACCTGCTCGCCATTGATCTTGCCCGCCACCGTGCGGTCGCCGATGTTGCTGTGGATGGCGTAGGCAAAGTCGACGAGGGTGGCGCCCCGTGGCAGGGCCATGATCTGGCTCTTGGGGGTGAACACATAGACCGCATCGGGGAACAGGTCGACCTTGACGTGGTCCCAGAACTCGGCGGCATCGCGTGTTTCGTTCTGGATGTCGAGCAGCGACTGCAGCCACTGAGTGCCCAGACGCTCGGAGGGATCGCCTTCGTGGTCGGAGGCCTTGTACAGCCAGTGGGCGGCCACGCCGGCTTCGGCCACCATGTGCATCTCTTCGGTTCGCATCTGGAACTCGATGTTGATGCCCGAAGGGCCCACCAGCGTCGTGTGCAGCGACTGGTAGCCGTTCACCTTGGCAATGGCGATGTGGTCCTTGAACTTGCCCGGCACCGGCTTGTACATCTGGTGCAGCACGCCCAACGCCGTGTAGCAATCGGTGATGCCCGGCACGATGATGCGAAAGCCGTAGATGTCGGTCACCTGGGCAAAGCTCAGGTGTTTTTCATCCATCTTGCAATAGATCGAATACAGCGTCTTTTCCCGCCCGGCCATGCGGATGCGCATGCCCAGCGTGGCAAAGGCGGCATCGACATCGGCCTGCACCTTCTGGATCAGGTCGCGGCGTCGACTGCGGGCCTTGGCCACCGCTTTGCCCAGGATGGCGTAGCGCCAGGGGTGCAGGTGGCGGAACGACAGGTCCTGCAGCTCGCGGTAGGTCTGGTTCAGGCCCAGGCGGTGGGCAATCGGCGCATAGATTTCGAGCGTTTCGGAGGCGATCCGGCCCCATTTGCTCTTGGGCATGTCCGACATCGTGCGCATGTTGTGCGTGCGGTCGGCCAGTTTGATCAGGATCACCCGCACATCGCGTGCCATGGCCAGCAGCATCTTGCGGAATGACTCGGCCTGGTTTTCTTCGCGGGTGTTGAACTGCAGCTTGTCGAGCTTGGTCAGCCCGTCGACCAGTTCGGCCACCTGCAGGCCGAAGCGATCAACCAGCTCGGCCTTGGTCACGCCGCAGTCTTCCAGGGCGTCGTGCAGCAAGGCCGCCATCAAGGCCTGGGCATCGAGCTTCCAGACGGCGCATTGGGCCGCCACGGCGATCGGGTGGGTGATGTAGGGTTCGCCGCTGTTGCGCAACTGGCCCAGGTGGGCCGCGTCGGCAAAGCGGTAGGCCTGGCGCACCTGCTCGATGCCGGTCGGGCCCAGGTAGCCGAGGCCGTCGACCAGGGCGGCAAAGCTGGCGGCGGCGGCATTGGCGGCTGCAGTCGTGGCTGAACCGGCGGCCGCGGCAGCACTTTTCGGGGGCGTGGCAGAGGAAGAGGGCAGCACCGCAGTCATGCTTCTAATGTAGCGCTGTCAGGGATGTGTGGGACAGAGGGCAAAAAAAAGCACCGCGGCTGCGGTGCTTTTTCGGCGCCAGGGGCGCGAGCAGGTTCAGGGAACCTTTTTGAGCATTTCCAGGCCGATCTTGCCTTCTGCGATTTCACGCAGGGCAGTCACGGCCGGCTTGTTCTTGCTTTCGATCTTGGGCGAGTGGCCCTGACTCAGCATGCGGGCGCGGTAAGTGGCCGCCAGAACCAGCTGGAAGCGGTTCGGGATATTGACCAGGCAATCTTCAACGGTAATGCGTGCCATGAGGGTTCTCCGCGGGCTAGTCGATGTTCAGTGAGTGGAAGGTGTCAGCCCGGGCGCGTCGCTGGGCTGCATACTTGAGACGTTGGGCGTGCACCACGGCTTTCATGTCGAAAAGGGCGCGCTCAAACAATTCGTTGATTATAACGAAGTCGAATTTGGAAGCCTGCGCCATCTCGATGGCGGCGTTTTTCAGGCGCAGTTCGATCACGTCAGGCGCGTCTTCGCCGCGGCGCTCCAGGCGCGATCGCAGCTCTTCCCAGCTGGGGGGCAGGATGAAGATCAGGATGGCGTTGGCAAACGCTTTCTTGATCTGGATCGCGCCCTGAAAGTCGATCTCCAGCACCACATCGGCGCCTTCGGCAATGCGTTCTTCGATGGCTTTTTTCGAGGTGCCGTAGCGGTTGCCGTGCACATGGGCCCACTCGATGAAGGCGTTGTTGGCCACCATCGCGTCGAATTCGGGCTGGGACACAAAGAAGTATTCGCGTCCGTGCTTTTCCTGGCCACGGGGTGGCCGGGTGGTGTGCGACACCGAGGGCTGGACACGCGAGTCCAGCTCCAGCAGCGCCTTCACAAGGCTGGACTTGCCGGCCCCGCTGGGGGCGGCCACGACAAACAGGTTTCCTGGGTAATCCATGATGGGCTCGGAGTCTGGGTTGGGCTCTGGGGCTTATTCGATGTTCTGGACTTGCTCGCGCATCTGCTCGATCAGCACCTTCATGTCCACGCTGATGCGGGTCAGTTCCAGGGCGGCCGATTTCGAGCCCAGGGTGTTGGCCTCGCGGTGCAGTTCCTGGATCAGGAAGTCGAGCCGTTTGCCCAGCTCGCCGCCCTTGGTGAGCAGGCGCTCCAGCTCGTCCAGGTGCGAATCCAGGCGGGTGATCTCTTCGGCCACGTCGATTCGGATGGCGAAAGCGGTGGCCTCGGACAGGGCGCGGTCCTGGGCCGCCTCGGGCAGGGTGCTGCCTTCGGTCAGGTTCATGGCTTCTTTCCAGCGCTCCAGAAAGCGCTGGCGCTGCTGCTCCACCAACTGGGGCACCAGCGGGGTGGCCTGGGCGGCCAGGGCGCGCAACTGGCCGATGCGGTCTTGCAGCATGGTGCTCAGGCGGGCGCCTTCACGCTGGCGCGCCGACAGCAGTTCCTTGACCACCTTGGCGGCCAGGGCCTGCACCTCTTCGGCACTGGGCAGCAGGGTGTGGGCATCCGAGCCCCCCAGCCGGATCACATCCGCCACGCTCAGCGGCGTGGCCTGCGGCAGCCAGGCCCGCACCTGGTCCTGGATGGCATTGAGTTTTTGCAGTTGGCGGGTGGTGGGCTCTTTCAGGCCGTCGCCGCCTTCCTGGTCCAGGGCGGCGCGTACTTCCACCTTGCCCCGTTTGAGCTTGGCGGTCAGCAGCTCGCGCAGGGCGGGCTCGTGCTGGCGCAGCTCTTCGGGCAGCCGGAAGCTCAGGTCCAGAAAGCGGCTGTTCACGGCGCGGATTTCCAGGCCGAACCGGGTGGTGGCACTGCTTTTGGCGTCGCCGCCGACCTCAGGGGTGGCCACGTCCTGCTGGGCAGTGGCGTAACCGGTCATGCTGTAAACTGGCATTGGGTTCTATTACATAAATCAATACAGGGATTATCCCGCCTGGACGGGGTGCCCGTCCCGTCTATCTCCACATGTCGAAGGTCAAACCGGCACCGCTTCCACCGGATACCGTCATCGGTGGCTACCGTGTGGTGCGCCGTCTGTCTGCGGGCGGCTTCGGCGTGGTGTACCTGGCCCTCGACATGGAAGGTCAACAGGTTGCTGTCAAAGAGTACCTTCCTTCGTCGCTGGCCACGCGCGGTGCCGGTGAGTTGCTGCCCAAGGTCCAGCCCGAAAAGCTGTCGCTTTACCGACTCGGCCTGAAGAGCTTTTTTGAAGAGGGGCGCTCGCTGGCCCAGATCTCCCACCCCTCGGTGGTGAGTGTGCTGAACTTCTTCCGCGAGAACGAAACCGTCTACATGGTGATGAACTACCTGGAGGGGGCCACCCTGCAGGATTTCATCATCACCGCGCGCGACTTGAAAACCCAGAAGGTGTTCCGCGAGTCGACCATCCGGTCCCTGTTCGACGAGGTCTTGCGCGGCCTGCGCATCGTGCACCAGCACAAGATGCTTCACCTGGACATCAAGCCGGCCAACATCTTCATCACCGACGACAACAAGGCCGTGCTGATCGACTTCGGGGCGGCCCGAGAAGTGCTGTCCAAGGAGGGCAACTTCATCCGCCCGATGTACACGCCTGGCTTTGCGGCCCCCGAGATGTACCGGCGCGATGCTGCCATGGGCCCCTGGACTGACATCTACGCCATCGGTGCCTGCATTTATGCCTGCATGCAGGGATATCCCCCCAACGAGGCCCCCCAGCGCATCGAAAAAGACCGCCTTTCGCTGGCCTTGTCGCGCCTGCGCGGTGTCTATTCCGACAACCTCATCGAGGTGGTCGAGTGGTGCATGGCGCTCGACCCACTGGCCCGACCGCAGTCGGTGTTTGCGCTGCAAAAAGAACTCAGCCGCGAAGGCGAGCGCCGCTACACCAAGCTCTCCGTGGGTGAGAAAGTTCGGCTGCAATTCGACACCCTGGTGTCCGACAACAAGAAAAAAACCGGCCGTGAAGCCACGGACGTGGGTGCCAAACCGAAATGAAATTCTCAGTTTTCCAGGTCAGCCGCCGAGGTGGTCGCGAAAAGAACGAAGACCGCATGGGCTATTGCTATACCCGTGATTCAGCCCTGTTCGTGCTGGCCGACGGCATGGGCGGTCACCCCGAAGGCGAGGTGGCGGCCCAAATTGCCTTGCAGACCATCTCGGCGCTGTTCCAGCGCGAGGCCCAGCCCCGTTTGGCTGACGTGACCGAGTTTCTGACCACGGCGCTGATGGCCGCACACCACCAGATCCTGCGTTACGCCGCCGACAAAGGCATGCTGGACACCCCGCGCACCACCCTGGTGGCCGGGGTGGTGCAAAGCGGCAGTGCAAGTTGGGTGCACTGTGGTGACTCCCGCCTGTACCTGGTGCGTGACGCCGAGTTGCTCACCCGCACCCGCGACCACTCTTACCTGGAGCACCGCAGCCCGGCCATGATGCTGCCCGAGCGCATCAACCGCAACGTGCTGTTCACCTGCCTGGGGTCGCCCACCAAGCCCGTCTTTGATGTGACCGGACCGGTCATCCTGCAGCAAGGCGACAAGATCATGCTGTGCTCCGACGGGCTTTGGGGCAGCGTCCATGACGACGAAATCGTGCGTCAACTCAGTCGCTCCTCGGTCTCGGAGGTGGTGCCTGAGCTGGTCGAGACCGCCCTGCGCAAGGCCGGCGACAGCAGCGACAACGTCACGGTGATCGCGCTCGAGTGGGAAACCCCTGACACCTTTGAGTCCACCCGCGGCATCTCCACCGACAGCATCAGCGAAGGGGTGTTTGCCTCGACCATCCAGTCGGGCGCCCTGGACAATTTTGTCGACGATCTGGACGACGCCGCCATCGAGCGCTCCATCGCCGAGATCAACGCCGCCATCCGCCGCTCGGCCCAGCGCAAGCATTGAGCAGGCCCGGGATTGTCCTGGTGCGATGGCGGGGCATCCCGGCGCGGGCTTGAACCCAGGCCTGCGGCAGGTTCCAATCACGCCCTGCCGGCCGCCCAGCCGGCGCGTTTCATACCAACGGATTCTCAACATGACGGCCAACCCAACCCTTTATCAACGCAGCCAGCAGCGGGCCGCCGCCCAATTGCGTCCGGTGCGCATCACGCGGGGCTACACCATGCACGCCGAAGGCTCGGTGTTGATCGAATTCGGTCACACCAAGGTCTTGTGCACCGCCTCGGTCGAAGAGAAAGTGCCCCCGCACAAGCGGGGCAGCGGTGAGGGCTGGGTCACGGCCGAGTACGGCATGCTGCCGCGTGCCACTCACACCCGCAGTGACCGCGAGGCCGCGCGCGGCAAGCAGACGGGCCGCACCCAGGAGATCCAGCGCCTCATCGGGCGCTCGCTGCGCGCCGTGTTCGACCTCAAACGCCTGGGTGAACGCACCTTGCACCTGGACTGCGACGTGCTGCAGGCCGATGGCGGCACCCGCACCGCGGCCATCACTGGCGCCTTCGTGGCCGCCCAGGACGCCGTCAACGGTCTGCTGGCCGCGGGCAAGATCAGCGAGTCGCCCATCCTCGACCACGTGGCCGCCATCTCGGTGGGCATCGTCGAAGGCACGCCGCTGCTCGATCTTGAATACACCGAAGACTCGGCCTGCGACACCGACATGAACGTGGTCATGACCGGCGCCGGCCACTACGTCGAAGTGCAGGGCACCGCCGAAGGGGCTGCTTTCACCCGCCGTGAAATGGACCAGTTGCTGGCCCTGGCCGAAGCGGGCATTGCCGAACTGGTGCGGTTGCAGAAACAAGCCCTGGCCGCCTGAACCCGACCCCCTGATGTGAGAACGCTGTCATGAAACTGGTCCTGGCCTCCAACAACCAAGGCAAGCTGGCTGAACTGCAGGCCCTGTTCGCGCCCCTGGGCGTCGAACTGGTGCGCCAGGGCGAGTTGGGCATTCCCGAAGCCGCCGAACCCTTCCGCACCTTTGTCGAAAACGCCCTGGCCAAGGCCCGCCACGCCAGCGCCCACAGCGGCCTGCCGGCCCTGGCCGATGACGCCGGTCTGTGCGTGGACGCTTTTGGCGGCCTGCCCGGCGTCGACACGGCCTACTACGCCACCCAGTTTGGCTATCCCAAGGGCGATGACAACAACGTGCGCGCCTTGCTCGAACAGATGCAGGGCATCGACCAGCGCCGCGCCGCCCTGGTCAGCACCCTGGTGGCGGTGCGCTCACCCGAAGACCCCGAGCCCCTGATCGCGGTGGGCCGTGCCGTCGGGCAGATCACCCGCCAACCCGTGGGAGAGCACGGCTTCGGCTTCGACCCCGTGATGTTCATCCCCGAATTCGGCCAGACGTTTGCCCAGTTGGCCCCCGAGGTCAAGAACGCCCACAGCCACCGCGGCCGCGCTGCGCGCCAGATGCTTCAGCTGATGCGCGACAACTGGCTGCCGGAGGCCTCCGCGTGAGTCCGCCCGACCTGACCCACTACATGCGCCCAGGCACCCTCAGCCTGCCCGCGCTGCCGCCGCTGTCGCTGTACGTGCACCTGCCCTGGTGCCTCAAGAAGTGCCCTTACTGCGACTTCAACTCGCACGAGTTCCGGGGTGAGGGCGGTGAGCCGGCTGCGGCCCCCGAGGCGCGCTACATTGACGCCCTGATGGCCGATCTGGAGGCCTCTCTGCCCCTGATCTGGGGCCGCGCGGTGCACAGCATCTTCATCGGGGGGGGCACGCCCAGCCTGTTCTCGCCTGAATCGATCGACCAGCTCATCAGCGGCCTGCGGGCCCGCCTGCGCCTGGAGGCCGAGTGTGAGATCACCCTGGAGGCCAATCCCGGTACTTTTGAGAAGGATCGATTCCGCGCCTTCCGCCAAGCCGGAGTCACCCGCCTCTCGGTGGGGGTGCAGAGCTTCAACGACCAGCATCTCCAGGCCTTGGGCCGGGTGCACGACCGGGCCCAGGCCCTGGCGGCGGTGGAGGAGGCGCGCAGCGCCTTCGACACCTTCAACCTCGACCTGATGTATGCACTGCCCGGCCAGAGCCTGGAGGGGTTTGCGCAAGACCTGGACACCGCGCTGGCGTTGTCGCCGCCGCACCTGTCGGTCTACCACCTGACCATCGAGCCGAACACCTATTTCGCCAAGTACCCGCCCGTGGTGCCCGAAGACGACACCGCTTACGCCATGCTCGATCTGATCACCGAGCGCACTGCCGCCCGTGGCATGCAGCGCTACGAGGTGTCGGCCTACGCCCAGCCCGGCCATGGCTGTTTCCACAACACCAATTACTGGCAGTTTGGCGATTACCTGGGCATTGGTGCGGGCGCGCACGGCAAGCTCAGCTTTGCGCACCGCGTCATCCGGCAGGTGCGGGTGCGCGAACCGCGCCTTTACATGGACAAGGCCCTGGCCGGCGAGGCCATCGCGCAAGAAACCGAAGTCAAGCGCAGCGAACTGCCCTTCGAGTACATGCTGAACGCGCTGCGCCTGCGCGAAGGCTTTGCGCTGCAGGATTTCTGCGACCGCACCGGCCTGCCCTTGTCGGCCATCGCTGCCGGCCTGGACGAGGCCGAACGCAAGGGCCTGATCGAGCGCGACTTCGCCCGCGTCAAACCCACCGAGCGGGGTTTTGACTTCCTGAGCGATCTGCAGGCCCTGTTTCTGGCCTGAGGCTTCAGGTCACATCAGCCCAGCAGGCCCTTGAGCAGGCTCAGCCCTTCGGCCACCAGGGGTGACTCGCCTTGGGCGCCCTGGGCTGGCAGCTGCCCCTGGGGGGTCAGGTGATCGACGATCTGGGGCAGCCACTGCGCCAACTGAGCCGACAGCTCGCCTGTGTTCAGGCCCAACTGGCCCGCCAGACGCTGCACCGTGTCGCTGCCCAGCACGGCCTGCAGCTGGCTGGCGTCGATCGGCAGGTTCTGACCATTCGAGACCCAGGAGGCGACCACATGGGCCAGCCCCTGCTGCTCAAAAACCTTCACCAGACCCGACAAGCCGCCGGTCTGCGGGTCGTTGAGCCAATGCAGCACCACCTCGGGCAGGCCGGCCCCGGCGGCGCTGCCACCCTGCTGGGCCGCCAAGCCCCCGACCGTGCTCAGTACCTGATCGAACAAACCCATGGTGATCCTCTCTTGGCCCGCAGGCACTTGATTTGATGAATGTGCGCTCAGTCTAGTTGGATGGTCTTGACCCGCCTGTGAACAAATCCCGCAAACCTCCAATTCATGGCGTGGCCGATGCTTCCTGGGCCACCCGCAGGGCGTGGGCCGCAAAGGTGCTCACCAACTGGTTGCCATGCCCCGGTCGGGTGGCCAGGGCCATGTCGAGTCGGGCATCGGCCGGGGTGTCGGTCAGGCGCAGCAGCTTCACGCCCCGGCGCATCTGGTGGCGGGCCACGCCGGCCACCAGGGCCAGGCCCAGGCCGCTTTCGACCAGGCTCAGGATGGTGGACACCTGCATCGCCTGCTGGGCCACGCGAGGGCTGAAGCCCGAGTGCTGGCAGCGCAGCATGGCCAACGCAAACAGCCCTGGCACCCTCGCCTGCTCGTAAAGAATGAAAGGCTCCAGCGCCACGGCCGACAGCGCGATGGCACTGCGCCGGGCCAGCGGGCTGTTGCCGGGCACGGCCAGCATGAACTCATCGCGCTCCAGCACTGTGAACTCGCAGTCACCCGGCGTCAGCACCGGGTAGCGCACCAGGCCCACGTCCAAGCGTCCGGCGGCCAGGCCGTCGAGCGCGGCCTGGGTGGTCGACTCGGTCAGTTCCAGCTCGATCTTCGGGTAATGGGCGCGAAAGCTCGGGATCAGCCGCGGCAGCAGCGAGTAGGTGGCTGTGCCGATGAAGCCCACCCGCAGCAGCCCGCCCAGGCCATGCAAGGCCGCGGCCACCCGCTGGCGGCACTGGGCCGCGTGCGCCAGAGCCTGTCGTGCGTCGGCCAGCATGGCCTGGCCGGCCGCCGTCAGCACCACGCCGGCCGGTGTCCGGTCGAACAGGGCGCCGCCCAGCTCGTCTTCCAGCTTGCGGATCGACACCGACAGCGGTGGCTGGGCCATGTGCAGGCGCTCGGCCGTGCGGTGGAAGTTGCCGGTTTCGGCCAGATCGACAAATTGCGCCAGTTGCCTGAGGTTCATTTTGATACTCGAACGGTATTGGATCGACGCTAATCAATATTGGACGCTCTGACAAGCGATTCCTACAGTCGATCCCCATGACGGAGACAACAAAGGCGGCCCAGCCACTGGCGGGCCTGCGCGTGGTGGATGCCAGCGCGGTGGTGATGGGCCCCTACGCCAGCCAGTGGCTGGCCGACCTGGGGGCCGAGGTGATCAAGGTGGAGCCCCCCGAGGGCGATTCCACGCGCCACACCGGCCCGGCGGCCGAAGCCGGCATGGCTGCGATCTTTCTGGGCGTGAACCGCAGCAAGCAAAGCGTGGTGATCGACCTCAAGCAGGCCGGCGGCCAGGCCGCGCTGCAAGCCTTGATTGCCGGGGCCGACGTGTTCATGCACAGCATGCGGCCGCAGAAGCTGGCCCCGTTGGGGCTGGACCCTGCCACGCTGTGCCAACGCTACCCGCGCCTGGTGTTTGCCGGTCTGCACGGCTTTGCCGACGGCGGGCCCTACAGCGGCAAGCCGGCCTACGACGACATCATCCAGGGCTTGTCGGGCAGCGCCGCGCTGATGCAGGCCCAAAGCGGGGTGGCGCGCTACCTGCCCACCATCGCCGCCGACAAGACCTGTGGCCTGGTGGCCGCCCTGGCCATCGTGGCGGCGGTGGTGAAACGGCAGGCCACCGGGCAGGGCGGCTTTGTCGAGGTCCCGATGTTCGAGACCATGGTGGGCTTCAACCTGGTCGAGCATTTCTATGGTGAGCATTTCGAGCCGCCGCGTTCGGCCCCAGGCTACCCCCGGGTGCTGGCCGACTGGCGTCGCCCCTATGCCACGGCCGACGGCCACGTCTGCCTGATGCCCTACACCGATGCCCACTGGCGCCGCTTCTTCGAGGCCGTGGGCGAGCCCGCCCTGGCCGTCGACCCGCGCTTTGCCAGCATGGCCGCGCGTACCCGCCACATCGAGGCCTTGTACGAGACCACCGGCCGCCTGGTAGCCCTGCACGACACGGCCCACTGGCTGGCCTTGTGCGATCGCATCGAGGTCCCGGTGGCGCGCATGAACCGGCTCGAAGACCTGCAGCACGACCCGCACCTGCAGGCCACCGGCTTTTTCGAGCCGATCGACGACCCGGCCATGGGGGCCCTGCGCTTCCCGGGCGTGGCCCCGCGCTTTGACGGCCAGCGCGCCGCGGTCGGCCTGCCGCCCCGCCTGGGGGCCGACACCGCGCGCGCCCTGAGCGCGGCCGGCGTGCCGGCCGACACCCTGGCCGGGTGGCTGGCCACGGGCGCTGTGGGTGCCCCGGCCCAACGAACACCTTCCTGAACCTGGAGCCTTCCATGCCCCACACCACGCCCCCGCTGCCGCCCCGCCTGGGCCAGGGCTTTCATTGGCAAGACCTGTCGGTCGGCCAGAGCTTTCGCACCTTCCGGCGCACCCTCACCGAGACTGACCTGGTCAATTTCATCTCGTGCACCGGCATGCTGGAGGCGATCTTCATTGACACCGAGTTCGAGGGCGGTGCCATGGCCGGCCGCCCGGTGCCCGGGGCACTCACCTACACCTTGATCGAGGGCTTCATCCTGCAGACCATGATCCAGGGCACTGGCCTGGCCATGCTGGAGCTGCACCAGAAGATCCTGCACCCGGTGCGGGTCGGCGACACCATCCACGCCCGCATCACCGTGACCGAGGTGCGGCCCACCTCGGCCAAGGGGCGGGCAGTGGTCAGCTCTGACATCACCGTCTTCAATCAGCATGACATCGAGGTCATGCACTACACCGCCAAGCGCTTGCTGGCGGGCCGTCCCGAATGAAACCCAGGAGCCCCGGCATGATCTTCAGCCCCTTTTCGCGCCGCGTGTGCGCCAGCCTGGCACTGGCGCTGCTGGCCCCGTTGTGCCTTGCCCAGCCGGCCGCACCGGCGGCCCGCTACCCCGACAAGCCGCTGCGCCTCGTGCTGGCCTTCCCGCCCGGCGGCCCGACCGATCTGGTGGCCCGCGTGCTGGCGCAGAAGCTCGGTGAGCAGTTGGGGCAGTCGGTGCTGGTCGACAACCGCCCGGGCGCCAACGGCAACATCGCGGCCGAGATGGTGGCCCGCGCCCCGGCCGATGGCTACACCCTGTTCTACAACACCTCGGCCGTGGCGCTCAGCCCGGCGCTGTACAAGAAGCTCAGCTACGACGTGCGCACCGACTTTGCGCCGGTGGCCCTCACGGCGGTGATTCCGCTGGTGCTGGTGGTGCACCCCTCGCTGCCCGTCCACACGCCGGCCGAGTTCCTGGCGTACGCCCGGGCCCAGGGCGAGCGGCTCACCTTCGGCTCGGCGGGCAACGGCAACATCACCCACCTGGGCGCCTTCCTGTTGCTCAAAGGGCAGGGCCTGCAGGCCACCCACGCGCCCTACAAGGGCAGCGCGCCGGCCCTCACCGATCTGGTGGGCGGGCAGCTGCAGTTCATGACCGACACCGTCAACTCGGCCTTGCCCTTCATCCGCGACAAGCGCCTGCGTGCGCTGGCCGTCACCAGCCTCAAGCGCACCAGCGTGCTGCCCGAGGTGCCCACCCTCAACGAGACCGTGGCCCCCGGTTTCGAGGCCGGTGCCTGGCAGGGCCTGCTGTTGCCGGCGCGCACCCCGCCCGAAATCGTGAACCGGCTCAACGCCGAGGTGCTCAAGGCCCTGGCCAGCGCCGATGTGCGCGCCAAGCTGGCCCAGCAGGGCGCCGAACCCCTGGGCTCGACCCCGGCCGAGTACGGCGCCTACATCGACAGCGAGATCCGCCGTTGGACCGAGGTGGTGCGTCAGACCGGCGCCGCCCTCGACTGAGTCACCGCCACCGGCCCCGTTGAACTGGAGACCCCCCATGCAACGCAAAACCCTGTTCGCCCTGGGCCTGGCCCTGGTGGGCGCCTGCCTGACGCTCAGCGCGCCTGTGGTGAAGGCGCAGACGCCCCTGCCCGATGCCGCCAACCGCCCCATCCGCTTCGTGGTGCCGTTTCCGCCCGGCAGCGGCACCGACACCTCGGCGCGCTACTTTGCCCGCAAGCTCACCGAGCTCAGTGGCCAGCCCGTGGTGGTTGAAAACCGGGCGGGCGGCAATGGCTTCATCGCCGTGCGCGCCGTGCTGGCCGCCCCGGCCGATGGCAGCACGGTGTTCGTCGGCAGCAACTCCACCCTGGCCGTCAATGCCGCACTGTTCAAGTCGCTGCCCTACGACCCGGTGGCTGACTTCGCTCCCCTGTCCATGCTGATGCGCTCGCCCGCCTTGCTGGTGGTCCCTGGCCAGGCCGAACAGCAGAGCCTGGGCGATCTGATCAACGCCGCCCGGGCCCGCCCCGATGCGCTCAACTACGGCGCTGGCTCGGCGGGCTATCAGCTGATGGCCGAGCTGTTCAACGATGCCGCCCGCGTGCAGACGCACCATGTGCCTTTCAAGGGCGCTGGTGAAGCCGTGACGGCGGTGGTGGGCGGCACGGTGCAGTTTGCCTTTGCCGAAACCACCAGCGCCCAGGAGCTGATCAAGGGCGGCAAGCTCAAGGCGCTGGCCGTGGCGTCCGAGCGCCGCGTGCCGGCCTTGCCCCAGATTCCGACCGCCACCGAGGCCGGCCTGGCCGGCTTCAGCGCCTACACCTGGGTCGCGGCCATGGTCTCGGCCAAGACGCCGCGCACCGAGGTCGACCGCCTGGCCGCCTGGTTCACCCGCATCGAGGGCCTCCCCGAAACCCGCGAGTTCTACGAGCGCCTGGGGGCCGAGGTGATGTCGGGTGGCCCCGACGAGATGCGCGCCTTCCAGGCCAGCGAGATCCAGCTCTGGAAGCGCATTGCCCAGAAGGCCCGGGTGGAGCTGTAATGAGTGCGGGCGCCTTGCCTTCGGCCGCCCCGGCGGACAGGGCCCCAGTGATGGCGCTGGCCGGCCTGCGCGTGCTCGACCTGTCGCGCGTGCTGGCGGGCCCCTGGGCCAGTCAGACCCTGGGCGACCTGGGGGCTGAGGTGATCAAGGTCGAACGCCCGGGCTTCGGTGACGACACCCGCCTGTGGGGCCCTCCCTTCCTGAAAGACCCACAGGGTCAAGCCAGCCACGAATCGGCCTATTACCTGTGCGCCAACCGCAACAAGCGCTCCATCGCAGTGGATCTGACCCAGCCTGCCGGGCAGGACATCATCCGGCGCCTGGCCCAGGACAGCGACGTGCTGATCGAGAACTTCAAGGTCGGCGGCCTGAGTGCCTATGGCCTGGACGCCGAGACCCTGTGTGCGCTCAACCCGCGGCTGGTGTATTGCTCGATCACCGGCTTTGGCCAGACCGGGCCCTATGCCGCGCGGGCGGGCTACGACTTCCTCATGCAGGGCATGGGGGGCTTGATGAGCGTCACCGGCCAGCCCGAGGGGCAGCCCGGGGCCGGGCCGTTGAAGGTGGGTGTGGCGCTGACCGACATCCTCACCGGCCTGTACGCCAGCACCGCGGTGCTGGCCGCCCTGCGGGCCCGGGATCAGACCGGGCGCGGCCAGCACATTGACCTGGCCCTGCTCGATGTGCAGGTGGCCTGCCTGGCCAACCAGGGCATGAACTACCTCTACAGCGGCCAGGTGCCACAACGCATGGGCAACGCCCACCCCAACACCGTGCCCTACCAGGACTTTCCGACCGCCGACGGCGACATGATCCTGGCCATTGGCAACGACAGCCAGTTTGCCCGCTTCTGTGCCGAGGCCGGTCACCCCGAGTGGGCGCAAGACCCGCGCTACGCGAGCAACAGCGCCCGCCTGGCCCACCGCGCCACGCTGATCCCGCTGCTGCGCCAGTGCACGGTGATGCACACCACGGCCGACTGGGTGGCTCGCCTGGAGGCTGCCGGTGTGCCCTGCGGCCCCATCAACAACATGGCCCAGGTGTTTGCCGACCCCCAACTGCAGTCGCGCGGCGTGATCACCCACCTGCCGCACCCGGTGGCCGAGGGGGACATCCCCTTGGTAGCCAGCCCCATCCGCTTGTCCGACACCCCGGTGCAATACCGCCAGGCCCCGCCCACCCTGGGCCAGCACACCCGCGCCGTGCTGGCCGAGCGCCTGGGCCTGGGTGAAGCCGAACTCGATCGCCTGACCCGGCAAGGGGTGCTGGCATGAGTTTCATCGGCGGATACCCGCCCTCTCACAAGGAAGCTGAATGAGTGCCCTCGACTCACTGGACCTGACCCCCATCCCCGCCGAGGACGAGGCCCTGCGCGCCCCCGTGCGGGCCTTTCTGGCCGAGGCCCTGCAAGGTGTGCCCGGGGTCACCCGGGCGCGTTCCTGGTCGGGTTACGACCCGGCCTTCAGCCGGGCACTGGGCGCACAGGGCTGGCTGGGCATCACCCTGCCCACCGCTTATGGCGGCGGCGGGCGCAGCCCCTATGCCCGCTACGTGCTGGTCGAGGAGTTCCTCAATGCCGGCGCGCCCGTGGGCTCGCACTGGATTGCCGACCGCCAGAGCGGCCCGCTGATCCTCAAGTACGGCAGCGAGGCGCAAAAGCGCCAGTACCTGCCCGCCATCTGCCGGGGCGAGGCCTTCTTCTGCATCGGCATGAGCGAGCCCGGGGCTGGCTCCGACCTGGCCAGCGTGCGCACCCGCGCCACCCGCACCGACATGGGCTGGCGCCTGAATGGCCAGAAGATCTGGACCACCAATGCGCACCACTGCCATTACATGATCGCGCTGGTGCGCAGCTCCGGCGAGGCGGGCGACCGCCAGCAGGGCCTGTCGCAGTTCATCGTCGACCTGTCGCTGCCCGGGGTGACCGTGCGGCCCATCACCGACCAATCCGGTGACCGCCATTTCTGCGAGGTCTTTTTTGACGACGTGGCGCTGGCGCCCGAGGCCCTGATCGGGGCCGAGGGCCAGGGTTGGGCCCAGGTGACGGCCGAGCTGGCCTTTGAGCGCAGCGGGCCCGAGCGCCTGTACTCCAGCATCGTGCTGTTTGACGAGTGGCTGGCCTTTGTGCGCCAGGACGCCGCTACCCACCCACAGCGCAATGCTGCGGCCCTGCGGCTGGCCGGGCGGGTGCTGGCCCAACTGGCGCCGCTGCGGGCCATGTCGGTGGCGGTCACCGGGCGTCTGGCACGGGGCGAGAGCCCGGTGGTCGAGTCGGCCCTGGTCAAAGACCTGGGCACTGGTGTCGAGCAGCTGATCCCGGCGGCACTGGCTGACGACCTGGGGACCCGCCTGGCCGAGGGCCAGCCCGTGCCGTTCGGCCTGCTGCACACCCTGAACTACGTGATCCAGGTGGCGCCTTCGTACTCGCTGCGTGGCGGCACGCGCGACATCCTGCGCGGCATGATCGCGCGCGGCCTGGGCCTGCGTTGATGAGCCCGCTGACAACCCCATCGAGAAAGGCTGGTTGATGAACGACGAGCAAGACCTTTTCGCCGCCTCGCTGCGCACCCTGCTGACCGACCATGCAGGCCCGCCCGTGGTGCGCGCCATCGAGGCCGGTGGTCCGCACCTGGCCCTGTGGCAGACCTTGCAGGATTCGGGCTTTGTCGATGCCCTGTTGCCCGAGACGCAGGGCGGGGCCGGCCTGGATCTGGGCCAGGCTTTCAGCCTGCTGGCCCTGTGTGGTGAGTTCGCGCTGCCCGTGCCGCTGGGCGAAACCCTGCTGGCGCGCGGCCTGTTGGCCCAGGCCGGCCTGGCCCGGCCCGAGGGGCCCCTCACGCTGGCCGCCCAGGCGCTGGATGACGGGGAGCGCCTGATCTGCACCAGCGTGCCCAGTGCCCGCGTGGCCAGCCATGTGCTGCTGCGCCACCTCGATCGCTGTGCCTTGCTGCCGGTGGCCGAGGCCCGGGTGGAAGCCACCGGGCTGGCCCAGGAGGCCACGCTGAGCTGGCCACGGGCCTTCTGGCTGGCCACGCCCGCCTGGCCCGGGGCCCTGCCGCCGCTGCGCGAGCTGCAGGCCGTGCTGTATGCGGCCCAGATGGCTGGCGCCATGAGGGCGGTGTTCGAGCGCAGCCTGCAGCACGCCAATGAGCGCCAGCAGTTCGGCCGCCCGATTGGCAAGTTCCAGGCCATCCAGCACCAGCTCAGCGTGATGGCTGAGTTGGTGTTTGCCTCGCGCATGGCGGCCCGTCTGGGCTGCCAGGGCCCGGTGCAGGCGCCTGACCTGCTGCGGGCCGCCGTGGCCAAAGCCCGTTGCAGCGAGGCCGCCCCTGAGGTGGCAGCGTTGGGCCACTCGATCCATGGCGCCATCGGCTTCACCGCCGAGTTCGACCTGCAGCTTCACACCCGCCGCCTGCACGCCTGGCGTCAGGCCGGGGGCAGCGAATCGCATTGGCAGGGTGTGCTGGGCGAGGCCCTCGTGAACGGGCACGAAGGTCTGGCCCTCGACCTGTTGCGCCAGCTCACCGACACCGAATCCCTTCCCGCCTGAGCCCTGACGGAGTTTTCCATGACCCACCCGACCCCTTTCCTGAAATCCGAGCGCGACGGCGCGATCCTGATCCTCACCATGAGTCAGCCGGCCACGCGCAACGCACTGACCGGCAACACCGCGGTGGCCGAGTTCGTGCAGGCCTGCGATGAGGTGCGCCGCGACCCCAGCGTGCGGGTGGTGATCCTGACCGGCGAAGGCCCGGTGTTCAGCTCGGGCGGCAACGTCAAGGACATGCAGCGCTACGAGCGCGAGCGACCTTCGCCCGATGCGATCCGCGAGGAGTACCGCCAGGGCATCCAGCGCCTGCCGCGCGCGCTCTATCAGCTCGATGTGCCGGTGATTGCGGCCATCAACGGGCCCGCCGTCGGCGCCGGGCTGGACCTGTGCTGCATGTGCGACATGCGCATCGCCGCCGAAGGCGCCACCTTTGCCGAAAGCTTTGTGCGCGTGGGCATCGTGCCCGGCGATGGCGGCGCCTGGCTGTTGCCGCGGGTGGTGGGCCTGTCCAAGGCCTCCGAGATGGCGTTCACGGGCGAGGCCATCGATGCGGCCGAGGCCCTGGCCTGCGGCCTGGTCTCGCGCGTGGTGCCGGCCGGTCAGCTGATGGCGGCGGCCCGCACCCTGGCCGGCAAGATTGCCGCCAACCCGGGCGGCGTGCTGCGCATGACCAAGCGCCTGCTGCGCGAGGGCGAGCGCAGTTCGCTGGAGTCGCTGCTGGAGCTCTCAGCCGCCTACCAGGCCCTCGCCCACACCACCGAAGACCATTTTGAGGCGGTGCGGGCCTTTGTCGAGAAACGAGCGCCGCGCTTTCAGTCCTGAGCCACGCGGGCCGGGCTGGCCTGGCCCAACGTGGTGTCGGTGGCTTTCCAGCCGCCGCCCAGGGCCTTGATCAGTTGCACCGAGGTCAGCAACTGCTGGCTCTGGTTCTGCACCTGCTGGCGCTGGTAGCCCAGCAGGGTCTGCTGGGCCAGCACAACCTCCAGCAGGCTGGAGGCACCAGCCCGGTAGCGGGCCTGCGACAGCTCCAGCACCTTGCCGGCGCTTTTCACGGCCTGCTGCAGCGAGCGTTGGGCTTCGCGCAGCGCGGCCTGGGTGCTCAGGCTGTCCTGCACTTCCTGGAACGCCTGCAGCACGGTCTGGCGGTAGCTGGCACTGGCCTGCTGGTAGCCGGCCTTGGCCACGTTCACCGCCGCGGTGGTGCGGCCGCCGTCAAACAGGGTCTGTGTGGCGCTCAGGCCCAGCGACCACAGCAGGCTGGGGGCCGAGAACAGCTTGCTGAAGCCGTTGCTGTCGTCGCCATAGAGGCTGTTCAGGGTCAGGCTGGGGTAGTAGGCGCTGGTGGCGATGCCGACCTGGGCATTGGCCGCTGCCATGGCGCGCTCGGCGCTGGCGATGTCGGGGCGGCGCTCCAGCAGCGAGGCCGGTGTGCCCAGGGGCAACTGCGGCGGCTCGGGCAGCCGGGTGTCGGCGGCCAGTTGAAAGCTGGGGGCCGGCTGGCCGGTGAGCGTGGCAATCGCGTGCTCGAAACGGGCCCGGCTGTCGCGCAGGCCTTGCAACTGGGCTTCGGTGCCCGAGACCAGGCCCTGTTGCTGCTCCAGATCGATGCCGGAGGCGGTGCCCAGATCGTGCCGGGTGGCGATGAAATCCAGCGTCTGGCGCTGCGCCTTGAGGGTCTGGTTCAGCACCTCGATTTCGGCGTCCAGCCCGCGCAGGGCCAGGTAGTTGCTGGCCAGTTGCGCGGTCAGCACCAGGCGGGTGTTTTCAAAATCGGCGCCCGACTGGGCCTGGGCGGCGCGGGCGTTTTCCAATTGGCGCCGTACCCGGCCGGCCAGGTCCACCTCATAGCTCACGGTCAGCGCGGTCTGGTAGTCGGTCTGCTCCACCGAACTGTTGGCGCTGGTGTAGCTGCTCAGCGGCCGGTTGGCCGAGGTTCGAAAACGCGAGGTTCCGGCCTGCAGGCCCACCCGGGGCAGCAGGGCACCCAGGGCCGAATCGGTCTGGGCCCGGGCCTGGTCCAGGCGCGACTGGGCCAGGGCCAGGGTGTTGTTCTGCTTCAGGGCGGTATCGATCAGGCCCTGCAGCGTGGGGTCGGCGTACAGCAGCCACCAGGGGCCTTTGAGTTCGTCGTCTCGCGGTTGGCCGGCCTGCCAGCCGGCTTCGGCCTGCCAGTGGGCCGGGGCCACGGTGTCGGGGCGCACGTAGTCGGGCCCCACGGCCGAGCAGCCGCCCAGCAGGGCCAGGCCCAGCCAGGCGCCGTGCCGCGCCAGGCGGTGCAGCGCGGGGGCGTTCATGAGGCGCTCCGCTCGGCCTTGCTCGGCTGGGCTTCGGGCTTGGCGCCCTCTTTGCCGCCTTCCTTGGCACCTTCCTTGTTGTTGGCCGGCACCGGCGCCTCACTGGCCACCACCGCATCGCCTTCGGCCAGCGAGTCGGGCGGGTTGATGATCAGCTTGTCTTGGGGCGACAGGCCGTTCTGGATCTCGATGCGCACGCCCAGGTCACGGCCCAGTGCCACCTTCTTGAGTTGCACCTTGCCGTCCACCACGGTGGCCACCAGCGTGCCTTCCGGGCGGAACAGCAGGCCGTTGTTGGGCACGGTCAGCACGGGCTTGTCAGCGCCGGCGGCCTGCAGGGCCACCTGCACGTACGAGCCCGGCAGCAGCTTGCCCTCGGGGTTGGGCAGGTTGACCTCGACCTGCAGGGTGCGGGTGGCCGGGTCGATGGCGCCGGCGGTGCGCACCACCTTGCCGGTGAAGGTCTGGCCGGGCAGCTCGGACAGGGTGACCTGGGCTTCCTGGCCAGTCTTGATGCGCGGCGCAAAGCTTTGCGGTGCCGACACGTACAAGCGCAGCACATCGGTCTGCGACAGCGTGAACAGCAGCTTCGGGGCGCCGCCGTTGCCAGCGTCCACCAGGCTGCCCACATCGATGTTGCGCTTGGTGACCACGCCACTGAAGGGCGCCACGATGCGGTTGTAAGACAGCTGCAGCTCCAGCCTTTGCACCACCGCCTCGCTGGCGGCCAGGTTGGCCTGTACCAGCTTCAGTGTGTTCTGGCGCTCGTCGAGTTCCTGCTGCGACACGGCATCGCGGGCGCGCAAGCCCTGCCAGCGCTCGAACGAGGTGCGCGCCAGTTGCAGGTTGGATTGCACCTGGGCCCGGTTGGCCCGGGCTTCGGCCAGTTGCTGCTCGATTTCGCCAGTGGCGATTTCGGCCAGCAGGTCACCCTTGCTCACGCGCGCGCCGATGTCCTTGAACCACTGTTTGACATAGCCGCTGCTGCGCGCATAGATCGGGGTCTCGATGTAGCCCTGCAGGCTGCCTGGCAGTTGCAGTGTCTGCTGGCCCCGGCCGGGCCGTGGCGAGACCACATACACGTGCACCTGGGCGTTCTCCTGGGTGCTGGCCGCCAGGGCCTTGGCCTGGGCCGCGCGCTCGGTCATCACCAGGGCCGCGCCTGCACCGAGCACCAGCAGCACGCCCAGGGCGGCCCAGCGGGCGCGTCGCAGCAGCCGGATGCGCTTGATGTTGTGGGCCCCTTCATGCTGATGCAGGCCATGGATTCCGATGGAAGAGTGTCGCTGTGCGTGGCTCATGTCAGGCATTTCCTTGGGCGGGGGTCGGGACGGGCTGCGGGCGCCGGGCGGCCCGATGCTCCAGCGCGCGGTGCACGGCGGCAAACACCACCGGCACGAAGAACAGGGTGGAGACGGTGGCAAACAACAGGCCACCAATGGTGGCGCGGCCCAGTGGCGCGTTCTGTTCGCCGCCTTCGCCCAGGCCCACGGCCATGGGCAGCATGCCGATGATCATGGCCAGGGCGGTCATCAGCACCGGGCGCAGGCGGGTGGTGCCGGCTTCGAGTGCGGCCGACAGGGGCGGCGCGCCGTCCAACAGGCGCTCGCGGGCAAATGAGATCATCAGAATGCTGTTGGCCGTGGCCACGCCCATGGTCATGATGGCCCCGGTGAGCGCGGGCACGCTGAGCGTGGTGGCGGTCAGGAACAGCATCCACGCAATGCCGCCCAGGGCGGCCGGCAGGGCGGTGATGATGATGAAGGGGTCGACCCAGGACTGGAAGTTGACCACGATCAGCAGGTACACCAGCACGATGGCCATGATCAGGCCCACGCCCAGGCCGAGGTAAGAGCTCTGCATGGTCTCGACCTGGCCACGCATCTTCACGTTGGTGCCGCGGGGCAGGTCGGCCTTCATGCTGTCGATGACCTTCTGAACCTCGCCGGCCACGCTGCCCAGGTCACGCCCGGACACGCTCACGAACACATCCACCACGGGCTGGATGTTGTAGCGTGACACCACGGTCTGCTCACGGGTGGGGCGCACGGTGACCAGGTTGCTCATCAGCTGGGCCGGGGGCTGCACGAGGGCGGTGCTGCCCGTGGGCACGCTGTTGGTGATGGGCACGCCCACCGGGATCTGCAGCAGGTTGTCCAGCGAGTCGACCTGGTATTGCGGGGTCTGTACCGCAATGCTGTAGACCACGCCGTTGGCCGGGTTCAGCCAGAAGGCCGGTGCGGTCTGGAAGCTGCCCGACAGCGAGACCAGCAGGTTTTGCGCCACGTTGTTGGCGTTCAGGCCCAACTGCTGCAGCTGGGCGCGGTCGATGTCGAGCTTTTTGGTCGGCTGGTTGATGCGCTGCTGGATGTGCACATCCACGGCGCCATCAATCTGCCGCACCTTGCTCTGCAACACACTGGCCAGGCGGTAGTTCTCGGCGATGTTGGCGCCGCTGAACTGCACGTCGATGGCCGCGGGCTGACCGAAGTTGAGGATCTGGGTGATGATGTCGGCCGGCTGGAAGAAGATCTCCACGCCCGGGAAGCGCTTGGGCAGTTCGGCGCGCAGGCGCTTGACGTGTTCGTCGGTGGGGCCATGGCCATGGCGCAGCGCGATCTGGACTTCGCCGTCCAATGTGCCGATGGTGCCGGCATTGCTGTAGGACAGGTTGATGCCGCTGTAGGGCAGGCCCAGGTTGTCGAGAATGGTCTCCAGCTCTTCGGGCGGGATCAGTTCGCGCACCGCGTTCTCGATGCGGTCGGCCAGGCGGGCCGTCTCTTCGATGCGGGTGCCGGTGGGGGCACGGAAGTGCAGGCGGATCAGGCCGGCATCCACGCTCGGGAAAAAGTCGCGCCCCAGCACGCCATACAGCCCGCAGGACGCGATGCAGAACACCAGGAAAGCGGTGATGAAGCTGGCTCGGCGCGTCAGCAGGCCGCTCAGGATCACCACATAGACGCCGCGCAGGTTTTCGAAGCCGGCGTCAAAGCGCAGGTAGATGCGGCGGAAAAAGCCGGGCCGGCTGTCGTCCACGGGCGGGGCGTTGCGCATCAGCAGCTTGACCAGGGTGGGCACCAGGGTGCGCGACAGCACATAGGAGGCCATCATCGCGAACACCACCGATTCGGCCAGCGGCACGAACAGGTAGCGGGCGACACCGGTCAGAAAGAACATGGGTACGAACACGATGCAGATGCACAGGGTGGAGACGAAGGCCGGCACGGCGATCTCGCCAGCCCCCTCCAGAATGGCCTGCTCCAGTGGTGTGCCCAGGTGCAGATGGCGCTCGATGTTTTCGATGGTCACGGTGGCGTCGTCCACCAGAATACCCACCGCCAGCGCCAGACCACCCAGGGTCATGAGGTTGATGGTCTCGCCCAGCGCGTAGAGCATCAGGATGGCCGACAGCACCGACAGCGGGATCGACACGGCAATGATGCAGGTGCTGCGCCAGTTGCCCAGGAACAGCAGGATCATGGCCGCGGTCAGGCAGGCGGCGATCAGCGCTTCGTGGATCACGCCGCTGATGGCGGCCTTCACGAACAGCGATTGGTCGAACAGGGGGGTGATTTTCAGGTCGGGCGGCAGGGTCTGGGCCACCGAGGGCAGCAGTTCGCGCAGTTTGGTGACGATCTCCAGGGTGGACGAACTGCCATTCTTCAGCACCGACAGCAGCACGCCACGGTTGCCGTCCTGGCGTGCGATGTTGGTCTGGGGGGTGAAACCGTCGCGCACATTGGCCACGTCGCTGAGGGTGATGGTGGTGCCGTTGCTGGAGCGGATGGGCAGGGCGTTCAGGCCCTCCAGATTGGCTGGCGAGCCATTCATGGCCACGGTGTATTCGGTGTCACCCAGCTTGGCGGTGCCGCCGGGCAGGATCAGGTTCTGCGCATTGATGGCGTTCACCACGTCCGAGGGGGTCAGGCCCTTGGCCTGCAGGGCCAGGGTGTTCAGGTCCACGGAGACCACCCGGTTCTTGCCGCCGTAGGGGAAGGGCACGGCGGCGCCCGGGATGGTGATCAGGCGCGGCCGCAGAAAGTTGACGGCGGCGTCGAACAGGCCCTGCTCCGACATGGACGGGCTGGCCAGGCCCAATTGGATCACCGGGATGCTGGAGGCCGAATACTTGATCACCAGCGGTGGCGTGATACCCGGCGGCATCTGCCGCACGATGGCTTGCACCGAGGAGGTCACCTGAGCCAGCGCGGTCTGGATGTTGGCGTCGGGCTGGAAGAACACCTTGATCACCGCAATGCCGGCCAGCGACTGCGACTCGATGTGCTCAATGTCGTTGACCGTGGTGGTCAGCGAGCGTTCATTGACGTTGGTGATGCGGGTGCCCACCTCTTGGGCTGACAGACCGGTGTAGTTCCAGATGATGCTGATCACCGGAATGTTGATTTCCGGAAAGATGTCGGTGGCCATGCGCACCAGCGCCAGGGGCGTGGCCAGCACGATCAGCAGGGCCATCACGATGAACGTGTAAGGTCGGCGCAGCGCAATATTGACGATCCACATGGGGCAGGCATCCGGTTGGCAGGCAGGCGTCGCGCGCCCAGGCCCATCCCCGATGGAGCTGACGGCGCTCAACGTAACCAAACATTTTGCAGGAGAAGCATGACCCAGGCCGGTGCCGGGCCATGGCAGATCCGGTAAAGCTCAGGGTCAGTGAGGCATCGTGCTGGTTTTTCTGAAATAAATGCTGGTACTGATGATTTTGACCCGTGCTGGCCGGATGGCTAGGGCAGCCAATCTGCTGCCAGCAGCCGGGGCGGCAGCGCCGGGGCGTAGTGGTAGCCCTGGGCCTCATCGCAGCCGAGTGCCAGCAGGGTTTGGGCCTGTTCAGGGGTTTCCACCCCTTCCGCCACGGTGCGCAGACGCAGAGCCCGTGCCATGCTGATGACGGCCGTCACGATGGCCTGGTCGGCCGGGGCGCGCAGCATGTCGTGCACGAAGCTCATGTCGATCTTCAGCTTGCCCACCGGGAAGTTCTTCAATTGCGCCATCGAGGCATAGCCTGTGCCGAAATCGTCGAGCGTCAGGTTGAAGCCTGCGGCCACCAGTTGGCCGGCCACGCGTCGGGCACGTTCAGGGTCCAGTGTCATCGCGGTCTCGGTGATCTCCAGCTCGATCGCTTCAGGACGGGCGCCGGCGGCGCGTACCAATTGGGTGGCCCGGAGCGGGAAAGATTCATCGCTGAGCTGGGCGGCCGACACGTTCACCGCAATCGGGGGCGGCGCGGCCAGGGCCGGTGCGTGCCATGCCGCCCATTGGCGGCTGGCTTCGCGCAGGGCCCAGTCCCCCAGCTGAGTAATCAGTCCCCGTTCCTCTGCCACCGGGATGAATTCACCGGGGCTGATTGACCCCAGCTCGGGGTCGTTCCAGCGGGCCAGGGCTTCCAGGCCGATCAGCCGGCCGCTGTTCAGGTCGATCTTGGGCTGGTAGTGCAGGTGCAGGCCGCCACTGTTCAAGGCCTTGGCAAGGCGTGTGGCCAGGGTGTTGCGGCGATGCAGTTTTTCACTCATCTGCTGCTCGTACAACTGGCAATGGCCACCGCCCAGGGCCTTGGCCTTGAACATGGCCAGATCCGCATGTTTGAGCAATTCCTCGACAGTGGCGCCCTGGCTGGGGAACAGCGCCATACCGATGCTCACGCCCACCTCGACCGGGGGGGCGGCTGCGCCGATGGGCTGGGCCAGGGTGTGCATCAGGTTGCGACTGATGTGCTGGGCGTCTTCCAGGCTGTCGATTTCACAGGCCACCATGAACTCATCACCACCAATGCGGGCCAGCAACTGGTCCTTGCACAGCAGGGCCTGACAGCGGTGCGCCACCTCGCGCAACACCTGGTCGCCCATGGCGTGCCCCAGGATGTCGTTGGTCTCCTGCAGGCGGTCCAGGTCCAGGAACAGCAAGGCCAGTTGCCGGCCCGCGCGCTCGCAGCGGTCCAGCATCTGCTGTGCCAGCACCAGGCCATGGGTTCGATTGGGCAGTCCGGTCAGCACGTCGTAAAGCGCCAGGCGTTGCAGGTGTTCGGCCGCCAGGTGGCGCTCAGAGGTATCAAGCAGGGTCCCATGGCCTTTCAGTGGCCGGCCTTGGGCGTCGTATTCGAGGCGGCCACGCGCCTCGATCCAGCGCAGCCCCTGGCCCATCTTGAGGCGGTGCTCCACTCGGAAAGGGGCCCCTTCCAGCGCGGCCTGCCAGGCCTTTTCCACGCCTTCGCGATCTTCGTCATGGATGTGCTCCATCAGGCTGCGGAAGGTGCAGACCCGGTCTTCGGGCCAGTTCAGGATGCTGCAGGCCTGGGGGCTGAGCAGCATCACATCGGTGGCCAGGTCAATCTGCCAGGTGCCGACGCTGGCCACAGCCTGGGCATTGAGCAGGTCGCGCGTCAGGCGGGTCTGCTGGCGCAGGTCTTCCAATACCAGCAGCAGGTGGGGCTCTCCTCCGTGGAGGGCATCGCGCAGAAGGCGTGTCGTGGCACGCACCGGGATGGCCAGGGCCTCGGGGTGCCCACTGCGGCACAGGGTCAGGGTCTCGCTGGCCAGGTTCTGATGGAAGACCTGTTCGGCCAGTGGGATCAGGCGTGTCACGTCCAGCCATTCGTGCAGCGCACGCCCGTGCAGGCTGCCAGCGGGCAGATTCAACAGGGCTTCGACTGCCGGGTTGGCGAAAACGACCGTCAGGTCCGGGGTCAGCACCAGGGTGCCGCAGGGCAGCCCGGCAAAGGCCGTGCCGTAATTGTCAAGACGGGGTGCGTTCCGTCGCCGGTGGCGCTGCAGTGCGTCGGTGGCCAGACCCATGTCATGCATCAGCGCCTTGCTCAGGGCCAGCACCTGGTCCAGCAACTGGTCGGGTTGGCCGGCATGCGCCTGCACCAGGCAGGGCAGCACCGTCTGCAGGTAATGCCGGTAGGCCTCGGTCAGCCAGCTCGGGGGCAGGTCCAGGCGGGCCATGGCCTGGCCCATCTGGTCCCGGCTTTGTCGATAACCCTCTCCGTAGGGGCCTTCGGTGAGGTTGGCGAAATAGGCTGCCTGCAGTTGCTCCAGTTGGCCCTCGGACGCGTCATCAGGCCAGTGCGCCTGACTGACAGGTTCTTGCAGCAGGTGGCGGGCCGCAACCCGAAATGCGTCGGGGCAGTGCTGCCTCAAATGCGTGTGCAGGGATTGCAGGGCATTCAGGTCGGCAGCAGTCAGGGGCTGCGTGGGGGACTGTTCTGGACTGCAGACGTGTGCCATGGGGGATCAACCTTGGGGGATGCAACGGCCTCGGTGGGGTGGTGCCAAGCGTTGAGTGTGTCTATTTATTTGAAATATATACTAAATATGAAATTCAACAAGCATTTTGTAATTCTTTGACGTCCAAATGAATCATTTAATCTATTTTCATATGATAGATGTTAAAAATGATTATTTTCAATATGCCATGGATGCAACAGGTCGGCTCAATGCTTCAGACCACCGACCTCGTGTGGCAGTGAATTGGCAGTGTTATGGCACTGAAGTGGCGGATATTTGGCAGTGGAATGGCTGTCAGAATTCGAGGTGATCAGGTGTTC
Source organism: Curvibacter sp. GW821-FHT01G03 (assembly GCF_059422285.1). NCBI lineage: Bacteria > Pseudomonadati > Pseudomonadota > Betaproteobacteria > Burkholderiales > Comamonadaceae > Curvibacter > Curvibacter sp. GW821-FHT01G03. Next base: position 392,748 of record NZ_JBWKWP010000001.1, read on the forward strand.
TGCGCATAAGCCCCTGTATTTAAAGAACATTTCCTGCGCGAATGGGCTGGCATGAAAACTGCCCTTAGGAAGCCTTGATCTGAGTGCCCGGGATGTCCCCGGGCGCGTGTCGGCTCATCCGCGTGGCATCCCGCCTGCGGAGGAGCGCCTCACTGAACCGGGTTGCCATGGATTCCACGCCTTCCTCCACGAACAAAGTCATTCCCATCGTTGCGGCACCGCCGGAAGACGCCGAGGTGTTCCTGTACGCCGCCACCAAAAAGATCCATCCGCGCTCGGTCAGTGGCCTGTTTGCTCGCTGGCGCTGGGGCCTGGTGTTCCTCACGCAGATCTTCTTTTATGGCTTGCCCTGGCTGGAGTGGGGCCAGCGTCAGGCGGTGCTGTTTGACTTGGGAGCGCGGCGCTTCTACCTGTTCGGCATCGTCCTTTACCCGCAGGATTTCATCTACCTGACCGGCTTGCTGGTGATCTCGGCCCTGTCGCTGTTTCTGTTCACGGCCGTCGCCGGTCGCCTGTGGTGCGGCTATGCCTGCCCCCAGACGGTGTACACCGAGATCTTCCTGTGGATCGAGCGGCGCTTCGAGGGAGACCGCATGGCCCGCATCCGCCTGGACGAGGCCCCCATGTCGCTCAACAAGCTTTGGCGGCGCGGCGGCAAGCACGGGGTCTGGCTGGCCGTGGCCGTGTGGACGGGCTTCACCTTTGTCGGCTATTTCACGCCCGTGCGCACGCTGGGCCTGGAGGTCTGGACCAACTCACTGGGCCCCTGGGAGACCTTCTGGGTGCTGTTCTACGGCTTTGCCACCTATGGCAACGCCGGCTTCATGCGCGAGCAGGTGTGCAAATACATGTGCCCCTATGCCCGCTTCCAGAGCGCCATGTTCGACAAGGACACCCTGATCGTCACCTACGACGAAGCGCGCGGCGAGCCGCGCGGCAAGCGCTCGCGCAAGGCCGACCCGGCGGCGCTGAAGCTCGGGGCTTGCGTGGATTGCGAGTTGTGCGTGCAGGTCTGCCCCACCGGCATCGACATCCGCAAGGGGCTGCAATACGAGTGCATCGGTTGCGGCGCCTGTGCCGATGTGTGCGACACGGTGATGGACAAGCTCAATTACCCGCGCGGCCTGGTGCGCTACTCCACCCAGAACGCGGTGCGCAACGGCTGGACGCGCGCACAGATCCTGCGCCATGTGATGCGCCCCCGGGTGCTGGTGTATGCCACCGTGCTGCTCGCGCTGACCGTGGCGCTGTTCTCCCACCTGGTGCTGCGCACGCCCTTGCGCGTGGATGTGGTGCGCGACCGCGCGGCGCTGTCGCGGATTGCCCCGGGCGGCATGCTGGAGAACGTGTACCGGCTGCAGATCATGAACGCCACCGAAAAGCCGCAGACCTACCGGCTGGGCGCCACGGGCCTGGAGGGCCTGAAGGTGGCCTCGGAGGTGTTGGTCGAGGTGGGGCCGGCCGAATCGCGCTGGGTGCCCGTGCGCCTGCAGGTGCCCTATGGCTCGGCCCCGGCAGGTTCGCACACCGTTTATTTCTCGATCGGTGCCGAGGGGGGCGAGGCCCATGTGTCGGAGAAGTCGGCCTTCCTGGTGCCGCGCTGATCACGGCCTGCCGGCCAGCCCGAGGTCCTTCAGGCGCCGGTAGAGGGTGCGCTCGCTCAGGCCGAGTTGGCGCGCAAGTGCCTTGCGGCTGCCCTGGAAGCGGGTGGCCAGTTCGCGCAATGCGTCGGGTGTCTGGAGCCGGTCGGTGGTCAGCGGAGGCGGTGGCGCCGTGGCCACCGCTGGGCCGCCGCGGGCGTCGGACTGCAGGGTGTCCGGCGGCAACTGGGCCAGTCCGATCACGCCATCGTCGGCAAACAGGCGCGCCCGGTCGATCACGTTGCGCAGTTCGCGGATGTTGCCCGGCCAGGCGTAGTGCTGCATGCAGCGCATGGCCTCGGCATCGACCCGATAACGCAGGCTGCCGGACTGGCTGCGCGCCAGGATGGAGTCCACCAGCAGCGGAATGTCGTCGGCCCGCTCGCGCAACGCGGGCAGGTGCACCGGAAATGCGTTGATGCGGTAATACAGATCCTGCCGGAACTGCCCCTGCTCGACCATGCGTGCCAGGGGCTTGTGGGTGGCTGCCACCAGGCGGAAATCGGCACGCAGGGTCTCGATGCCGCCCACCCGCCGGAAGGTGCCCGACTCGATCAGGCGCAGCAGCTTGACCTGCATGCTCAACGGAACGTCGCCCATCTCGTCGAGGAAGAGCGTGCCCCCGGTGGCCGTCTCGACCAGGCCTTTCTTGCGGCTGCTTGCACCGGTGAAGGCCCCTTTCTCGTAGCCGAACAGCTCGCTTTCGAACAGCGTCTCGGTGAAGCCCGAGCAGTCCACGGTCACGAAGGGACCATGGGCGCGTTCGCTGGCCTCATGCAGCGCCCGGGCGAACAATTCCTTGCCCGTGCCAGACTCGCCCAGCAGCAGCACCGGCAGGTTCGAGGGCGCCACGCGCTGCAAGGCGGCCAACGCCTGGGTGAAGGCGCTCGAATGCCCGACCAGGCCGTCGGCCCGCACCTGGGGCGAGGCGCTGCGCAGCGTGGACAAGCGCTCGACAAAGGCAATCACCTGGCCTTGGCGGTCCTGGATGGGGCGCAGTTCGACGTCGACATGCTCCAGCCCGCGCGGGGTGTGGTGCACATGCAGCACGCGGTCGGCACGCCGCCGCTCCAGCGCGTGGCGCATGGGGCAGTGCTCGCCCGCCTGGTCGCAGGGCACGTCGTAGTGGTGTGAGACCTCGTAGCACTTGCGCCCCAGGGGCGAGGGGTCGGCTGCCCCGAACTGGCGCCGGTAGGCGGTGTTGGCAGCCAGGATGTTGTAGGCCGGGTCAAGCACCATCATCGGGGCATGGTCGTGCTCCAGGAAGGACAACAGGGCATTGAGCTCATCCTGGCTCGGCAGGGCCGCCGTGGGGCGGAGCGTGGGGCGGGTGCGGGGCATGGCAGGCAGTCGTTTGGCAGTGACTGCCAATACTGCCAAAGAAATGGCAGGCCGTGGGAAGTGATGAAGCGTCGCAGGTCGATGAACTGCGACTTGAGTTTCAACTCAGGGGCGTCCGGTCAGGATCTGGAAACCCCACATCAGCAGGCCTGGAATCACCACCGGCAGGGTCAGAAACAGGAACACTGAAGTGAACTGGGCCAGCACGAACAGGTCGATCAGGGTCTGCTTGGCCCACTCCAGCAGATCGACTTCCCAAAAGCGAAGCGGCTTGTTGTTGCTCATGACGCCCTCTTTTCATGGCCGCAGGGCGCGGTCAGTGCTTCATTTTTAGCACAGCGGTGCGCAAGCACAAGGGCTTTGGGCGCACCGGGCGGTGGCCCGGCGCATCAGGGGGTCAGCTCGCGGCCGCCAGGGTCTTGAACACCTCGCGGGCGGCGGCCACGGTCTGGGCGATGTCGTCGGCGCTGTGGGCGCTGCTGACAAAGCCGGCTTCATACAGGGCCGGAGCGATGTACACGCCGCGGTCCAGCAGGCCGTGGAACAGCTGGTTGAAGCGGGCGCTGTCGGTCTTCATGACCGTGGCGTAGTTCTGCGGCAACTCCGGCATCAGGAAGAAGCCGAACATGCCGCCCTGGCAGTCGGCGCTGAAGGGGACGCCCTCGGCGGCAGCGGCCGCCTTGAGCCCGTCCACCAGCGACTGGGTGCTGGCCGACAGGGCCTCGAAGAAACCGGGTTGGCGGATCTCGCGCAGCGTGGCCAGGCCACAGGCGGTGGCGACCGGGTTGCCCGACAGGGTGCCGGCCTGGTAAACGCCCCCCAGCGGAGCCAGGTGTTCCATGATGGCGCGGCGGGCGCCGAAAGCGGCCAGCGGCATGCCGCCGCCAATCACCTTGCCCATCACCGTGATGTCGGGTTCAAAACCGGGGATGGCCCGCGCATAGACGCTCTGGGCACTGCCCAGGGCCACGCGGAAGCCGGTCATCACCTCGTCGAGGATCAGCAGGGCGCCGTGTTCCGAGCACAGCTCGCGGCAGCGCTTCATGAAGGGCACTGAAGCACGCACGAAGTTCATGTTGCCTGCGATCGGTTCGATCATCACACAGGCCAGTTCCTTGCCGTGCTCGGCAAAGGCCTGTTCAAGCTGCTCGATGTTGTTGTACTCCAGCACCAGGGTGTGCTGCACCACCTCGGGCGGTACGCCAGCGCTGGTGGAGGTGCCGAAGGTGGCCAGCCCCGAGCCCGCCTTGACGAGCAGGGCATCGGCGTGGCCGTGGTAGCAGCCCTCGAACTTGATCAGCTTGCTGCGGCCAGTGGCGCCACGGGCCAGGCGGATCGCGGTCATGCCGGCTTCGGTGCCCGAGCTGACCAGGCGCACCATGTCCATCGAGGGCACCAGGCTCAGGATTTCTTCGGCCAGTTCAACCTCGCGCTCGGTGGGGGCGCCGAACGAGAAGCCCTCCAGGGCTGCTTTTTGTACCGCTTCCAGCACGGCTGGGTGGCCATGGCCCAGGATCATCGGCCCCCAGGAGCCGATGTAGTCGATGAAGCGCTGGTCGTTGGCGTCCCAGAAGTAGGCGCCCTGTGCCCGTTGGACAAAACGTGGCGTGCCCCCCACGGCGCGGAAGGCGCGCACGGGCGAGTTCACGCCGCCGGGGATCACGCGCTTGGCACGTTCGAACAGGGGCAGGTTCAGGTCAGTGTTGAGTGTCATGGGGAGGAATCACAAACCCGGCCAGCGTGTCGCTGGCGTCGGGGTCTTCGTTGTCGTCTTCACCTTCTTCGGGCTGGGCCCAGAACAGGCGGTCGGGGATCACATGGCCCATGCCGGGGCGGAAGCCCGCGTCCAGACATCGGTCCAGGTAGCTCAAGGCCTCGCTGGTGGCTTCGCCCAGATCCATGCCGGTGGCGACCAGGGCGGCCAGCGCGGCCGACAAAGTGTCGCCGGCACCGGCGAACACGGCGTCGAACAACTCGAACTGCACGTGGCCCAGCACGCTTTGCGGGCTGGCCAGCACGTTGTCGACATGTTGCTCGGGCAGGGGGATGCCCGTGACCAGGGTGTAGGGCACGCCTTGTTTGGCGGCGGCAGTGGCAATGTCACGGGCGGTGGGGGAACGGTCACTGTTCCAGTCGGGCAGCAGCCATCGCCACAAGGTACTGTGGTTGCCAACCAACACCGAGGTCTGGGGCAACAGCAGTTCGGAAAACGCGTCCAGGTAGCTGTCGATCTTGTCCTCCTGCCACCAGGACAGGTTGGGCATGTAGGCCACCACCGGGATGTCGGGGTAGTCTGAGCTGATCTCGGCGATCGAGCTGAGGTTCTCCGGGTCGCCCACAAAGCCTACCTTGATCACCTGCACCGGCACATCTTCGAGCATGGTGCGCGCCTGCTCGGTGACGACCTCGTCATCGAAGGCGGCATGGTCGAAGATTTCGGAGGTATCGCGGATGTAGCTGCCGGTCACCACGGGCAAGGCGTGCCCGCCAACCGAGGCGATGGTGGTGATGTCTGCCGTGAGGCCGCCAGCCCCGCTGGGGTCGCTGGCGTTGAACACCAACACGCATGCCGGCGTGCTCTCTTCGTCGCTGGCCGCGGGGGCGCTGGGGGGGGAGGTGAGGGTGGTCATGAAGTCCGGAAATGGGCAGTCTGCTCAGGGTAGCAGAAGCGGCCGCGGGACTCGATACAATCATTGCATTCTATTCGAAGGCCCCTTAAGCTGTGACTGATAACAAAACTTGGATGTGTCTTATTTGTGGCTGGATTTATGACGAATCCACCGGTGCTCCCGAGCATGGCATCGAGCCAGGCACCCCCTGGGAAAAGGTTCCGATGAACTGGACCTGCCCTGAGTGCGGAGCCCGCAAGGAAGACTTTGAAATGGTCCAGATCTGAACCCGTGACTCCCTTGCTGGCGTCGATCTGGCGACAGGAGGAACGCACTGATGTCCATTGACAGTTCAGGTCTCAAAGTGCTGGTGGTGGACGACAGCAACACCATCCGCCGCAGCGCTGAAATATTTCTCAAGCAGGGCGGTCATGACGTTCTGCTGGCCGACGACGGCTTTGATGCGCTCGCCAAAGTCAATGACTACGAGCCGCAGCTGATCTTCTGTGACATCCTGATGCCCAAGCTGGATGGCTACCAGACCTGTGCCATCATCAAACGCAATGAGCGCTTTGCGGCGACGCCGGTCGTGATGCTGTCCTCCAAGGATGGCGTGTTCGACAAGGCGCGCGGACGCATGGTGGGTTGTCAGGATTACCTCACCAAACCCTTCACCAAGGACCAATTGCTGCAGGCCGTGCGGCAATTCGGTATGCCGACTCTAGGAGCGTTGTGATGTCGATTCACAAAGTGCTGATCGTTGACGACTCGAAGACGGAGCTGATGTTCCTGTCTGAACTGCTGCAGAAAAACGGGATGCAGGTCCGCACCGCTGAAAACGCTGACGAAGCATTCAAGCGCCTGGCCGAAGAGAAGCCCGACCTCATCCTGATGGATGTCGTGATGCCCGGCCAGAATGGCTTTCAGCTCACGCGCTCGATCAGCCGGGACCCCAAGTACGCCGATGTGCCCATCATCATGTGCACCAGCAAGAACCAGGAGACCGACCGGGTCTGGGGCTTGCGACAGGGCGCGCGGGGTTACATCACCAAGCCGGTCGATCCCGCCGAACTCAAGGCCAAGATCAACGCGCTGAACTGATCGCCCAGACCTGCGACCCCCCCAATGGCCAATCGAGATGCTCTCCGTGAACTCCAAAGCCGCCTGGCCGCCCGTCTTCAGGCTGCGCAAGCCGAAGGGCCCTCGATTGCCTGGCTGGCAGTGCATGCCGGCGCAGGGCGTTACCTGATGCCCCTGGCCCAGTCGGGCGAGATTTTTCCATGGTCGCCGGTGCAGCCGGTGCCTTACACGCAGCCCTGGTTTTGGGGGGTGGCCAATCTGCGCGGCAGTCTGTCCGGCGTGGTCGACCTGGCCGCTTTTCTGGTCGAAGTCTGGCCAACAGCGCCTGCTTTGCGTCCTCGCTCCGAGCTGGCCCTGGCCGATTGCAGCCTCCTGGCGCTCAATGCCGCCCTGGACGTGAACGTGGCCCTGGTGGTCGACCGCCTTGCCGGATTGCGCAGCCCCGACGCTTTTGTTTCCAGCGCCCCCCCTGCCGAAGATGCCCCGGGCTTCTTCGGTGCCCTCCACACCGATGCGCAAGGCGAGACCTGGCAGGAGATCCAACTCCTGTCGCTCTCGCAGTCTGCGCAGTTCCTCAGTATCAGTGCCTGAGTGCCTCAGCCATCAAGGTCGTTCCATGTCATTTGCGGATCAAATCGGAAAGCTGTTTGCCAAGAAGAAGTCTCCGGCCGAGGCCGAGTCCTCGGTGGCGGTGGGGCTGGCGGGGCCTGACACCCTGCATGAGTTGCCCGGCCACCCGGACGCCCTGCAGGATCTGAGGCAGGACGGCGGCGGACTGGGCGACTCTCTGGCCCCTGAAACCGAACTGGACAACCGCCAGGTCAACTTTGCCGAAACGCGCCTGGCTGAATCCGAGATCAAGGATGCCACCGAAGGGCAGATCGAGTTGCCCCTGCTGGGGCGCGGCACCGTGGCACGCCATCAGCGCGTGCTGTTCATTCTGTTGGGGGTGGCCTTGCTGGTGCTGGCCGCCATTGCCGGTGTGGCGCTGAGCCAGGCGGACAAGGTGGCTCAGCAGCTTGCAGCCTCAGGGCAGTCGCTGATGCAGTCGCAGCGCCTGGCCAAGTCGGTATCACAGGCCCTGGTGGGCAGCCCGCAGGCTTTCCCTGACGTCGTCGAGAGCGCGGGGGTGTTGGTCAAGACCGTGCGTGGCTTGACCAATGGTGATGACCAGATGCGCCTGGATCCGCTGGGCACCGATTTCAAGGCCGACCTGGACAAGGTCATGCCGCTGATGGAGCGTGCCGAACGCAATGCATCCGTGGTGATGAGCCAGCAGAAGATCCTGACCCAGGTGGGTGAGGCCCTGCGCACCATCAACCGCCAGTCTGCCGACCTGCTGGAGATCGCCGAAACCATCTCCTCGCTCAAGCTGCAGCAGAACGCACCGGCGTCCGAGATTTCGGCCGCCGGCCAACTGGTGATGCTGACCCAGCGCATCGGCAAATCCGCCAACGAGTTCCAGACCACCGAAGGGGTCAGCCCCGAAGCCGTGTTCCTGCTCGGCAAGGATTTGAACTCCTTCCGCGAGATCGCCCAGGGCCTGCTCAACGGCAGCCCGGAACTGCGTCTGGCGGCCTCCAAGGACGCCCAGACCCGCGAGCAGCTCGAAAGCCTGATCAAGGTCTATGACCAGACCCGCAGCCAGGCCGGTGCGATTCTGGGCAACCTGCAAGGGCTGGTGTCGGCCCGTGAGGCGCAGTCCGCCATCCTCAACGACTCCGAGCCGCTGCGCCGGGGCCTGGAAGACCTGCAGGGTCGCCTGTCCTCGCAGACCGGTCTGAGCCTGACCTCCATCTTGTCCCTGGTGGTGGCTTCGTTCTTCGTGTTGATCTGTGCTTTCGGGTTGGCCCGTGTGCAGCTGCTGGACAGCCGCAACCGCCAGACCGCTGCCGAGTTGCAGCAGCTTGAAGCCCAACGCCAGGAGCAAGAGGCCAAGCGCGTCAACGACGCCAACCAGGCCGCCATTCTGCGACTCATGAACGAACTGCAGACGGTGGCCGAAGGCGATCTGACCCAGGAAGCCACGGTGACCGAAGACATCACCGGCGCCATCGCCGACTCGGTGAACTACACGGTGGAAGAGCTGCGTGTTCTGGTGGGCAACGTGCAGAACACGGCCACCCGCGTGGCCCAGACCACGGCCCAGGTGGACAACACCTCGACCGAGCTGCTGGCGGCCTCCACCGAGCAACTGCGTGAGATCCGTGAAACCGGCCGCTCGGTGCTTGAAATGGCCTCGCGCATCAATGGTGTGTCGGCGCAGGCGCAAGAGTCCGCCTCGGTGGCTCGCCAATCGCTGCAGGCGGCCGACTCAGGTCTGCAAGCGGTGCAGAACGCCATCGGGGGCATGAACGCCATCCGTGACCAGATCCAGGAAACCTCCAAGCGCATCAAGCGACTGGGCGAATCCTCGCAAGAGATCGGTGAAATCACCGAGCTGATCTCTGACATTACCGAGCAGACCAACGTGCTGGCCCTGAACGCCGCCATCCAGGCCGCCTCGGCCGGTGAAGCCGGTCGAGGCTTCTCGGTGGTGGCGGAAGAAGTGCAGCGTCTGGCTGAGCGTTCGGCCGACGCCACGCGCCAGATCGCGGCGCTGGTGAAGGCGATTCAGACCGACACCCAGGACGCCGTGGCCGCCATGGAGCGCTCCACCCAGGGTGTGGTGGAAGGGGCTCGACTGTCCGACAGCGCCGGTACTGCTCTGACCGAGATCGACCGCGTGTCGCAGCGACTGGCCGAGCTGATCGAACAGATCTCGTCGTCAGCCTCCAAGGAAGCCACGCTGGCCAACGAGGTGGCCGACAACATCCAGCACATTTTTGCCGTGACCGAACAGACCGGAGAGGGCACTCGGACCACAGCCCAGCAGGTGCGCGAACTGTCGCAGATGGCCGATGAACTGCGTCACTCCGTGGCGCGGTTCAAGATCGCCTGATCGGGGCCAGTCGCCCCAACGCCTGACCGGAACCCTTCATGCGACCCACCGACGCTGTGTCCCCCGCTGCCCTGGATGCGGCAGACCATGACCTGGGCCCTCTGGCCTGGGTGCTGGACGAACTGCGCAAATCCCTTGACGGCTCGATCAAGGCCATGCGCCGCCATGTGCGCGAGGCTTTGCTGAGCCACGGGGCCGAACTGGCCAGCGCGGATGTGAGTGCGCTGCGCCTGGCGCGCCAGCAGATGCACCAGGCCACCGGGGCGCTTGAGATGGTGGGCATGGCGCCGGTGGCGCTGATGATGCGGGCCCTGGAGGCGATGACACAGAAGTTCATCCAGGCCCCATCAAGTTGCACCGACGATGCCATCGCCGTGATCGAGCGGGCCAGCTTTGCCATCAGCGAGTATCTGGAGGCGGTGCTGGCGGGCCACGAAGTGTCGGCGGTCAGCCTGTTTCCTCAGTACCGCGACGTGCAGCAGTGGCTGGGCGTCGAGCGCATTCATCCGGCCGATCTGTGGGGCAACGAGCGCCGCGTGGCCGATCCGGTGTTGCCCGACGGCCTGGTGCCGCTGGCCTATGACGCCGAGGTGCGCTCTCGTTTCGACCACGCCATGCTCAAGCTGGTCAAGACCGGACGCCCCTCGGGGGCCCGTGCCATGGCCCAGATCGCTGCTGGCCTGGCCCATGCGGGCACCCAGGGCGGGCGTCTGTTCTGGAAGGTGGCGGCGGGTTTCTTTGAAGGACTGTCCCTGGGCCTGGTGCCGCTGGATGTCTACGTCAAGCGGGTCATCTCGCGTGTGCTGGTGCAGTACTCGGCGCTGGCCCGTGGCGAAGCCGCGGTGTCCGAGCGTCTGTTCCAGGACCTGCTTTTCTACTGCGCACAGGCCCGCCTGACCGAGCAGCAACCTGCACCCCTGCTGCGTGCCGTGCGCGAGGCCTATGGCCTGCAACGCCACGCCCCGGCCGATTACGAGGCGCGCCGTTTCGGCCGTTTTGACCCGGCCGTGCTGGTGCAGGCGCGCAAGCGCATCGCCACGGCCACCGACACCTGGTCGGCCCTGGCCGGTGGCGACCGCAACAAGTTGCGCAGCGCCGTCGATCAGTTTGCCCTGGTGGGTGAATCGCTGTCCAAGCTGCACCCGGGTAGCCAGCCTTTGGGCCAGGCGCTGCAACGGGCGGCCGAAGCCACGGCTCACGGGGGCGACGCACCTGGGGCATCGGTGGCCATGGAAGTGGCCACGGCCGTGCTGTTCCTGCAGGCCTGCTACCAGGAAATGGACATTGACGAAGCCCAGATGAGCGAGCGCTCGCGAGCCCTCGCTGATCGCCTGGACCGCGTGCTCGCCGGCGAGGAAGTGGGCCCTCTGGAACCCTGGATGGAAGAGCTGTACCGGCGTGTCAGCGATCGCCAGACCATGGGCAGTGTGGTTGAGGAACTGCGCTCCACCCTGACCGAAGTTGAAAAGTCGCTCGATACCTTCTTCCGCCAGCCTTCCGACAGCCAGGTTCTGACGGCGGTGCCGGCGCGCCTGTCGCAGATGCGTGGGGTGCTTTCGGTGCTGGGGCTGGAGCAGGCCGCCCACGCGGCCATGCGCATGCGCGACAGCGTCGAGCGGCTGATGGTCGATGAAGTCACCAGCGACGCCGTGCGTGCCGGCACCTTCGAGCGCCTGGGCAACAGCCTGGGGGCACTGGGGTTCCTGATCGACATGCTGAGCTACCAACGCACGTTGGCCCGCAAGCTCTTTGTTTATGACGAAGAGGCGGGCGAACTCAAGTTCCTGGGCGGGCGCCAGCGCCAGCAGTTCGGCCCCACCGAAAGCCCTGAAACCCCGCTCGAGCCACCGCTGTTTGTGGACTCACTGGCATTGGGTACCCCGTCGTCTGGTCTTGCGCAAGCCCAGGAGGCCCCGCTCGGCACGGCCTTGCCGGCCCCTGCCGCGCCGGTCCAGGCCCCCGAGCCTGCCGAGCTCGGTGACGACGCACTGGGCGACGAAGTCGCAGCCCCCTCGTTGCCGCCGCCCGCCCGCACCGAGGCGCCCGCGATCGAAGAGGACGAACTCATCGACGTTTTCCTGGAAGAGGCCCGCGAGGTCTTTGCCCAGGGGGCCGCCACCATCGATGCGCTGCACCACGACCCGGCCTCCCTGGGTGACCAGACGGCCTTGCGCCGAGCCTTCCACACCCTCAAGGGCAGTTCGCGCATGGTGGGCCTGGGCGAGTTTGGCGAAGCCGCCTGGGCACTTGAGCAATTGCACAACGCCTGGCTGGCCGACCAAAAGCCTGCCAGCAAGCCTGTGCTGACCCTGTCCATCCAGGCCCTGAATCAGTTCTCGCGCTGGGTGGACGACATTGCCGCCCACCAGGCCCATGCCTGGCGCGCCGCACCCTTCCGCGAGGCCGCCGATGCCCTGCGGCTCGAAGATCGCCTGTTGCCCCTGCTCGATGCCGTGGCTGAGCCTACGCCGGCACCCACCGGGTTGCCTGAGCTGCCGCCGCTGGCACCGGAAGAGGTCGGTGAGGGCGCTGATGGGGACCTGTCGCTCGACGGCCTGTCCCTCGATGCGGGGCTGCCGGTGGCCCAAGACGACGGCGTACCGCTGGTCGACTTTGCGCCCACGGCAATGATGTCGTTCGCTGACGAGGCGCCGGTCGAGACCGCAGCCGCACCCGAGGCGGCGACGGCATCGTTCGATGTTGAGGACATTGATTTCGCCCAGTTCGAGGCAGCCCTGGCCGAAGCCCCTGCAGAGGCTGTCGCGCCTGTCGACGATGTGCCGCCTGATGCGGCCCTGCCGGAGCTGCTGCTTGATTTGCCGGGCGTAGAGACTGACGCTGAGGCCGAGGCAGCGCCGCAGGCCGACGCTTTGCCCCACTTTGAGCTGGACTTTCCGCTGGAGGCCGATGCCGGACTGGAGCGTCCACAGCCGCCGGCCTTGCCTTTGGATGAAGCCAGTCTGGATGCGGCCGTGGATGCCGCCCTGGACGATGAGCTGTTGCGCTCTTTCGAGGCCCTGTCGTTGGAACCCGCGGCTGAATCGCTGTCTGAACCCGGGCTGCAAGCCCTGCCGGATGCGCTGCTGGACACCCCGCATGACATCCCGCAGGACACCTTGCAAGCGGACTTGCTCCTGGCCGCGGATGCCGCCGAGGAACCACCGCCACCTTCGCCCGAGTCCGACGGGGATCTGGAGCCTGTGCTGGCCGACCCCGCCATGGCGCCAGAGGACCACCCTGCCGAGCCCGAGCCCGAGCCCGTCGACTTGCTGATGCCTGCCGGTGATGATGAATCAATCCGGGTCATTGGCGACCTGCGCCTGAGCATTCCGCTTTACAACGTCTACCTCAATGAGGCTGACGAGTGGTCGCGGCGTTTGCAGACCTCGCTGGGTGAGTGGGCGCTGGAGTTGCACGAGCCGGTGCCCGATACGGCGGTGGCGCTGGCCCACTCCCTGGCCGGCAGTTCGGCCACGGTGGGCTTCAAGGCCTTGTCGTCGCTGGCCCGCACGCTGGAGCATGCGCTGCAGCATGTGCAGTTGCAAAGCCGGGGCACCGAGTCGGATGCGCGTGCCTTCGTCGATGCGGCGGACGACATCCGCCGCCTGCTGCATCAGTTTGCGGCGGGCTTTCTCAAAGAGCCGCAGCCGGCCGTGGTGCAGGCCCTGGAGGCCATTCTGGCGACCGAGGCAGGCGCGCCCTTGCCGGAGGGCCTGGCCCTGGCCGAGCCCTCGGAGTGGATCGATGCGCCGGCGCAAGCCTCGAATGAACCGGCTTTTGATGAACCGGCCTTCGATGAGGCCGGGCTGGATGAAGCCGTTGAAGCCGTTGAAGCGATCGAAACGGTTGAAACTCTTGAATTGGGTCAGCCAGAGCCACTGACCCTGCCGGGCGACATGGACGCGCCCATGTCCGTGCCCATGCCCGAGCCCCTGCTTGAAGCCGAGCCGGAGCCCCTCCTCGTGGAGGCGCCCACCACCGACCTGGTGGACGTGGCCCTGAGCCCTGAGCCGGTGCTTGAGCCGGTGCCCGCGTGGCAGGCAGAGCAGGTGTCGGATGTGGCCGATGTGGCGAATTTGGCGGATGCGTCGCAAGTGCTGCCGGTGGCCCCCCTGCCGTCCGCCGAAGAGCCTGCGCCCAACGCGCAGCCGAGCCTGGAAGCCCCGCAGCCCTCGGCCCTCGACGCCGCGCCTGAGCGGGCCTACGACGACGAATTTGACGCGGTCGACGTGATCGACCCCGACCTGTTCCCGATCTTCGAAGAAGAAGCGCTCGAACTGTTGCCGCGGGTGGCGGCCAGCCTGCGCCACTGGCAGGACGAGCCCACCCAGGCCGAGCCGCGGGCCGAGTTGCTGCGGCATTTGCACACCCTCAAAGGCAGCGCGCGCCTGGCGGGCGCACTGCGCCTGGGCGAGATGGCCCACCGCATGGAGTCGGTGATCGAAGGGCTGGACGAAACTGGTGCCGATGCATCGGCCCTGGACGCCCTGGTGAACCGCTTTGACGGTTTGCAGGCCAATTTTGATGCGCTGCGGGGCTACAGCGATGCGGCCACCGAGGCCGATCTGCAGGCCGCCACCCAAGTGTTGTCAGGCGAGGTTGTGGCGGCCGCCGTGCCGCGGCCAGCCTTGCCCCCAACCGTTCAGTGGGTGCCGCAGAAGACGCTGGCAGGCCAATCGGTGCGGGTGCGCTCGCAACTGCTGGACCGGCTGGTCAATCAGGCCGGCGAGGTCATGATTTCGCGATCACGCCTGGAGTCGCGCGTGGGGCAGATGCGCAGTTCGCTGGGTGAGCTCACCGGCAACCTGGATCGCCTGCGCGAGCAGTTGCGCGACATCGAGCTTCAGGCCGAGTCGCAGATGCAGTCGCGCCTGGCCCAGGCCAAGGATTCGGATGCGGGCTTTGACCCGCTGGAGTTTGATCGTTTCACCCGGGTGCAGGAGCTCACCCGCATGATGGCCGAGTCGGTCAACGACGTGGCCATGGTGCAGCGCAATCTGCAGCGCACGGTGGACAGCACCGAAGACGAGCTGGTGGCCCAGGCCCGCCAGGCGCGTGAACTGCAGCGTGATCTGCTGCGCACCCGCATGGTTGAGTTTGACGGCATTGCCGAGCGTCTGTACGCCATCGCACGTCAATCAGCGAAGGAAACCGGCAAGCAGATCAAGCTCGACATCACCGGCGGCAGCATCGAGATGGACCGCGGCGTGCTGGACCGCATGACCCCGGCCTTCGAACACCTGTTGCGCAACGCGGTGGCGCACGGCATCGAAAGCCCCGAGCAGCGCGCGGCCGCCGGCAAGCCGGCCACCGGCAGCATCGGCATCCAGGTCACGCAAAGCGGCAACGATGTGTCGGTCGAGTTCGCCGATGATGGTGCCGGGCTGGATCTCGCGGCGATTGGCGAGCGAGCCCAAAGCCAGGGCCTGATGGCGCCCGGTCACGTCCTGTCCGAGGACGAGGCCGCCCAGATGATCTTCATGCCCGGTTTCACCACTGCCAGCGAGGTCACCGAACTGGCGGGCCGCGGCATCGGCATGGACGTGGTGCGCACCGAGGTCAACGCCTTGGGTGGGCGCATTGAAACCCGCAGCCGCAGCGGGCAGGGCAGCCGCTTCAAGCTGGTGCTGCCCCTGACCACGGCGGTCACCCAGGTGGTGATGCTGCGCATCGGCCAGGCCACCCTCGGCGTGCCGGCCAGCCTGGTCGAGATCGTGCGCCGCTCAGGCCCCGGCGAACTGGATGAAGCCTACCGCAGCAGCCAGTTCGATCTGGGGGTCGAGACCGTGCCCTTCTACTGGGGCGGGGCACTGTTGCAACTGGCGGCGCACAGCACCGAGGCGGCGGCCCGCACGCGGCCCGTGGTGATCTTCCACAGCGCGGCGCAGCGCATCGCGGTGCACGTCGATGAAGTGCTGGGCAACCAGGAGGTGGTGGTGAAGAACCTGGGGCCGCAACTCTCACGCCTGCCCGGCCTGGCCGGCATGTCGGTGCTGGCTTCCGGGGCGGTGGTGATGATCTACAACCCGGTGGCGCTGGCCAACGTGTATGGCGATCAGATCCGGGCCCGCCTGGCCCAGCCGGTCACCCCTGCGGCCGATGCCCCGGGCGGCGTGGCCGAACCGGCTGTGCTGTCCGATGCCCAGGCCCCGCTGGTGCTGGTGGTGGACGATTCGATCACCGTGCGCCGCGTGACCCAGCGTCTGTTGCAGCGCGAAGGCTACCGGGTGACCCTGGCCGCCGACGGGCTGCAGGCCCTGGAGCGCCTGCAGGATGAGCGCCCGGTGGTGGTGCTGTCCGACATCGAAATGCCCCGCATGGATGGCTTCGATCTGGCGCGCAACATCCGCCACGATGCGGCCCTGCATGAGCTGCCCATCATCATGATCACCTCGCGCATTGCCGCCAAGCACCGTGAGCATGCCCTGGAACTGGGCGTCAACCACTACCTGGGCAAGCCCTACGCCGAAGAAGAGCTGCTGAGCCTGGTGCGGCACTATGCCGGGCAGGGCGTGGTGGCCGACACCCCGGCCTGAGCACGCCGCTGCCGGCGGGGCCCTGGCCCCGTCATGGGATCAGCTGGGCTTCTTGACCACCGCGTAACGCGCCAGCGTGCGCTGGCGTGCTTCGTCGTGCTGCACGATGGGCAGCGGGTAGCCCTCACCCAGGCGCAGGCCGGCCGCCTGCAGGTCGATGGGGCGGGCCTGCCAGGGGGCGTGCAGGGCTGCACCCTGCAAGCCCGCCAGTTGAGGCAGGTAGCGGCGGATGAATCGCCCCTCGGCATCGAACTTCTCGCTCTGGCTCACCGGGTTGAAGATGCGGAAATACGGCTGCGCATCGCAGCCGCTGGAGCTGGCCCACTGCCAGCCGCCGTTGTTGGCCGCCAGGTCGAAGTCATTGAGCTGCTGCGCGAAATAGGCCTCGCCTCGACGCCAGTCGATCCCCAGGTCCTTGACCAGAAAACTCGCCACCACCATGCGCAGGCGGTTGTGCATGTAGCCGGTCTGGTTGAGTTGGGCCATGGCCGCATCCACCAGCGGGTAGCCGGTGCGGCCCTCGCACCAGGCCTGGAACTGGGCCTCGGCCTTGGGGCCCTGTTCCCATTCGATGGCGTCGTACTCGGGCTTGAAACTGTTCGTCACCACGCCTGGGTGGTTGGCCAGGATCTGCATGTAGAAATCGCGCCAGATCAGCTCGCTCAGCCAGGTGGCGGCGCCGGTGTCGGCCGGATCGTGGCTGCTGGCCTGGTGGGCCAGGGCTGCCAACTCGCGGATCGAGACGGTGCCAAAGCGCAAGTGGGTGCTCAGGTAGCTGGGCCCCTTGAGGGCTGGAAAGTCGCGCGTGCGCTGGTAGGCCTCCAGTCGGGGGCGGAAGTCGTCCAGCAGCGCGCGTGCGCCGGCCAGGCCCACCGGCAGGCGCAGCTGGCCCAGGTTGCTGGGCTGAAAGCCGATGGACTCCAGGCTGGGCGGTGCGTGGCGCAGGCCCTCAGGCCGCTCGGCCAGGGCGCTGGCGTGGCGTTCCACCGGGTAGCTCTTCAGGTAGAAGGGCGTGATCTTCTTGAGCCAGGCGTTCTTGTAGGGCGTGAACACGCCATACACCGAGCCAGTCTGGGTCAGCACCTCGCGGCGCTCGAAGATCACCTGGTCTTTGCTGGTGTGGAAGGCCATGCCCTGCCGGCTCAGGGCGGTGCGCACCTCGCTGTCGCGCTGCAAGGCGGCCGGCTCGTCGTCGTGGTTGGTGAACACCGCCTGGGCACCCAGGCGCCGGGCCAGGGCCGGCACCTCGTCGCGGGCCGATCCGTGCAGCACGATCAGGCCGGCACCGGCCCGTCCGGCCAGGCTGCGCAAGGCCTCATCGAGCTGGGCCAGGCTTTGCACGATGAAGTCCACGCGCCGGTCCTGCCGCGGCAGGCCGTCAAGGATGTCGGTGTCGAGCACGAACACCGTGTGCACCTGCGCACACTGGCTCAGGGCCTGGTGCAGGCCGGCATTGTCATGGGCGCGCAGGTCGCGCCGGAACCAGAAAAGACCGATCGGGTAAGGCTTGGGCATAGGGACCGTTAAAATCGCGGGATGCCTTCTGATTCTGCCCCCATCAACCTGACGAATCATTTCCTGATCGCCATGCCCGGGCTGGAGGATGAGGCTTTTGCGCGCAGTGTGGTTTACCTGTGCGAGCACAGCGAGCGCGGCGCGCTGGGCCTCATCATCAACAAACCCAGCGATCTCTCACTCAAGGCCTTGTTTGACAAGGTCGATCTGTCTTTGCGTCGGCCTGACCTGTCCGACGCGCCGGTGCTGCAAGGCGGCCCGGTCCAGACCGAACGCGGCTTTGTGCTGCATGACGCCATGGTGGCCGACACGCCCGAGGGCGACCAGTCGGCCTATGCGTCCACCATGACCATCCCCGGGGGGCTCGAAATGACCACCTCGCGCGACGTGCTGGAGGCCTTGGCCACTGGGGCCGGCCCGCGACGGGTCATCGTCACCTTGGGCTACTCGTCCTGGGGCGGTGGCCAACTGGAGTCCGAGCTGGCTGAAAACAGCTGGCTCACGGTCGATGCCGACAGCCGTGTGATCTTCGACACCCCCATCGAACAGCGCTACGACCAGGCTCTGGCCTTGCTGGGCCTGCAGGCCTGGATGTTGTCGCCCGAGGCGGGGCACGCATGAGCACTGCTGACCGCCCCGGCGTTCCAGCGGTTCCTGCCCAGTTCCAATCGTTTCTGGCTTTTGACTACGGCGCCAAGCGCACCGGGGTGGCCGTGGGCAACCGCTTCACCCGTTCGGCCACGCCGCAGAAGACCATTGCGGCTGAGGGCGACCGTCGCTTCGAAGCGATCGGCAAGGTCCTGGCTGAGTGGCAGCCCGATGCGCTGGTGGTGGGCGTGCCTTTTCATCCGGATGGCGCCGAGCACGAGAACACCGTCAAGGCGCGTCGTTTTGCGCGCCAGCTCAAGGGCCGTTACGGCCTGCAGGTGTTCGAGGTGGACGAGCGCTACAGCACCACCGAAGCCCATTCCCTGGGTGCCGCCGATGCCGATGCGGCCTCGGCGTGCATCATTCTTGAACAGTTTTTGAGGAGTCTGCCTTGAGTTCCACCGGAAGCCTGGTGCTGGATGCCGAAGCACTTTACCGCGAGCTGGTACGCGGTGTCCGTTCCCTGATGGGGCCTGAAACCCGCCTGGTGGGCATCACCTCGGGGGGCGCCTGGCTGGTCGAGCGCCTGCAAAAGGAGTTGGGGCTGCCCGGTCAGCCCGGCGTGATCTCGTCCGCCCTGCACCGCGACGACTTTGCCCAGCGTGGACTCAGTTCGGCGGGGCAGACCCTGCTGCCCTTTGACGTCAATGGCGCCGACATCCTGTTGCTGGACGACGTGCTCTACACCGGCCGCACCCTGCGCGCCGTGATCAACGAACTGTTCGACTACGGCCGGCCCGCCAGCGTGCGACTGGCTGTGCTGGTGGACCGTGGCGGCCGCCAGCTGCCGATCCAGGCCGACTACGCGGCGGCCCGTGTGGCCCTGCCTGAGGGCAGCACCCTGGCGCTGGCTCGCAGCGATGCGGGCGGCTTCAGCTTCCACGTCGAACCCGCCTGAGCCCCAGATTTCGCCTGAATCCCACAGGGAATTGCCATGCTCCACAAACGAAACCCCCAACTCAACAAGAACGGCGAGCTGATCCACCTGCTCTCCATCGAAGGCCTGCCCAAGGACATCGTGACCCACATCCTGGACACGGCGGCCAATTTCGTCAGCGTCAGCGACCGCGAGGTCAAGAAGGTGCCCCTGCTGCGCGGCAAGAGCGTGTTCAACCTGTTCTTCGAGAACAGCACGCGCACCCGCACCACCTTCGAGATCGCGGCCAAGCGCCTGTCGGCTGATGTGATCAACCTTGACATCGCGCGCTCCTCGGCCTCCAAGGGCGAGTCGCTGCTCGACACCATTGCCAACCTGTCGGCCATGGCGGCCGACCTGTTCGTGGTGCGGCACAGCGAGTCGGGTGCGCCTTACCTGATCGCCCAGCACGTGGCGCCCCATGTGCATGTGATCAATGCCGGTGACGGGCGCCATGCGCACCCCACCCAGGGCTTGCTCGACATGTTCACGATCCGTCACTACAAGAAGGATTTCTCCAACCTCACGGTGGCCATCGTGGGCGACGTGCTGCACTCGCGTGTGGCGCGTTCCGACATCCACGGCCTGACCACCCTGGGCTGTGCCGAGGTGCGTGTGGTGGGCCCCAAGACCCTGGTGCCCAGCGACATGGCGCAGATGGGCGTGAAGGTGTTCCACACCCTCGAAGAGGGCATCAAGGACTGCGACGTGGTGATCATGCTGCGCCTGCAGAACGAGCGCATGAGTGGCGCGTTGCTGCCGTCCAGCCAGGAGTTCTTCAAGAGCTTCGGCCTGACCGAGGAAAAGCTGCAATTGGCCAAGCCCGATGCGATCGTGATGCACCCGGGCCCGATCAACCGCGGCGTCGAGATCGACTCGGCCGTGGTGGACGGCAAGCAATCGGTGATCCTGCCGCAGGTCACTTTCGGCATCGCGGTCCGCATGGCCGTGATGAGCATCGTGGCCGGCAACGAGGCCTGAGGGAGGAGAGCACCATGAATCTGCTGATCAAGAACGGCCGTGTGATCGACCCGGCTTCGGGCCGCGACGAGGTGGCCGACGTGGCCGTGGCGGCGGGCCGCATCGTGTCCATCGGCGCCGTGCGTGGCGAATTCGCGCCGCAGCGCGTGATCGATGCCACCGGTCTGGTGGTGGCGCCTGGCCTGGTGGACCTGGCGGCGCGCCTGCGCGAACCCGGCCACGAACACGAAGGCATGCTCGAATCTGAAATGGCTGCGGCGGTGGCCGGTGGCGTGACCAGCGTGGTCTGCCTGCCCGACACCGATCCGGTGCTCGACGAGCCCGGATTGGTCGAGATGCTCAAGTTTCGCGCCGAGAAGCTGCACCAGTCGCGCCTGTTCCCCCTGGGGGCGCTGACCCGCAACCTGGCTGGTGAAGTGCTCACCGAGATGGCCGAGTTGACCGAGGCCGGCTGCATCGGTTTCGGTCAGGCCGAGGTGCCCCTGGTCAGCACCCAGGTGCTGCAGCGGGCCCTGCAATACGCCAGCACCTTCGGCTACACCGTCTGGCTGCGTCCGCAAGAGCTGTACCTGGGCAAGGGTGTGGCGGCCAGCGGCCCGCTGGCCACCCGCCTGGGCCTGAGCGGTGTGCCGGTGGCCGCCGAGACCATCGCCCTGCACACCATCTTCGAGTTGCAGCGCAGCACCCGCGCCCGGGTTCACCTGTGCCGCCTCAGCAGCGCCGCCGGCGTGGCCCTGGTACGCCAGGCCAAGGCCGAGGGCCTGCCCGTGAGTTGCGATGTCAGCATCAACTCACTGCACCTGATCGATGCCGACATCGGCTTCTTCGACAGCCGCGCCCGCCTCACGCCGCCACTGCGTCAGCAGCGCGACCGCGACGCGCTGCGCGAAGCGCTGGCCGACGGCACCATCGATGCCCTGGTGTCCGACCACAACCCGGTGGATGAAGACGCCAAGACCCTGCCGTTTGCCGAGAGCGAGCCCGGTGCCACCGGCTTCGAGCTGCTGCTCAGCCTGGCGCTCAAATGGGGCCAGGACCTGGGCCTGAGCCTGCCCCGGGCGCTGTCGGTGCTGACGCGCGACCCGGCCCAGGTGCTGGGTTCGGCGCTGGGCACCCTGCAGGCCAGCGTGGGCCAGGTGATCGAAGGCGGCGTGGCCGACCTCTGCCTGTTCGACCCCGAAGCCGTGTGGCAGGTGCTGCCGCAGGCGTTGCGCAGCCAGGGAAAGCACACCCCGTTTGCCTACGAGCTGACCGGCACGGCCATGCCGGGCCAGGTGCGCTACACGGTGGTGGGTGGCCAGGTGGCCTTCGAGCGCGTCTGAGACGCGGTCACGGTCAGGGCCCGGCGGCGTCATGAACCCCTCCGCTCACCGCCAGGCTGGGGCTTCGAGCCGCTGGCTGCGGGCCCCCAGGGCCGTCTGGCGCCTGGGGCGCGTGCTGCTGCACGTGCTGGCTGGCCTGCACACGGTGCTGCTGCAGTTCCCGCGCCTGGGGCCTGAGCAGCGTGAAATGCGGGTGCAGGCCTGGGCCAGCCGTTTGCTGCAAGTGCTGGGCATCCGCCTGCGCGTCCAGGGTACGCCGGTCGCGCTGGGCCCGGCCCTGCTGGTGTCCAACCACATCTCCTGGCTGGACATCGTGGTGCTGCACGCCAGCCGGCATTGCCGCTTCGTGTCCAAATCCGAGGTGCGGCACTGGCCCCTGATCGGCGCCCTGGCCGCGGCGGCAGGGACCTTGTTCATCGAACGTGCCTCCCGCCGCGACGCCATGCGGGTGGTGCACGACATGAGCGACAGCCTGCGGCGCGGCGACGTGCTGGCCGTGTTTCCCGAAGGCACCACGGGTGACGGTCTGCAGGTGCTGCCATTCCATGCCAATTTGCTGCAGGCCGCGGTGTCGGCGGCGGCACCGGTGCAGCCGGTGGCGCTGAAGTTTGTCACGGCGGCCGGTGGGACGCGCTCACTGGCCCCCTGCTACGTGGGGGACGACACCCTGGTCGGCTCCCTGTGGCGCACGTTGACCAGCGAGCCCATCGTGGCGGTGGTGCACTATGGCGAGCTGCAGCACGCCGGCGGGCGTGATCGCCGCCGCTGGGCGGCCGAGTTGCACCAGCAGGTGAGCCGGCTGGCCGACTGAGTGAGGCCGCGCCTCGAGCGTGCTCAGAACGGCGGCTGATGGCGTCGGCTCGGAGCCTGGGCTCGGAACCTCCGCTCAGATCCAGGCCCGCACATGAAGCCGAGCCCCTCCATCCGGCTGTGGGCCGGAGAAGCCATATTCGATCGGGGCCGAGCAATGGCGAGCCACTTGCAGCCAGGCAGGATCCAGATCGTCCGGGGCCTGGGCCAACGGTGCATGCGCGGCTTCAGTCAGGGCTCCGAACCGATGCCCTGCGGGCGTGTGGTTGGCGAGTTCCTCGGCGCTCATGCGGTGCACGGCCTCCAGGTGCGGGCGCAGCTGTGCCACCCGCTCGGCCGTCAGGCGCCAACTGCAAAGAACCCAGAAATGTTCGCCCACGCCACCGACTGCGATGCGCCCCTGGGGTTCGGTGGCTTCGGGCCCGCGGCTGGCCAACTGACGGGTCAGTTCGATGAAGACGCGCAACAGGCGGTCCTTGGCGGGCTGAGGGGCCTCCATTTCGGCCAGGCGCTGGCGCAAGCGCTGGGTGGCGGCCTGCACCAGTTCGGCATGGAAGGTGCCTGCATGAAAGAACAGCAGGCCAGGGTGCTGGGCGCAGGCGGCGAAGGCCTCCCGGGTGGCCGTTGCATCAGGCCCCATGGGCGCTGTTGCCTGAGCCGTGGCGGTCGTCGTCGCCTGCGCGGTCGGCCATGCGGGTCGCCAGGCCGGGCTGGCGCGCTGCCGTTCAAATGCTTGCATGGGGTTGCTGTTGGCCATCACGAGCGCCATTCTTCGGGCGGCCCGTGACGCCGACATGACGACGGCGCCAGGTCCTTGCGCCGCGTTTCAGGCTGCAGCGCTGGGGACGATCGGGCGAGGCAGTTGCAGGGTGAACCGGGCTCCTTCGCCCGGGCTCGATTGCACGGTCAGCGTGCCACCCATCAGGCCCGCCAGCGCACGCGACAGCGACAGGCCCAAGCCCGTGCCGCCATGCTCGTAACTGACCCGGTCATTGCCCTGGCGGAAGCGCTCGAAGATGGTGTCGTGCAGTTCGGGGGCGATGCCGGGGCCGGTGTCGACCACATGGAAGCTCACCCGGTCTTCGCTGCCTTCCACCTCGATGGTCACGCAGCCTTCCTGGGTGAATTTGAGCGCGTTGGACAACAGGTTGTTGAGGATCTGCTTGAGCCTCAATCCGTCGCACAACAGGGTCTGAGGGGTGCTGGGGGCCAACTGCAATTTGAGATCCAACGATTTCTGTGCCGCGGTGACACTGAAGAAATCCAGCGTGGATTGCAGCAGCTCGGCCAAGGCCACCGGCTCGGGTGTGACCGGCATGGCCCCGGCCTCGACCTTGGCCAGGTCCAGGATTTCGGTGAGCAACTCATTGAGGTGCTCGGCGGCCTTGCGGATCATGCGCGCCTGGTCTTTGAAGCGAGGCTGCTCCAGGCGCATCTCCATCAGTTCGGCAAAGCCGCGGATGCTGGTCAAGGGGGTGCGCAGCTCATGCGAAACCGCGGCCAGGAACTCGCTCTTGGCGCGGCTGGCCGACTGGGCCTGGGCCTCGCTGATCTGCAGCGCATGGTTCGTGTTTTCCAGCTGACGCAGGCTGCGCAGAAACACCCCCGCACCGGCCAGCGAAGCCAGGGTCAGCAAGCCCATCAGTGTCACGGTCACGTTGCGCAGGCTGCGCCAGTCGCTCAAGGCCCCCTCGGTGCTGGTCAGCACGTACACCCGCAAGGGGTAGTCGGCCACCCGGTGGTAGGCCGCCACGCGCTCGACCTTGTCGATGTTGCTGGTGACGATGGACCAGCCGGCCCGTTCGTTCTGGGGCAGACGTGCCATGGTTGAACTGTTCGACAGGGTGGTGCCCATGCCGGTGGGGGTCCCGCCGATCACCCGGGCGCGGACGCTGCGGTCGTTGCCCAGCAAGGTGACGCCGCCTTTGGGCCCCAGATTGACCCCGCTGTAGGATTGCTCGAAGTAGGCCGGGTTGAGTGAAGCCACGATCACCCCCAGAACCCGGCCATCACTGCGCTGGATCTTGCGCGACAGCTGGATGGTCCATTTGTTCGAGACCTTGCCCAGCACCGGCTTGCCGACGAACAGGCCGTCGGGGCTCATCTGCTGTGATGCGTCGGGTACCTTGTCGGGCGCCAGGTGTACTTGCACATGCTCGCGTGCCGACAGATCCACGTGGCCCGTCTTCTCGCCGGTCGGGTCGATGTTGCTGCCTACGAAGTGGCCCTGAGCGTCGATCAACGACAGCTGGGTCAGGATTTGCGGTACCAGGCCGGTTTCATTGGCAAATTGCCCGTAGTCAGCGGGTGTCAGTTCGCCCGCCACGGCGGCATCGCGCATGCGCAGGGTGGCCTGGTCGACCGATGCCAGCACGCGCACGGTCTGCTCCTGCAGCACGCGGGCCAGGTTGGTGTTTTGCCTCACCTCAGCCGCCACGGCATCGCGGGCTTTCAGATCCAGTGTCAGCACCACCGCCACCCAACCGATGGCCAGCAGGGCCAGCACCGACAGGGCCACCATCCAGCTCAGGCGCGAACCCGTGAAACCCCGCATCAAAAGTGAGGGGGGGATCAGAGAGCGGCTGGGAGCGGGTGTCGCCGGGGCTTCGGACATGGTGGCGTTGTGGTTTTTGCCATCATACGGTGCCATATCCGCTCGGCGTCACCGTTTGACCGCTGAGCAACAGCAGGGGCGGTAACGTGGTCCGACTATCGAACAAATGCGGCAGAAATGAGGGTTTTCCAACGCGAGGGGCTGCCCTGTCGCCAACTATTTCTCAGGTCTGACACCCGTGTGGTTGCTGCGGTGCAGCATTTGCTTCAAGATCCAACTCAGCGGCTCGCCTGATCCCGTCTTGCTGGATCAGGGCGGGACCGACCTGAACCCTGTCGCCTGTCCACGGATTTCCGGATCGCCATGCCGAACAAAGCTGCCGCATTCAACATCGACCTGTCCAAGCTGAGCTGCCCGCGTTGTGGGCAGGCGCGGCTGAGCGAGATCGACGAGGCGGTCTACTGCGGCGCCCGGACCAAGGACAAGCATCTGGCCTGGCCCTTGAGCGATCCAGTCGCCTACGCACGTTGCGACAGCTGTTTCCTGGTGCTGGGCCTGCCCGATGCGCGTGAGCCGAAGTCTGCGCGCCAGCCCGATGCGAAAGCCTGAACAGGCCTTGGTGTTCTCAGGCCACCGCCCGTCTTTCGGTGTAACCTGCCGGCCATTCTGATCTGTAAGGATTCTTCATGTCTCTGTTCACCCCTGTGGCCGCCCGTTCGATCACCCGCGCCACCACCTTGCGCGCCCTGCTGGCGTGCGCCTTGCTGAGCCTGGCCCCGCTGGGGCAGGCCCAGCAGGTGCTGCGTGTCACCGCCATCCCCGACGAGTCGCCCACCGAACTGGCCCGCAAGGCTGCACCGCTGATGAAGTACCTGGAAGGCAAGCTGTCCGTGAAGGTGGAGTACACCCCGGTCACCGACTACGCGGCCTCGGTGGAGGCCCTGGTCAACAAGAAGGTGGACATGGCCTGGTTCGGCGGCTTTACTCTTGTGCAGGCCCAGGTGCGCTCCAACGGCAAGATCATTCCCCTGGTGCAACGTGAGGAGGACGAAAAGTTCAAGTCGGTCTTCATCAGCGCCGATCCGGCCATCAAGTCGCTGGCCGATCTCAAGGGCAAGGATGTGAGCTTTGGCTCGCAAAGCAGCACCTCCGGCCATCTGATGCCGCGCAGTTTCCTGTTGCAGGCCGGCCTCAACCCCGAACATGATTTCCGTCGCGTGGCCTACAGCGGTGCCCATGACGCCACCATCGCGGCCGTGGCCTCAGGCAAGGTGCAGGCTGGCGCGCTCAATATTTCGGTGTGGGACAAGTTCGTGGCCGACAAGAAGGTCGACACCAGCAAGGTGCAGGTGTTCTACACCACGCCGCCGTATTACGACTACAACTGGGCCGTGCACGCCGACATGCCGGCCGCCCTGCGCGACAAGATCACCCAGGCCTTCCTGGCACTCAACAAGAACACGCCCGAGGGCAAAGAGGTGCTGGAGTTGCAGCGCGCCACCCGCTTCGTCCCGACCAAGGTCGAGAACTACAAGAGCATCGAGGCTGCCGCACGCAGCGCCGGCCTGCTCTGATGGGCGAGCCACGGAGCCGCACTTGGGCCTGATGATTGAACTCGACCAGATCGGCGCTTTGCACCCAGCGGCGCGTGCGGGCGCGCGTGCCGCGCTGGCTGGTCTGAGCCTGTGCCTCCGAGCGGGTGAACAAGTCGCCGTGATCGGGCCCTCGGGCGCCGGCAAGACCAGTCTGTTGCAGGTGCTGGCCTGTGCCTTGCCGCCGACCACCGGACAACTGAGGTTGGACGGGCGTGACCCCTGGCAATTGCCGCGCCGGCAGTTGCAGCAGTTGCGTGGTCGTCTGTTTCTGGCGCCTCAGGTGCCGCCGCTGCCTCCCCGGCAGCGCGTGGTCACCTCGGTGCTCGCCGGGCGCTTGCCAGCCATGGGCCTGATGGCCAGTCTGGTTTCCTTGTTCCACCCCAGCGACCTGCCGGCGGCATTTGATGCCTTGGAGCACTTCGACCTGGGCGACAAACTGTTCGAGCGAGTAGATCGCCTGTCGGGCGGTGAACGCCAGCGGGTGGGCCTGGCCCGTGCCCTGCTGGCGCCGGCTTCGCTGTGGCTGGTCGATGAGCCGCTTTCGGCTCTGGATCCCACCCGGGCCCGCCAGGCCATGGCGACGCTGCAGGGGGTGGCCCGCGAGCGTGACATCACCTTGGTGGCCTCGCTGCACCAGGTGGATGTGGCCCTGGCCTGCTTTGACCGCATCCTGGGCCTGCGTGAGGGGGGGCTGATGTTTGACCTGCCGGCCGCCGAGGTAAGCCCGGAGCGGCTGGCCCGCTTGTATGCCCAGCGCGAGCATGAGTTGCGTAGCGAGGCCGCGCCCCTCGCTGGCTTGAGCGCCGATGCCCTGGCCGAGCCCGTGGGTCTGTCGTGTCGATGAATCCGGCAGCCCGCCGCGCCCCGCTGCGCGACCCGGCCTGGCCCCGACGCCTGGCTCTTGGCGGCGCCTTGCTGGTGCTGCTGTGGCCGCTGCTGCAGGCCACTGAATTCAAGCCCTGGATCCTGCTGCAGCCCGATTCGCTGGCCTTCAGCGGGCGCTTTCTGGCCAGCTTCTGGCCCTTGGCGGGGGGCGCCGAGTTCCTGAGCCTGCTGGCGCGTGAATCGTGGCGCACCGTGGCCATGGCCACGGTCGGTGTGGCGCTGGGCTGGCTGCTGGCCGTACCGCTCACCTTGCTGTCGACCGCCGCTTTGTCGGTGTCGGCCTTGTCTGGGTGCATGGCCCGAGGGCCGTTCTGGGCCCGCCAGGGCGTGCGCGCGCTGTTGATCGTGCTGCGCAGCGTGCCCGAGCTGGTCTGGGCGCTGGTGTTTGTGCGGGTGGTGGGGCTCGGGCCCACCGCTGGCGTGCTGGCCATCGCGCTCACCTATGCCGGCATGCTGGGCAAGGTCTATGGCGAAATCCTGGAAAGTGGCGAGCAGCATGCCGCCCAGTCCTTGTTGCGCAATGGCGCGGGCCGCCTGCAGGCCTTTTTCCACGGGCTGCTGCCGACCTGCGCGGCCGAGCTCAGCTCTTACACCGTCTACCGTTGGGAGTGTGCGATCCGCTCATCGGTGGTGCTGGGTTTTGTCGGCGCTGGCGGCCTGGGGCAGCAGCTCGACAACTCGATGAAGATGTTCAATGGCGCTGAGGTGGCCAGCATGCTGCTGGTGTTCATGGCCCTGGTGGCCCTGGCCGACCGCGTCAGCGCCGGTTTGCGAAAGCTGCTCGGATGAAGCCTGCCGCCTCGCCCGATTCGCCCCCCGGTCTGCCCTCCAGGCTGCCGGCCCGTCGCCTGTCCGATCTGCAGGCGCCTGCGCCCTGGCGCCGGCCCGGCCTGTGGTTCACCGTCGGTGTGCTGCTGCTGGTCGTGGCCAGCACGGCATCGCTGGATTTGCAATGGCAGCAGTTCCTGTCGCTGGAGGCCCTGCACAGCATGGGCCGCTTCCTGGGGGAGTTTTACCCACCCGACCTGTCGCCCGGCCTGCTGCGTCAGGTGCTGGTGGCCAGTTGGGAGACCTTGGCCATGTCCTTGCTGGGCACCGGGCTGGCGGCGCTGGGCGGCCTGCTGTTGGCCCTGCCGGCAAGCCGGTTGCAAGCGGGTGAGCGGGCTTGGCTGCGGGGGCCGACGCGCTGGCTGCTCAATGCGCTGCGCTCCATTCCCGAGCTGGTCTGGGCCACGCTGTTGTTGATTTCGGCGGGCCTGGGGCCGTTTGCCGGCACCCTGGCCCTGGCCTGTCACACCCTGGGCGTGCTGGGCCGTTTGTTCGCCGAAGCCCTTGAGAACGCCCCTTCGGGCCCGGCCGAGGCGCTGCGCCAGCAAGGGGTGGGGCGGGTGCAGGTGTTGGCCTATGCCAGCCTGCCTCAGGTGCTGCCCCAGTGGCTGAGCTACACCCTGTACCGTTGGGAGAACAACATCCGCGCCGCCGCCGTGCTGGGCGTGGTGGGGGCGGGCGGCCTGGGCCAGTTGCTGGCCTTTCACATGGGCCTGTTCCACATGGGCAAGACGGCCACCATCCTGGCCGCGATGCTGTTGATGGTGGCGGCGGTGGATGCGCTCAGCCTATTGGCACGTCGAGCCTTGATGCGCTGAGGAGGCTTCGCTCAGGCCTGTGACAGGGCCTCTAGCAGGCGCTGGTGCACGCCACCAAAGCCGCCGTTGCTCATGCACACCACGTGGTCACCGGGGCGTGCCGCGGCGCTCACCTGCTGCACCAGGGTGGCGATGTCGGGGGCCGTGTGCGCGCGCTCACCCAGGGGCGCCAGGGCTTCTGCGGCATCCCAGTCCAGGCCCCCGGTGTGGCAGAAGGCCTGTTCGGCACTGGCCAGCGACCAGGGCAACTGGGCTTTCATGGTGCCCAGTTTCATGGTGTTGCTGCGCGGTTCGAACACCGCCAGGATGCGTCCGCCAGCGTCGGTCACCGGGCCCAGGCGCTGGCGCAGGCCGTCCAGCGTGGTGCGGATGGCGGTGGGGTGGTGGGCAAAGTCGTCGTACACGGTGATGCCACCGACCTGGCCGCGAACCTCCATGCGGCGCTTCACGTTCTGGAAGCGTGACAGCGCCTCGGCGGCCACCTCGGCCGGCACGCCCAGGTGGTCGGCCGCGGCCAGGGTGGCCAGGGCGTTGAGTTGGTTGTGGGCCCCGCTGAGGGTCCACTGCACGCGCGCCACGGGCCGGCCTTGGTGCAGCACGGCGAAATCATGGGCTTCACCCTCGGCGGAGAAATCGCTCACCGTGCTGCCAAAGCTGCGCACCTCGCTCCAGCAGCCCTGGGCCAGCACCCGGGTCAGGCTTTCTTCCAGTCCATTGACCACCACACGGCCTTGGCCCGGCACGGTGCGCACCAGGTGATGGAACTGACGTTCGATGGCGGCCAGGTTGTCGAAGATGTCGGCGTGGTCGAACTCCAGGTTGTTCAGCACCGCGGTGCGCGGGCGGTAATGCACGAACTTGCTTCGTTTGTCGAAAAAGGCGGTGTCGTACTCATCGGCCTCGATCACGAAGGCGCTGCATTCCCCCAGGCGCGCCGAGACCCCGAAGTTCAGCGGGACGCCCCCCACCAGAAAGCCGGGTTGCAGGCCTGCCTGGTCCAGCACCCAGGCCAGCATCGAGGTGGTGGTGGTCTTGCCGTGCGTGCCCGCCACGGCCAGCACGTGGCGGCCGTGCAGCAGATGCTCCGCCAGCCACTGAGGGCCACTGGTGTAGCGTGCGCCCTGGTCCAGGATGGCTTCCATCAGTGGGAACTTGGGGCTGCCGTCGTTTGTTCTGGCGCGGCTGACCACGTTGCCAATGACGAAAAGATCCGGTTTCAGAGCCATCTGATCGGCTGAGAAGCCTTCGATCAGATCGATGCCCAAAGACCGAAGCTGATCGCTCATCGGGGGGTAGACCCCCGCGTCGCAACCGGTGACGCGGTGACCCGCCTCGCGGGCCAGGGCCGCCAGGCCGCCCATGAAGGTGCCGCAAATACCCAGGATGTGAATGTGCATGAAACCGATTTTACGTGGGGTCATGCGCCATGTCGGGCGTGGCCTGCGTGGGGGCGGGCTGGCAAGCTATCAAACTGGTAGCGGCGGGGCGAAGCGGCGAAAAAGCGCAAAATGCCCGCTTTGCAATGTCTGCGGTGCGTGTGCTGATGGCCCGCCCGACCCGTCTCCATGGAAAGTCTTGCCTCGGAAATTGCCGCAACCGCTGCCCGCATGGTGGTGGAAGAAGGCCTGGAGTACGGTGCTGCCAAGCGCCGTGCCGTCAAGCAGCTGGGTTTGCCGGCCCGCACGGCCTTGCCCGACAACCTCGCGGTTGAAGATGCGGTGCTGGAGTACATCGAATTGTTCTGTGCCGACACCCAGCCGGCAGAGCTTCGTGCGCTGCGCGAACTGGCCCTGGTCTGGATGGAGCGCATGTCGGAATTCCGCCCACACCTGACGGGGGCGGTCTGGCAGGGCACCGCGACGCGGCTGTCGGACATCCGCATCCAGCTGTTTTGCGATGACCCCAAGTCGGCCGAGATTCGATTGATCGATCACAACGTCGATTACGAGCCGCAGACGGTCCAGGGTTTTCGGGGCGAGCCGGTCGAGGCCTTGTCCCTGGGCTCGCCCAGCAAGGCGCTGGGCGAGGTGATTGGTGTCCATCTGTTGATCTACGACCTGGACGATCTGCGGGGCGCTCTGGTGCCTGATGCCCGCGGGCGTGCGCCTCGGGGCTCTCTGGCCGCCGTTCAGGCCTTGTTGAAGGAAGCTGAAGCATGAGCAATTCCCAGGAGTTGAAATCGCCCGGCGCCGGCCGGCGCCGATGGCTGTGGGCATCGGCCGCGGGCGTGGCTGCGGTGGCCGGAGCGGGGCTGGGCTGGTGGCGCACGCGACCCCAAGGCACGGACGCCCAGGCCGGGGCGGCCTTGTCCGAGCTGTGGGGCCTGAAGTTCGATCGGGCGGGTGGCGGTGAGTTGGTGCTGGCCGATTTCAAGGGCAAACCGCTGCTGATCAACTTCTGGGCCACCTGGTGTCCACCCTGTGTGGAGGAGTTGCCCATGCTGGATCGGTTTCAACGCGAAACTTCGGTCAATGGCTGGCAAGTGCTTGGATTGGCCATTGACCAGCCCAGTTCGGTGGCCCGTTTTCTGAGCCGCACCCCCCTGGGCTTTCCCGTGGGGCTGGCCGGTCTGGGCGGCACCGAACTCAGCCGCGCCCTGGGCAACGAGAACGGCGGCTTGCCGTTTTCGGTGGTGATCGCGGCCGATGGGCGGGTAATACAGCGTAAAATGGGCCAGATCACACCTCAGGAACTGACGGTGTGGACCCAGCCCGGCTGACCGTCGGGCTGTCTTTGAGGCCCCTTTTGCTCAGGGGCCTTTCTGCACACTTCCAGGGTATTTTCTTTGATCTGCCCGAATGAAGTTGTAATTAATTTGTCTGCTGATGATGAGACTTGGCGCTGTTTTGCAGTAAATTCGCGCCTGTTATCGTTTTAGCTGTTGGAGCTTACATGGACCTGCGAAAACTCAAGACCCTGATTGATCTGGTGTCTGAATCCAATGTTTCAGAACTGGAAATCACTGAAGCCGAAGGCAAGGTGCGCATCGTGAAGGGCGGCGGGGCCGTGATTCAGCAAATGGTGGCGGCCCCTGTGCTGGCTCAGCCTGCCGTGGCCGCCGCGCCTGTCGCAGCCGCCGCCGCCGCTCCCGCCGTCGCGGCAGCACCTGCCGGGCATGTGGTCAAGTCGCCCATGGTGGGTACTTTCTACCGTGCCTCCAGCCCGGGCGCCAAGGCCTTTGTCGAGGTGGGCAGCCAGATCAAGGAAGGCGAGACCATCTGCATCATCGAGGCCATGAAGATCCTCAATGAGATCGAAGCCGACAAGTCGGGTACCGTGACCCAGATCCTGGGCGAGAACGGCCAGGCCGTCGAGTACGGTCAGCCCTTGTTCGTGATCGAGTGATCGCATGGGGGTGCCGGGACGGCGGGCCTCTTGGGCCGTCGG
Organism: Curvibacter sp. GW821-FHT01G03; assembly: GCF_059422285.1. Taxonomy (NCBI): domain Bacteria; kingdom Pseudomonadati; phylum Pseudomonadota; class Betaproteobacteria; order Burkholderiales; family Comamonadaceae; genus Curvibacter; species Curvibacter sp. GW821-FHT01G03. The sequence goes on from NZ_JBWKWP010000001.1 coordinate 425,154, forward strand.
CTGTCGGGTGCCCATCCCAGAGATAGTGCACGCGCTGCGTGCGGGGCTCTGCCGCCCCGGGAGCACTGATGTTTAAGAAAATCCTGATTGCCAATCGGGGGGAGATTGCCCTCCGCATCCAGCGGGCCTGCCGCGAACTGGGTGTCAAGGCGGTGATGGTCTATTCCGAGGCCGACCGCGATGCCAAGTACGTCAAGCTGGCGGAAGAGGCCGTGTGCATCGGCCCGGCCCCTTCGCCTCAAAGCTACCTCAACATGCCCGCCATCATCTCGGCAGCCGAGGTGACCGACGCCGAAGCCATCCACCCCGGCTACGGCTTTCTGAGCGAAAACGCCGACTTTGCCGAGCGCGTCGAGAAAAGTGGCTTCCAGTTCATCGGCCCCTCACCCGAGTCGATCCGCATCATGGGCGACAAGGTGTCGGCCAAGCAGGCCATGATCCGGGCTGGCGTGCCCTGCGTTCCGGGTTCCGAGGGCGAACTGCCTGATGACCCGGTGCAGATCAAGCGCATCGCCAAGACCGTGGGCTACCCCGTCATCATCAAGGCCGCCGGCGGCGGCGGTGGCCGCGGCATGCGCGTGGTACACACCGAGGCCGCGCTGGTCAATGCCGTGCAGATGACCAAGGCCGAGGCGGGGGCTGCTTTCGGCAATCCTGCGGTCTACATGGAAAAGTTCCTGCAGAACCCGCGCCACATCGAGATCCAGATCCTGGCCGACAAGCACCGCAATGCGGTCTACCTGGGTGAGCGTGACTGCTCGATGCAGCGTCGCCACCAGAAGGTGATTGAAGAGGCGCCGGCCCCTGGCATTCCACGCAAGCTGATCGAGAAGATCGGTGAGCGTTGTGCCGCCGCCTGCAAGAAGATCGGCTACCGCGGTGCGGGGACCTTCGAGTTCCTGTATGAAAACGGCGAGTTCTATTTCATCGAGATGAACACCCGTGTGCAGGTGGAGCATCCGGTGACCGAGCTGATCACCGGCATTGACATCGTGAAGACCCAGATCATGGTCGCCGCAGGCGAGAAGCTGCCCTTCACGCAGCGCCAGATCGAGATCCGGGGTCACGCCATCGAGTGCCGCGTGAATGCCGAAGACCCCTACAAGTTTGTGCCGTCGCCGGGTCGCATCACCATGTGGCACGCCCCGGGTGGCCCGGGGGTACGCGTGGATTCGCACGTCTACACCAACTACTTCGTGCCGCCGAACTATGACTCGATGATCGGCAAGATCATCGTGCACGGCGATACCCGCGAGCAGGCCCTGGCCCGCATGCGCACCGCCTTGCTGGAGACCGTGGTCGAAGGCATCAACACCAACATCCCGCTGCACCGCGAGCTGATGGTGGATGCCAAGTTCATGGCCGGCGGCACCAACATCCACTACCTTGAAGAGTGGCTGGGCCACCACAAGCGCTGATCGGCCCCGGCTGGCGCCCCTCGCGGGCGGCCGGCCTCCCAAGACCCCAGGAACGCCATGTTTGAACTCCGGCTGCTGTGCCCCGAAGACCACGTTGAAACGGTGAGCGACGCGCTCGATGCGCTGGATGCCCTGAGCGTCAGCGTCGAAGACGCCGATGCCCAGACCGACGCCGAGCAGGCGCTGTTCGGTGAACCCGGCATGCCGCCGCCCAAAGAAGGCTGGCAGCGTTCGCGCGTGATTGCGCTGTTTCCAGACGAGGCCAGCGCTGACGAGGCGGCCAAGTTGCTGCAGTTGCAGGATTTCTTTGCCGACTGCCGTCTGCTGGGGCTGGCCAAGGTGCCGGACGAAGACTGGGTGCGCCTGACCCAATCCCAGTTCTCGCCGGTCGAGATCACGCCTGAGTTCTGGATCGTGCCTACCTGGCACGAGCCGCCAGCGCAGGCCCGCCAGGTGATTCGCCTGGACCCCGGGCTGGCCTTTGGCACCGGCACTCACCCCACCACCCGCATGTGTCTGCGCTGGATCGCGCGGCGACCGGCCACGGCCACGCTGGGTCGGGTGCTGGATTACGGTTGCGGTTCGGGCATCCTGGCCATCGGTGCAGCCAAGCATGGCGCGCAGGCCATCGATGCGGTCGACATCGACGAGGCGGCGGTTCAGTCCACCCACCTCAATGCCGAGGCCAATGGCGTGGCCTTGAACGCTGGCCTGCCGGACAAGGCGCACGGGGTGTACGACACGGTGCTGGCCAACATCCTGGCCACCCCGCTCAAGGTGCTGGCACCGCTGCTGTGCGCCCATGTGGCTGCAGGCGGCTCGCTGGTGCTGGCTGGCATCCTGGAGCGCCAGGCCGATGAGCTGAAGGCCGCCTATGCGCCCTGGCTGCAGTTGTCGGTGGCCGACAGCGAGGACGGCTGGATCCTGATGACCGCGCAGCGTTAAGCCTGCGCCACAGCGGTGGTGTCTCCCGGTGACGAGCCGGGTGAAAAATGCGCCCGCGCCTCTACAATCAGGCGCATCCATGAGCCTCATCACACGTTGCCCAGCCTGCGCCACGACCTTCAAGGTTGTGCCAGACCAATTGAGGATTTCCGATGGCTGGGTGCGCTGTGGGCAGTGCACCGAGGTGTTCGACGCCACGGCCAACCTGGTCCAGGAAGGTGATGCCAGCCCGCTGGCCACGAGCGGGCCTGCGGCATCGCGAAGTCACCGGCCGGAACCCCCGGCGTTTTTGCGTGCACCAGCCCACTCGCCGGTCTCGGCCATGCCCGCGGCAGCACCGGTGGCGGCACCGGCGCCCACCCACCCGCCGGCCTCGGTGGCCGATCACGCGCCTTTGCCGGCCTCAGCCGTGCAGCCGGTCTTGGCGACGCAGCCCCCGCCCGCTCCCCCGCCGCCAGCTCGCCCCAGCCGTGAACCCGTGATGCCAGAGCTGGTGATGCCGGATCTGGTGTTGCCACCCCCACCGCTACCGCCGCCACCACCAGTGCAGCCGGTGCGCGTGCATGCACCCGAGTCCCCCGCATCCGCGCCGGTGGCCGAGCCTGCCGTGCCACGCAGCGCAGACGACTTGCTGGCCGAGCAACTGGCTCGCCTGGATCTGGATCTGGATCTGGCCACCTCCGATGCGCGGCGTCAGGTCGAACCCACGCTGGATGACGATGAGTTCGCTCTCGATCTGCACGATGTCTTCGCGCCTCAGCCCGAAGTCGATGCCCCCCCCGTGCGGGTCGATTTCGCACCGATGGCCGAGCCGGCCGAGCCGCGCGTGCGTCCCCAGGGGGACCGGTTTCCAGTGTTGTCGGTGCCAGAGCTCGACCTGCCAGGGGCCCCGCAGCCGCCCCGTGCCGACCCGCCCGGGGTCACGCTCGCGGCGTTGCGATTTCCGGATGACCCGGCGCCGGCCGATGCGCCCGGCCCCGAGCTCCCCCCGGCGGCACCGAAGACCGATTCCATGCTGAACGCGGCAGGCCTGGTTGACGAGGTGTCGCCCAGTCTGTTGTCCGAGTCGGTGGCGGCCGATGCACCGGGCGATCTCTCCACTCAGTGGGCTGCCGAAGCGCCTGCCCAGGCCATGGCGGCAGCGCCTGCACGGCGGGCTGAGGATGAAGTCGATGCTTTCGGCCCGGATGTGCTCAAGGGCTTGCAGTTTCTGCGCCGTGCGCGCCGCGAGGCCTTCTGGCGACGTCCCTGGGTGCGAGCAGGGCTGGGTTTGGCCGTGTTGCTGCTGTCGGGGCTGCTGCTGCTCCAGTGGGCGCTGCACGAGCGTGCCCGCCTGGCCGCTGCCGAGCCGGCGCTTCGGCCCACTTTGCAGGCCCTGTGCGATGTGACGGGTTGCGAGCTGGCTCCCTTGCGCCGCATCGAGGCCTTCGTCATCGAGTCCTCCGCCTTCAACAAAACCCATGGCGAGGGCTTTCAGCTGGCCCTGGCCATTCGCAACACCGGTGCCTTGCCTCTGGGCATGCCGGCGGCCGAACTCAGCCTGACCGATTCGCAGGACCAGGCCGTGTTGCGGCGCGTGTTCCTGCCGACCGAGCTGGGTGCCCCGCCAATGCTGGGCCCTGGGGCCGAGTGGAATGCCACTCTGCCCGTGCGGGTGGCGGGTGCCGCCACCTTGCGCATCGCGGGCTATCGGGTGCTGGTTTTTTATCCCTGACGACTTTCAAGAAACGAATTCAACAACATGGCAGCAATCATCTGTGGTTCCCTGGCTTTCGACACCATCATGACCTTCGAGGGGCGTTTTGCGGACCAGATCCTGCCGGATCAGTTGCACATCCTCAACGTGTCTTTTCTGGTGCCGGCCCTGCGGCGTGACTTTGGCGGCTGTGCCGGCAACATCGCCTATGCGCTCAAGCTGCTGGGGGGCACGCCCCTGCCCATGGCCACTGTCGGCAATGACGGTGCAGACTACCTGGAGCGCCTGCGCACCCTGGGCATCAGCTGCGAGTATGTGCGTCAGGTTGCGGACACCTACACGGCCCAGGCCATGATCATGACTGACCGTGACAACAACCAGATCACCGCTTTCCACCCCGGGGCCATGATGCAGGCGCACCAGACCCGCATCGAGGCACGCCCTGATGTGCGCCTGGGCATCATCTCGCCCGATGGGCGTGATGCCATGCTTGAGCATGCCGCACAGTTCAAGGCCGCCGGCATTCCCTTCGTGTTCGATCCGGGTCAGGGCTTGCCGATGTTCGACGGCGCCGATCTGGCCCGCTTTGTGGACCAGGCGACCTGGGTCACGGTCAACGACTACGAAGGCAAGATGCTGTGCGACCGTACCGGCTTGACCGCTGCTGAGATTTCGCGCCGCGTCGAGGGCGGACTGGTGATCACCCTGGGCGCTGAAGGCAGCGAAGTCTGGGTGGCGGGGCAGCGCACCCATGTGCCCCCGGTGCAGGCGCAGGCCGTGGTCGACCCGACCGGTTGTGGTGATGCCTGGCGCGGCGCGCTGCTGTTCGGTCTGGAACAAGGCTGGGACCTGGTGCGCTGTGCCGCCCTCGGCAGCCGCGTCGGGGCCCTCAAGATTGCCCAGCGCGGGCCACAGAACTACCAGCTCGACTTTCAGCCCTGAACAGGCTCTCAGGGGCCGGCTGGCACTGGCGGCTTCGCCCATTAAAAAAGCCCGAGGCCGTGAGGCGTCGGGCTGGCACGTTGGAGAACGTGTCGTTCAGGGCTTGTTGCCGGTCGGGAAGGGCCAGGCAGCCTGAGGGTTGAGTGTGGTCTGAGCCGACGGAGCAGCAGGAGCCACAGGGGCAGCGGCAGGCTTGGCGGGCGCTTTCTTCGCAGCAGCCTTCTTGGCAGCAGGCTTTTTGGCGGCCGGAGCCTTCTTGGCCACAGTGGCTGCGGTCTTCTTCGGTGCAGCGGCCTTCTTGGCAGGTGCAGCAGCCTTCTTGGCGGGTGCGGCGGCCTTCTTTGCAGGCGCGGCAGCCTTCTTGGCAGGAGCAGCGGCCTTCTTGGCAGGTGCAGCAGCCTTCTTCGCAGGTGCAGCGGCCTTCTTGGCAGGAGCAGCAGCCTTCTTCGCAGGCGCAGCAGCCTTCTTGGCGGGTGCAGCGGCCTTCTTCGCAGGCGCAGCAGCCTTCTTGGCGGGCGCAGCGGCCTTCTTGGCAGGCGCAGCAGCCTTCTTGGCGGGTGCAGCGGCCTTGGCAGGTGCTGCGGCCTTCTTGGCGGGTGCTGCAGCCTTGGCAGGAGCAGCGGCCTTCTTGGCGGGTGCAGCAGCCTTCTTGGCTGGGGCGGCGGCCTTCTTGGCGGGTGCAGCCGCCTTCTTTGCAGGTGCAGCGGCCTTCTTGGCGGCCGGTTTCTTCGCAGTTGCCATCATTTTCTCCTTGGTCGGATTGCAATGAACACTTGTCGCTCGCATGTCGGCGTCAAGCGATCCAGGTCTCTGGGCCTGTGCCCACAGGTCTGAATGGGGGCGCGCAACGCCACGGCAGGCGCAATGGCCGCTGCGTGGTCGGTGGGCATGAATGGGGTGGCCATGGCGTTGCGGTGATCAGTCCCAGGAAAGCGCGCCACCCGACTGATACTCGATCACGCGGGTTTCGAAGAAGTTGCGCTCTTTCTTCAGGTCGATCATTTCGCTCATCCAGGGGAAGGGGTTCTCTTCGTTGGGGAAGAGTGCCTCGAGCCCGATCTGGGTGGCACGGCGATTGGCGATGTAGCGCAGGTAGCCCTTGAACATCGAGGCGTTCAGACCCAGTACGCCGCGGGGCATGGTGTCTTCGGCGTAGGCGTATTCGAGTTCGACGGCCTTCATGAACAAGGCCTTGATCTCGTTCTTGAAGTCGGCTGTCCAGAGGTGGGGGTTCTCGAGCTTGAGCTGGTTGATCAGATCGATGCCGAAGTTGCAGTGCATCGACTCGTCGCGCAGGATGTACTGATACTGCTCGGCAGCACCGGTCATCTTGTTCTGCCGGCCAAGCGCCAGGATCTGGGTGAAGCCCACGTAGAAGAACAGGCCTTCCATGAGGCAGGCAAACACGATCAGCGACTTCAGCAAGGTCTGGTCGGTCTCGACAGTGCCGGTCTTGAATTCGGGGTTCATGATCGCGTCGATGAACGGGATCAGAAATTCATCCTTGTCGCGGATCGACTTCACCTCGTTGTAGGCGTTGAAGATCTCGCTCTCATCCAGGCCCAGCGACTCCACGATGTACTGGTAGGCATGGGTGTGGATGGCTTCTTCGAAGGCCTGGCGCAGCAGGAACTGACGGCACTCGGGGGCGGTGATGTGGCGGTAGGTGCCCAGCACGATGTTGTTGGCAGCCAGCGAGTCGGCCGTCACGAAGAAGCCGAGGTTGCGCTTGATGATGCGACGCTCATCTTCGGTCAGCCCATTGGGGTCTTTCCAGAGCGCGATGTCGCGGGTCATGTTGACCTCTTGCGGCATCCAGTGATTGGCGCAGGTGGCCAGGTATTTTTCCCAGGCCCATTTGTACTTGAAGGGCACCAGCTGGTTGACGTCGGTCTGGCCGTTGATGATGCGCTTGTCGGCTGCGTTGACTCGGCGTTTGGCGCCGGCCGCGACCTCGGTTGTCGAGGCGGATGGGGTGCCGAATTCAGTGGGAGACGCGGCCTCGGCCGTGCGGCTGTTTTGCAGTTCGCCGGCGAGTGAATTTTGCGATGAGGGCTTGACTTCTTCGTCCCAGGTCAACATAGGTTTTCCAATGTCCGGATTATGAAAGCAGCCATGCAAATTGGAAAGTACCCGATGGGCGTGGCTGCCTTGTTTGTGAGAGGTTTGTTGTTCTGTCGCATCGACGCTGTGGCCCTTGCATGACGCGGCTGTCTCTGGTCGAAACAGGTCCGGGCATGCGTGGCATCCAGTGCATCGACGAAGCCCCTGACTCTCGATGCAGGGGCTTCATCAATGGCCTTACTGGCAGGCTTCGCAGCCCGGGTCGTCGATGGCGCAGAACTTGATGTCCGTGGCCGGAATCGCATCGGCCTGTGCTCGGGCGGCCGCGGCGGCGGCTTCCAGGGCGCTGGGCTTGGGCGCGGCGCTCAGGCCGGGTTCGCTGCCCGAGGACACGGAGTTCATGCGGCCTGCTGCCACCGTCGATTTCTCGGCGTGGGTGGCACCGACGGTGCGCAGGTAGTAGGTGGTCTTGAGGCCACGCAACCAGGCCAGCTTGTAGGTGTCGTCGAGCTTCTTGCCCGAGGCGCCGGCCATGTAGATGTTCAGCGACTGGGCTTGATCGATCCACTTCTGGCGGCGTGCTGCGGCTTCGACCAGCCAGGTGGTCTCCACCTCGAAGGCGGTCGAATACAGCGCCTTGATTTCGTGCGGCACGCGGTCGATGGGGCGCAGCGAGCCATCAAAGTGCTTGAGGTCCATCACCATCACGTCGTCCCACAGGCCCAGGCGCTTGAGGTCGCGCACCAGGTAGCCGTTGATGACGGTGAACTCGCCCGACAGGTTGGACTTGACCGAGAGGTTGCCGAAGCACGGCTCGATCGAGGCATCCACACCAATGATGTTGGAGATGGTGGCCGTGGGGGCAATGGCCACGCAGTTGGAGTTGCGCATGCCGTCAGCCGCGATCTTCTTGCGCAGGGCATCCCAGTCCAGCGTGGCCGAACGATCCACTTCGATGTAACCGCCGCGGGCTTTTTCGAGCATGTCGATGGTGTCGAAGGGCAGGATGCCGCGGTCCCACAGCGACCCCGGGTAGCTCGAATACTTGCCACGCTCCTTGGCCAGTTCGGACGAAGCCCAGTAGGCGTAGTAGCAGATGGCTTCCATCGACCGGTCGGCGAACTCAACAGCGGCCTGCGACGCGTAGGGGATGCGCAATTCGTACAGGCTGTCCTGGAAGCCCATCAGGCCCAGGCCCACCGGGCGGTGGCGCAGGTTCGAATCACGGGCCTTCTTGACCGCGTAGTAGTTGATGTCAATCACGTTGTCGAGCATGCGCATGGCCACCTTGATGGTGCGCTTGAGCTTCTCGTGATCGAGCTTGCCGTCGGTGATGTGCTGCAGCAGGTTGACCGAGCCCAGGTTGCACACCGCCGTTTCGGTGTCGCTGGTGTTGAGCGTGATCTCGGTGCACAGGTTGGACGAGTGCACCACGCCCACGTGCTGCTGCGGCGAGCGCACATTGCAGGCGTCCTTGAAGGTGATCCAGGGGTGGCCAGTCTCGAACAGCATGGTCAGCATCTTGCGCCACAGGTCAGTGGCCTGCAGGGTGCGGCTGGGCTTGATTTCGCCACGGGCGGCCTTCTCTTCGTAGGCCACGTAGGCGCGCTCGAAGTCAGCACCGAACAGGTCGTGCAGATCGGGCACGGTGGAGGGCGAGAACAGGGTCCAGGTGCCCTTTTCCATCACGCGGCGCATGAACAGATCAGGGATCCAGTTGGCCGTGTTCATGTCGTGGGTGCGGCGGCGGTCATCGCCGGTGTTCTTGCGCAGCTCCAGGAACTCTTCGATGTCGAGGTGCCAGGTCTCCAGGTAGGTGCAGACGGCGCCTTTGCGCTTGCCACCCTGGTTCACGGCCACGGCGGTGTCGTTCACCACCTTCAGGAACGGCACCACGCCTTGTGATTCGCCGTTGGTTCCCTTGATGTGCGAGCCCAGGGCGCGCACACGGGTCCAGTCATTGCCCAGGCCGCCGGCAAACTTGGACAGCAGGGCGTTTTCCTTGATGGATTCGTAGATGCCGTCCAGGTCGTCAGGCACCGTGGTCAGGTAGCAGCTGGAAAGCTGCGAACGCAGCGTGCCGCTGTTGAACAGCGTCGGGGTGCTGGACATGAAGTCGAAGGACGACAGCACTTCGTAGAACTCGATGGCGCGGGCCTCGCGGTCGGTCTCGTTCAATGCCAGGCCCATGGCCACGCGCATGAAAAAGGCCTGCGGCAGTTCGATGCGGGTCTTGCGCACGTGCAGGAAGTAACGGTCGTACAGGGTCTGCAGGCCCAGGTAGTCGAACTGCAGATCACGTTCGGCCTTGAGGGCTGCGGCCAGGCGGGTCAGGTCGTAGCTCAGCAGCTTTTCGTCGAGCAGTTCGTTGGCCACGCCCTTCTGAATGAACTGAGGAAAGTACTCGGCGTAGCTGCTGGCCATTTCGGCCGGGCTGACTTCGCGACCCAGCACTTCCTTGGCGATCGTGTGCAGCAGCAGGCGAGCGGTGGCGTAGGTGTAGTCCGGGTCCTTTTCGATCAGGGTCCGGGCAGCCAGGATCGACGCCTTGTAGACCTCTTCCATGGGCACACCGTCGTACAGGTTGCGCATGGTCTCGGCAAAGATCGGTTCGGGCTTGACGTCGGCGCTCAGGCCTTGGCAGGCCGAGACGATCAGCGAACGCAGGTAGGCCTCGTCGAGGGCCAGGCGTTGGCCGTTCTCGGTCACGTGCAGGGTCGGCACTGGGGGCTTGGCTTGCTCGACCTGGTGAGCACGTTCCTGGGCGCGGCGTTCACGGTACAGCACGTAGGCTCGGGCCACTTCATGGTGGCTGCCACGCATCAGACCCAGTTCAACCTGGTCTTGCACGTCTTCGATCGGGAAGGTGCCGCCACCTGGGCGCGAGCGCATCAGCGCCTTGACCACGCCTTGGGTCAGGGCATCGACCACATCGCGCACGCTGGCCGAAGCCGCGCCTTGTGTGCCATGCACAGCCAGGAAGGCCTTCATCATGGCCACGGCAATCTTCTGCGGCTCAAAGGGCACCACCGCACCGTTGCGGCGGATGATCTGGTAGTGCGCAAGCACGCTGGGCACGCCGGATTCGGCGGCTTCGGGAGGCGAGGTGGTGCTGGTCGAGGCCGAGGCCGGGGCGTTCGTGGCAACTTGCATGGATTCCTCTTCTTGAACTGTTTTCAGGGGAGAAGGCACGGCTCGGGTGGGAGCGTGCGAGTGATGGGGGTGGTTCGATCGAACCGATCGTTACACACTATATCTGGGGCCTTGAGTGAATTCAAGACACTACCTGTAGTGTACCAAGCCCAAAGATGGGCGCAGGCAAAGGGTCTTTATTTCACTTTGTGATTGCTGTATGAGGGGCGGCTTCAAAAGCCGCGCCAGGACTGCGCTTCAAGTCAGCGAGCCGCTTGTTCCATGGCTTTGCCGGGCATTTCAGGCTGCCGGACCGCATGGTTTCTGCGCATCGCCGCGGCGTCCGAGCAGCACCTGAAGCCGCAAAAAAATCAGGACCGCGGCAAATGCGCCACGGCCATAGGGAAAAATCCTGAGGGCCAGTCGAGCTGGCCGATCAGCCCAGGCCAGTCAAAACCCGCCCCGGGATCGTGTTTGCGACCCGGTGCAATGTGTTCGTGACCCGCCACGTGAGCGATGGGGTAGTGGCAGCGCAAAGCCTGACACAGCCCGATCAGGGTCGCGTATTGTGCCACCGTGAAAGTGCTTCCTTCGAGACCTTCGAGTTCAATGCCTATCGAGTCGTCATTGCAGTTGTCCCGGCCCCGGTAATGCGAGCGGCCGGCGTGCCAAGCCCGCTCATTGCAATCGACAAATTGCCACAGCTCGCCATCGCGTCGGATGTAGAAGTGCGAGGACACCTCCAGTCCACGGATCTGATCAAAGTAGGGGTGGGCGTCCCAATCCAGTTGGTTGGTGAACAGCTGCTGCACCTCGTCGCCACCATACTGGCCCGGTGGCAGACTGATCGAGTGCAGCACGATCAGGTCGATGCAGGCGCGCTTGGGGCGCGGGCCGAAGTTGGGTGAGGCCAGGGCCCGGGCAGGGGTGTACCAGCCCCCTCGCCACAAGGGGGGCGCCGGGTCAGCCGGCTTCATGGCTTTCGCTGTCCTGGGGAATGGGAATGTTCAGGCGTTCGATCCGATAGCGGATCTGGCGCAGGCTCAGACCCAGGCGGGCTGCGGTGGCGGTCCGGTTGAACTGGTTGTCTTCGAGGGCTCGCATCAGGATGGCGCGCTCCTGTTCGTCCAGATAGGCCTGCAGATCGAAGGGCAGTGGATCAGGCGGTGCAGGGGGGGCGCCGCCTGCCGCGGAGGCGGGTTGCGGCGTGCTGGCGTCCCCGTGCGGCAGGGTCGGCTGGGCGGTCGACACCTGGCTGGCCGTGGGGAGGGCTGCAGGGGCTTCGGCCTTGCAGGGGAGGGCGTCTCCCTGGAGCCACAGCGCCTGATCCATGGCCAGTTCATCGCCTTCGCTCAAGGCCACCGCGCGGTGCAGGAGGTTCTCCAGTTCGCGCACATTGCCCGCCAAGGGCAGGGCATACAGCGGGGCCATGGCCTGTTCGGTCAGGCGTGGTGCGGCCAACCCCGACTCGCGCGCGATGCGGTCAAGCAAGGCCTGACAGAGCAGGGGCAGGTCTTCGCGCCGCTCGCGCAGCGGCGGCACCACCACTTCGATCACATTGAGGCGGTAGTACAGGTCCTGCCGGAAACGCCCGGCCAGCACCTCGGCGGCCAGGTCCTTGTGGGTCGCGCTGACGATGCGCACGTCCACCGGGATCTCCTGGGTCGAGCCCAGGGGGCGGATGCTGCGTTCCTGGATCGCCCGCAGCAGTTTGGATTGCATGGCCAGGGGCAGGTCGCCGATCTCGTCAAGAAACAGCGTCCCGCCGCTGGCGGCCTGGAAGTAGCCCTCGCGGTCCTGTTGGGCCCCGGTGTAGGAGCCCTTGCGGGCCCCGAAGAACTCGGCTTCGAGCAGGCTTTCAGGAATGGCGCCGCAATTCACCGCCACCAGTGGCCCGTGGCCGCGCTGGCTGCAGGCGTGCAGCGCACGCGCCACCAGCTCTTTGCCGGTACCGGACTCGCCGCGCACCAGCACCGGGGCCATGCCGCGCGCCACCTTGCCGACGCGCTGCTTGACCGACTGCAGGGCTTCGGACTGGCCGACCAGCCGCTCCAGCGCCTGCAAGCCGCCGGGTGGAGTGCCCAGGCCGGGCTCGACGGGGTGGGCCATTTCGCGGGCAGCAATCACCAGCGTCTCCCGGCTGCCTTGTACCGCAGAGGCCACCACGGTGCGGAACTGCTTGAGGTCGACCGGCTTGGTCAGGTAGTCGAAGGCGCCGGCCTTGAGGGCCTCGACCGCATTCTCGGCCGAGCCATAGGCGGTCATGACCACGCAGCGCTCAGGGCGCTGGCGGGTCCGCAATTGCTTGAGCAGATCGAGCCCCAGCCCGTCAGGCAGGCGCATGTCGGTGATCACGGCGTCGAAACTGCGCTCGTCCAGGCAGGCCCTGGCTTCAGCCAGGCTGCCCGCGGCCTCCACGCGGTAACCCTCGCGCAGCAGCGTGAGTTCATACAGCGTGCGCAGATCGGGCTCGTCATCCACAACCAGGATGTGGGCCGGCGCCGGCAGCGATGGGGAAGGGAGACTGGACATGGTCAGCTGGGCATTGTGTCAAACGCAAGCTGGGGCTGTCCATCACTGGCCAGGGCAGCCGTGAAATCAAGCACGAAGGCATTGCCGTCCAAGGTGCCGCGGGCCGTGGCCGCCGGGGTGCGGCGGTAGGCGATGTGGGCGCCATGGCGCTCGCACAGTTGGCGGCAGATGTACAGACCCAGTCCGGAAGACCGGCTCTCGGACGAGAAAAAGGGTTCAAACAGGTGGCGCTCCACACTGGGCTCCATGGGGGCACCATCGCTCCACACCATCAGGCCGGGGGCCTGACCCGCCCGAGACCGGGTCGACACCTGCAGCGAGTCGGGATGGGTGCCCTGGTAGCGCAGGGCGTTGTCCAGCAGGTTGTCCAGCACCCGGCGCAGGTGCTCGGGGTCGAAGTGGACCGACGTCAGGCCCGCCTGAAGATCCAGCTGCACGCGTCGCCTGGCTGGATCGCGCTGGCACCATTCCCGGCAGCAGGCCGCCACGCTGGCATCCAGCGCCATGGCGCTGGCCGGGTCAGCGCCCGGCTGATGTTCCACCCGGGCGATGTCGAGCACCTCTTCGACGATGCGGGCCAGGCGTTGCGCATTGTGTTGAACCATCTGCACCAGCCTTCGCTGGCCCGGGTCCTGCACGTCTTCTTCCAGCAGGGCGTTGGCCTGGGTGATGGCCGCCAGCGGGTTGCGGATCTCATGCGCCATGGCGGCCGACACCCGACCCATGGCCGCCAGCTTCTCGGTGCGCAGCCGGGCCTCCAGCTCGCGCAGATCGTGCACGAACATGACGCACAGCTTGCCGGCCCCTTGCTGACCACTGCGGGTCAGCTGCGTGCGCACATGCACTTGGGCCAGGCTTTGGGCGTCCAGGCGCAGTTCGGTGTCCTGCACTTGTGGCAAGGCCTGGCCAAAGGTGGCACGGGCCAGGTCCAGCAGGGGTTGCCACTGCGGGTGGGTGCCCAGCCAGAAGCCCGGCGCGGCTTGGGCCGCCGCCGGCCCCAGCAAGGCACGAGCCGCCGGGTTCAGGGCGCATACCACCTCGCGGGCGTCGATCACCAGCACCCCATCGCGCAGGTGCTCGATCACCAGGGTGTTGACCTGGGCCTGCACCTGGGCCGCCAGCCGGCTGCTGTTTGAAATACGCTCTTCGCGGGCCAAGCGCTGGGCCAGTTGATGCACCAGCAGGCCCACCACGAAGTAGCCACCACCCGTGATGCCGGCCTGCATGAGCGGGGCCGCCGCATCGTTGCCGGTCAGCAGGTGCTGGCTCCAGGTCTGTACCAGCAGCAGCAGCGTGCCGGCCGCCGCACTCGACAGCGTCAGCAGGCGCGAGCCCAGCGTGGCGGCCATCAGCACCGGCATCACGATCAGGGGCGTGTAATTCATGCTGCCGCTCTGCAACCATTGCAAGCCCGAAAATACCAGCAGATCCAGCCCGAGGGTGGGCAACCAGTGGGGCCCCATCTCCGGATTGGGCGGCTGCGGTGTCGCTCGCCAGCGGGCCAGCAGTGTCAGACCGAAATACACCCCGCCCAAGCCCATCACCCAGATGTTGATCGGCGGGGTCAGGAGGTTGCTCAGGCCCTGCAGCATCAGCAAGGCCAGGGCCAGCATCAGCCGGGCGGTCAGAAACCCGTGCCACAGCCGGGACGGCGTGCCCGGCGGCGACAGCCATTCGGATGATTCGGGGTCGAGTGCGCTGAACCAGGACGCCGGTGCGTCGTCAGCGCTCATGCCTGGCGGCCGCTCTGGCGGTGGGCCGCGCTGCAGTAGAACGGCGCACTGCCGCCCGGGCCGTCGGCCAGGGCTTCACTGCGGGGCAGGTGCAGGCCGCAGTGGGCGCAGGCCACCATGTCTTGCGGCTCAGCGCCGGTGCGTGGGGCAGGTCGCGCCGCAGGGGGCGCCGGTCTGGCGTCCCGGGTTTCTGCCATGCGCCCCTGGCGCCACAGCCAGTAGACGCCCAGCGCAATGCCAATGATCAACAGGTATTTGCTCATGCGCCCCCCCGGCTCAGCAGCACTTCCATCACGAAGCGCGAGCCCACATAGGCCAGCAGCAGCAGGCCCGAGCCGATGTACAGGATGCGCAGGGCCCGGCGCCCCCGCCAGCCGAAGCGCGAGCGGCCCAGCAGCAGCACGGCAAAGGTCAGCCAGGACAGCACCGAGAACACGGTCTTGTGATTCCAGCGCCAGGCCTGGCCGTAAAGCACCTCGCCAAACAACCAACCGGCCAGCAGGGTGGCGGTCAGCAGCACAAAGCCGGCGGCCACGAAGCGGAAGGTGAGGCGCTCCAGTGTCAGCAGCGGCACCCCGCTGTGCGGGTCGGCAGCCTGCCGGATGCGGTGTTCAGCCCGGGTCATGAGCCAGGCATGCACCACGGCCGCCGAGAACATGCCGTACGAGGCAATGCCCAGTGCCCAGTGCAGCGGCAGCCAGGGCGAGGCGCTGACGTGCAATGCCTGCCCCGGAAACACCAGCGACAGCAGCACGGTGAAGGCGCCCAGGCCGGCCAGGGCCCAGCGGGCCTGGAGTTGTGGAAACAGCCGGCTCTCGATGGCGTACACCGTCAGCACCAGCCAGGCCGTGACGGACAGGGCCGGGGCAAAACCGAATCGGGGTGGCTCGCCAGCCAGCCCCAGCATCAACACGCCGGCGTGCAGCAACCAGGCCAGCAGCAGGGAAAAGCGCACGCCGCGCGGCGCGATGCGCGAGGCGGCGGCCGCAGGAACGGCGTAGGCGGCGGCGGCTGCCAGGCCCAGCAGCACCAGACCGGTGGACTCACTGGATAAAATCATGGATCACAGTTTAGCGTCTTGCACATGGGTGCCCGGCGCGCTGCCCGCCGTCTTTGCCTGGCGCAAGCCCTGCAGGCCCAGCCCGCTCAACCCTCTCGGAACATCAAACATGGCCTCCGCCCTTACCGACAAACTTTCGCGCCTCGTCAAGCAGATGAGCGGCCAGGCGCGCATCACCGAGTCCAACGTGGCCGACATGCTGCGCGAGGTTCGCATGGCGTTGCTTGAGGCCGACGTGGCCCTGCCGGTGGTGCGCGACTTCATTGCCCGTGTCAAGGACAAGGCCCTGGGCCAGGACGTGCTGGGCTCGCTCAAGCCCGGGCAGGCCCTGGTGGGCATCGTCAACCGCGAGCTGGCCGCGACCATGGGTGAAGGCATCGCCGACATCAACCTGGCCACCCAGCCGCCGGCGGTCATCCTCATGGCGGGTCTGCAGGGGGCCGGCAAGACCACCACCACCGCCAAGCTGGCCAAGCACCTGATCGAAAAGCGCAAGAAGAAGGTGCTGACCGTGTCGGGCGACGTCTACCGCCCTGCCGCCATCGAGCAGCTCAAGACCGTCACGGCCCAGGCCGGTGCCGAGTGGTTTCCCAGCACCCCGGATCAAAAGCCCCTGGACATTGCCCACGCGGCCCTCGATTACGCCAAGAAACATTACTTTGACGTGTTGCTGGTTGACACGGCCGGCCGCCTCGCCATAGACGAAGTGCTGATGCAGGAGATCCAGCAGCTGCACGCGGCCCTCAAGCCGGTCGAAACCCTGTTCGTGGTCGACGCCATGCAGGGTCAGGATGCGGTCAACACGGCCAAGGCCTTCAAGGAGGCCCTGCCGCTCACCGGCATCGTGCTCACCAAGCTCGACGGTGACTCGCGTGGTGGTGCGGCCCTGTCGGTGCGCCAGGTCACCGGCGCCCCGATCAAGTTTGCCGGGGTGTCCGAAAAGATCGATGGTCTGGAGGTGTTCGATGCCGAGCGCCATGCCGGTCGCATCCTGGGCATGGGCGACATCGTGGCCCTGGTCGAGCAGGTCACGGCCGGGGTCGACCTGGAGGCTGCCCAGAAGCTGGCGGCCAAGGTCAAGAGTGGCGACGGCTTTGACCTGAACGACTTCCTGTCCCAGATCCAGCAGATGAAGCAGATGGGGGGCTTGTCCAGCCTCATGGACAAACTGCCGGCGCAGCTCACCGCCAAGGCTGGCCAGATGGACATGGACAAGGCCGAGCGCGACATCCGCCGCAAGGAAGGCATCATCTGCAGCATGACTGCCCTGGAGCGCCGCAAGCCCGAGTTGATCAAGGCCACGCGCAAGCGCCGCATTGCCAACGGGGCGGGTGTTCAGGTGCAGGAAGTGAACCGCCTGCTCAACGAGTTTGAGCAGATGCAGACGATGATGAAGAAGATGAAGGGCGGCGGCCTCATGAAGATGATGAAGCGCATGGGCGGGATGAAGGGCATGAAAGGCATGCCGGGCATGCCTTTCTGAAGCCCGGGGCGCCCCTCCGCAGGGGCGCCTTGCCCAGGGCGGGGGCTCAGGCGCTTTCGCGCACCAGCACTTCGCCGCGCAGCGAGTGCGGCATGGCCTGGGTGATCTTCACGTCGATCAATTGGCCGATCAGCCGCTGAGGGTTGGGGCCGGCCGGGAAGTTCACCGCCCGGTTGCATTCGGTGCGGCCCATCAGTTCGGGGTTCTCGGCGCTTGATTTGCGTGACGGGCCTTCCACCAGAATGCGCTGCACCGTGCCGAAGCGGGTGTCGCTGATGCGCTTCATGTTGTCTTCGATGGCGGCCTGCACCTGCTGCAGGCGGCGCAGCTTGACCTCGTGCGGGGTGTCGTCAGGCAGGTTGGCGGCCGGGGTGCCCGGGCGCGGGCTGAAGATGAAGCTGAACGAGTTGTCAAAGCCCACATCGTCGATCAGCTTCATCATCTTGCTGAAATCGTCCTCGGTCTCACCCGGAAAGCCCACGATGAAATCGCTGCTCATGGCCATGTCAGGGCGGATGGCGCGCAGCTTGCGCACCGTGCTCTTGTATTCCATGGCGGTGTAGCCGCGCTTCATGGCCATCAGGATGCGGTCGCTGCCGTGCTGCACCGGCAGGTGCAGGTGGCTGACCAGCTTGGGCACTTTGTCGTACACATCGATCAGGCGCTGGGTGAATTCATTCGGGTGGCTGGTGGTGTAGCGGATGCGCTCGATGCCGGGGATGTCGGCGATGTACTCGATCAGCAGCGCAAAGTCGGCGATCTCGGCGGTGTCGCCCATGGTGCCGCGGTAGGCGTTCACGTTCTGCCCCAGCAGCGTGACTTCGCGCACGCCCTGGTCGGCCAGGCCCGCCACCTCCACCAGCACGTCCTCGAAGGGGCGGCTCATCTCTTCACCGCGGGTGTAGGGCACCACGCAGTAGCTGCAGTACTTGCTGCAGCCTTCCATGATCGACACAAAGGCCGAGGCCCCCTCCACACGGGCCGGCGGCAGGTGGTCGAACTTTTCGATCTCGGGAAAGCTGATGTCCACCTGGGGGCGCTCCAGTCGCGCGCGGGCCTTGAGCATCTCGGGCAGTCGGTGCAGGGTCTGTGGCCCGAACACCACGTCCACGTAGGGCGCACGCTTGATGATCTCGGCGCCTTCCTGGCTGGCCACGCAGCCGCCCACGCCGATCAGCACGCCCTTTTTCTTCAGGTGCTGCACCCGGCCCAGGTCCGAAAACACTTTCTCCTGGGCCTTTTCGCGCACCGAGCAGGTGTTGAACAGGATCAGGTCGGCCTCGTCCACATTCTGGGTCGGCTCATAGCCCTGGGCGGCATGGAGCACGTCGGCCATCTTGTCCGAGTCGTACTCGTTCATCTGGCAGCCAAAGGTTTTGATGAAGACTTTTTTGCTCATGGCAGTTCTCGTTCGTGGGGGGGCGCGGGCCATCGAGGCTCGGCGGGCTCAGAAAAAGGAGGGCAGGCAGGTGCGCCCTGGGGCGGCTTGGTCCCGGCGCGTCGACGGGGCACCGCGCTCAGGTCAACGCGCTTTTTATTTGACCGGTACCGTGACGACGATGTTGGTGGTCGGGGCGGCCGAGGCGCGTTTGAGCGCTGCTTCTTCGGCCGTCAGGATCCACACCTCATGCACCAGCTGGTACGTGTCACGGGTGTAGTTCACGGTCAGGCTCTGGTTGACCAGCGAGCCCGACAGCACCATCAGGTTGTGGGCATCCCGGATGCGGGCACCCGGCGACAGCCGGGTCTGCACCCCGTCCAGGGACACGATGGGTGGTTGGGTGACCACCAGCGTGCCGCGCAGTGCGGACGCCGGAAACTCACGCACCTCCGCATGGGCCGCGACGGCCATCACACTGGCCAGCATGGCCCAGCGCGGGGCATGGTGTAAAAAAATGTTCAGGCAGCGGTTCATGGTGTATATCCAGAGGCTGTGCGGAAGGGCGTCAGACAGGCTGAGCCCCGGGGCGTGGGAGACTGGGCCGCTTGAGCGTCAGTCCGGGCGCGATTGTGCCAGAGCCTGGGCGACACTGAAAAATACACCGCCCTCAGCGGCGTTGCCTTTTGGGGCGCGTCCATGTGGGTAAGCTATCGGGTGGCACCGGCGTGGTGGCGCATGCCTTGCAAGGATTGAGAAAAATGATTGATGGATTGATTTGTGGCCGACTGCATGGCGCCCCTGAGTCGCGTATCGACCGGCACAACCAGCCTTTTGCGGTGGCCCGGGTGCGGGCCTCGGCCAGCGATGGCGAGAATCTGTTTGTGAACGTGATTGCCTTTGACACTGAGGTGGTGGACGGCCTGTTGGCCCTGGGCGACGGCGATTCAGTGGCCCTGTCGGGCAGCCTGACGCCGAGAGTCTGGACCGACAAACAAGGCAATCACCGGCCTTCGCTCGACATGGTGGCCCATCAGGTGGTGACGGCCTACCACGTGCAACACCGCCGTGCCTTGGCTGCTGGCCACGACGATGCCCTGTTTTCAGACCACCACGAGCGCTGAAGACCGCATGCGCTCTGGCCCATCCCTGAACAACGAGGAGCCTGGCATGGCCCATGAATCCCGGCTTGATGGTGCACTGCGTCAATTGCTGGCCGACACCCGTGTGGCCGCCCTGGGAACCTGCACCGACACGGGTGAGCCCTCTGTGTCGATGGTGCCCTTTGCCCTCGTGGCCGACGGGCCCTGGGTGGTGATCCATGTGAGTGCCCTGGCGGCCCACACGCGCTACTTGCAGGCCCGCAGCGCGGTCTCGCTGTTGATCACCCAGGCCGAAGTGGCGGGTGCGCCGGTGCATGATCTGCAGCGGCTCACGCTGCAGGCTCAGGCCAGGGTGCTGCAAGCCGAGGGGCCCGACCAAGCCGAGTGGCTTTTGTGCCGTGCCGCTTACCTGAGTCGCTTCCCTGAGGCCGCTCCCATGACCGAACTGGGTGATTTCCGTTTTGTGTGCCTCACCCCCACGTCGGGCCGCCACATCGCCGGTTTTGGTGCGGCGCGCACGCTGGAGCCCGAGTCACTGCAGCCTTTGCTGCGCCCCCTGTCCGGCAGCTACGAGGCCGATGCGGGGCTGCGCCGTCTGCAGGCCGTGCTGCGGAACCTGCCAGAACCCCGTCCCCCTCGGCTGATCAGCCTGCTGCAACTGGGGTCGCAGCGCTGCCAGGTGCTGGTCGGTGATGGCGAGCAAGCCGCGCTGACCCTGGAGCTGCCGCTGGGCACGCTGAGCCTGCCCGAACGCCTGTGGCGGCATGATCCGCCCCGGCCCGCCGAGCTGGAAGCCGCGATTGCCGAGGTCGAAGACGAGCTGATGCGCCTGGTGCCGCGCCTGCCGGTGGGCACGGCCCTGCACGGTGCTGACCCTCTGCTGCGTCAGATCGTGGAGCAGGCCGGCGGTGGCAATACCCTGAGCCTGGACGCCCTTGAGCGCCTTTTCAACCGCGTGTGTGCAGTCTCTGAAGGGCGGCCCGCCGTCACCGAAGGGCTGCCCGAAGGCCAAGCCTTTGCCGCCGGGGTGCTGATCCTGCGTGAGTTCATGCACCACCTGTCTTTCGACGCCCTCACGCTGGTCGATTGAGCGCTGGCGCTGGGTCGGAGACAAAAGCCTGCACGGCCGCGATCAGCCGCTCGGGCTGGTCCCGGTGGGGTGAATGGCCGCAGTCGGGCAGCGCCAGCAGTTGCGTGTGCGGGGCCTGGCGAGCAATGCCCCGGATCTGCTCCAGCGTGCCGTACTCATCGTCCAGCCCTTGCACGGCCAGCACGGGGCAGCGGATGTGTTGCAGTTCGGCCGCGATGTTCCAGTCGCGGAAATCCGGGCTCAGCCAGATGCGGTTCCAGCCCCAGAAGGCCGAATCCGGGTCGTCGTGATAGCGGGCCAGGCCGGTCCGCAGCGTCCCGCTTTCGTAAGCCTGGCGCGCCGCTTCGATGCTGCGCACGGAGATGTCTTCCACCAGGATGTGGGGGGCCAGCACGATGGCCCCCGCCAAGGCCGTGCCGGCGCCTGCGGCGTACAGCAGGGTGATCGAGCCCCCATCGCTGTGACCGAACAGCCACAGTGCCGGCGCTTGCGGGCCGCTGAGGCCCAGGGCCTGCAGCAGGGCCGGCAGCAGCTCATGGGCCTGGCGGTGCATGAAGTCGGGGCCCCAGACGTCTGAGGCCGGGCGCGGCGTCGAACGGCCATAACCCGGGCGTGAGTACACCAGGCCACGCCAGCCCAGCGCATCGCACAGGCGCTGCGGAAAGTCCTTCCACATCGCCACCGAGCCCAGGCCCTCATGCAGAAACACCAGCACCGGGGTGGTGATGCGGTCCGGGTTGATCCAGGCGACCTCGATCTCGACCGCCCCCCCGTTCCAGGCCACGGGCACGTGCTGCGCGCTCATGGACGCGAGGCCTCCAGTTCGCGCAGCTTGAAGCGCTGGATCTTGCCGGTCGCGGTCTTGGGCAACTCCTCCAGAAACTCGATCTGGCGAGGGTACTTGTACGGTGCCAGGCGTTCCTTCACGAAAGCCTTGAGCTCGTCTTCGCTGCAGACCTGGCCGGGCTTGAGCACCACAAAGGCCTTGGTCTTGGTCAGGCCCTCGGCGTCGGGCACCCCGATCACGGCCGCCTCCAACACCGCCGGGTGCTGCACCAGCGTGGCCTCGACCTCGAAGGGCGACACATAGATGCCGCTGACCTTGAGCATGTCATCACTGCGCCCGGCATAGGTGTAGGTGCCGTCGGTGTTGTGGATGTATTTGTCGCCGCTCTTGGTCCAGCCGCCCTGGAAGGTCTCGCGCGTCTTTTCGCGGTTGTTCCAGTACATCAGGGCGGACGAGGGCCCGCGCACGTACAGATCGCCGGGTTCGCCATCGGGCACCGGCTGGCCATCCTCGCCGCGCAGGTCGATGTCATAGCCTGGCACCGGCGTGCCGGTGGTGCCATAGCGCACCGCCCCCACCCGGTTGGACAGGTAGATGTGCAGCATCTCGGTGGAGCCGATGCCATCGATGATCTCGACCCCGAAGTGGCGGGTGAAGCGCTCGCCGATGTCGGCCGGCAGGGCCTCCCCGGCCGACGAGCACAGGCGCAGCGCCACCTGATCGCGCGCGGGCAGCCTGGGCGAACTCAGCATGCCGGCAAAGCCGGTCGGGGCGCCGAAGAACACCGTGGGGCGTTGCTCGGTCCAGCGCTGGAAGGTGGCGTCCGGCGTGGGCCGTTCGGGCATCAGCACGGTGGTGGCCCCCACGCTGAGCGGAAAGCTCAGTGCGTTGCCCAGGCCGTAGGCAAAGAACAGCTTGGCCGCAGAGAAGCAGATGTCGTCCTCGCGCAGGCCCAGGATCGGGCCGCCATACAACTCGGCCGTCCAGTACGGGTTGCCCTGCAGGTGCACCGTGCCCTTGGGGCGGCCGGTGGAGCCCGAGGAGTACAGCCAGAAGCCAGGGTCATCCGGGCCGGTGGCGGCGGGGGCAGCATGGGGCTCACCCTGGCTCAGAAAGCTCTCGAAGTCCATCACACCCTCGGCCAGCGGGCCGGTGGGGCGCGAGGCGATGACTCGCCGCACCTCGTGCTCGCCCCGGGTCATGGCCGATTGCAGCACCGGCAGCAGCGCGGCCGACACCAGCACGGCGCGGGCACGGCTGTGCTCCAGCATGTAGGCGTAATCGTCGGCCGTCAGCAAGGTGTTCACGGCCACCGGCACGATGCCCGCGTGCATGGCCCCCAGAAAGGCCACCGGCCAGTCGTTGCAGTCGTGCATCAGCAACAGCACACGCTCCTCGCGATGCACGCCGCTGGCCAGCAGTGCCGAGCCCAGGCGGCGGATGCGCTGGGCCAGTTCGCCGTAGCTCAGCTGGCCCTGGTCGTCGATGTAGGCGGCCTTGGCGCCGCGTCCGGCATTGCGCTCGATCAGGTGCTGGGCGAAGTTGAAACTGGGTCCCGGTGGGGGCACGTTGGCTATTGGCGCTGTGGGGGTGTTCATGTCGGTCTCCTGTCTGGTTCTGAGGGGGTCACAGCCCTTGCAGCACACTGGTCGATGCCTGCAGGGCACAGCGGCGGTGGTAGAAGCCCAGGGCGCGCAAGCCGCCCAGTTCCTCGCCACCACCGGCACGGCCCGGGCCGCCATGCAGCGACTGGGGCATCACGTTGCCGTGGCCGGTGTGCAGGCCGCCCACCTCGGGCGAGATCACGTGCACCCGCCCCTGGCTGTCGGCCAGTTCAAGGGCCGCCGATTGCAGGGCCTGGTCGTCGCTGCCGAACACCGAGGCCACCAGCGAGCCTTCGCCGCGACGCACCAGGTGCAGGGCGTGGTCCAGGTCGCGGTAGGGCAGCAGGGTGGCCACCGGGCCGAACACCTCGGTGTCGTGGAACACATCGGCCTCGGCATCGCGGCTGCCCAGCAAGGTGGGGCCCAGGCAGCAGGCCACGGCAGGGTCGGCGTCGACCAGCGGGTGGCGGCTGCCGTCGTGCAAGGTGCTGGCCTGTTGCTGCAAGCGGGCCAGGCCGGCCTGCACGGCATCAAACTGGGCGCGACTGACCAAGGCGCCCATGCGCACCGACTCGTTGCGTGGGTTGCCCACCGTGGTCCGGGCCAGCCGCGCGCTGATGGCCTGGGCGGCGGTGTCGTAATGTTCCTGGGGCACGAAGATGCGGCGGATCGCGGTGCATTTTTGGCCCGATTTGACCGTCATCTCGCGAGCCACCTCCTTGGCCAGCAGCTCGAAGGCTTCACTGTCAGCGCCCACGCCCGGCAGCAGCAGGGCCGAGTTCACGCTGTCGGCCTCGATGTTGCAGCGCACCGAACGCCGCGCCACCGCCGGGTGCGAGCGGATCAGTTCGGCCGTGTCAGCCGAGCCGGTGAAACTGATCAGGTCGAATGGTGTCAGCGCCTCCAGCAACCCAGCCGAGCTGCCGCACACCACTGACAGCGCACCGGGCGGGAAAATACCGGCCGTCACCACGTCCTGCACCATGCGCTGGGTCAGCCAGGCGGTCGAGGTGCCGGGCTTGACCACCACCGGCACACCCGAAAGCAAGGCGGGGGCGGCTTTCTCCCACAGGCCCCAACTGGGAAAGTTGAAGGCATTGATGAACAAGGCCACGCCCCGTGCCGGGCTCAGCACATGCTGGCTCTGAAACAGCGGGTCCTTGCCCAGTCGGGTGGCCTCGCCATCGAGTAGATGCGGTCGGTCTCCCAGGCTTTCGCCCAGTCGGGCGTAGTGAGCGAGGGTGAAGATGCCGCCGTCGATGTCCACTGCCGAATCGTTCTTCACCGTGCCACTGTTGGCCGTGGCGATCTCGTAGTACGTGTCGCGATTCGCCTGCAGCACCTTCACGGCCGCCCCCAGCAGGGCGGCGCGTTGGGCATAGCCCAGCGCGCGCAGGGCGGGGCCGGCGTGCTCACGGGCGAAGGCAAAACCGGCGCGCAGGTCCAGCCCGGTCGCGTCCACGCGCACCAGCTCGTTCCCCAGCACCGGGTCGAACAAGGCCGTGCCGGTGCCGCGGCCGGCAACCCATTGGCCACCCAGGTGGTTCAGCAGCAATTCAGAGGGGCTCATTGGGCGGCTTCTTTCGTGCGGGTGAATTCGATCCGGCCCTCGGGCAGCAGGTACAGCACCAGGGCGCGGCCAGGCCTCACGGTGGGGCGGTGGGCGCTGCCCGGGGGGTAGACCAGCCAGCCGGCCGGGTGGCCGTCAAACCGGGCCTCGCCGTCGAGGGGCATGATCAGGTCGATCTCGCCCAGCGGGTGGCTGTGGTGCGGGCCGGCAATGTCGTGCATGTCCACCACGTCGACCGAGAAGCCGTGTAGATCCTCGGCGGGTTTGAAGACGCGGCCGTAGCGGATGCCGCCGCCCTCGCGCTCGCACAGCCAGCCCTGTTCCACGCCGGTCAGGCATTGCTGCTTCAGCGTCTGCCAGGTGGGGCTGTCAGCCCCATGGTCGGTGTTCAGCCAGGTGCCCAGTTCGCTGTCCAGGGGGCGCCTGGCCAAATGGGCAGCGATGTCGGCGGTGAGTCGGGCCAGGGTTTGACGGAACGCATTTTGTGCCACAGTCGGGCCTCCGTTTGACATGCAGGCTTGCATCGGCAAGTCTGGTGAAGTATTGTGCATGTCGTGAAGGCTAATGCTCGCCCTGAGTGGCGTCAAGCACTATAGTTCATAAATCAGGGTTTACCCATATCATCAAGATGCAAGATTCCATCACCCCGGTGGCGCCCGCCATCGCCGCTGCCCCTGACGCCGCTGGCGAAGAGCGCCACGCCTCGCTGGTGGCCTTGGGCGAGCGGGTGCGCAGCCTGCGCGCGCGCCGAGGCATGACGCGCAAGGCCGTGGCCTTGGCGGCCGATGTGTCCGAGCGTCACCTGGCCAACCTGGAGTACGGCACCGGCAATGCTTCTTTTCTGGTGCTGCAGCAGGTGGCGGGTGCACTGCAATGCTCCATGGCCGAATTGATCGGCGACATCACTGCGTCCTCGCCCGAGTGGCTGCTGATTCGCGAGTTGCTGGAGCACCGTGACGAGGCCACGCTGCGCCGGGTGCGCGTGGCCATTGGTGAGTTGTTGGGCAATGGCAGTGTCAGTGGGCACACGCCGGGCGCGGCCTGGCCGCGGGTGGCGCTGGTGGGGCTGCGCGGTGCGGGCAAATCGACGCTGGGCCAGATGCTGGCCGACGACCTGGAGTACCCCTTTGTCGAGTTGAGTCGCGAGATCGAGAAGTTTGCCGGCTGCAGCATCTCTGAAATCCAGGGCCTGTATGGCATGAATGCCTACCGCCGCTACGAGCGCCGCGCCCTAGAAGAGGCCATCCAGATCTACCCCGAGGTGGTGATCGCCACCCCCGGCGGCCTGGTGTCCGATGCGGCCACCTTCAATCTGCTGCTGTCGCACTGCACCACGGTGTGGCTGCAGGCCGAACCCGAAGACCACATGCAGCGCGTGGCCGAGCAAGGGGATCTGCGCCCCATGGCTGCCAGTGCCGAGGCCATGAATGACCTGCGGCAGATCCTGGCGGGGCGCTCAGCCTTTTATTCGAAGGCTGATCTGCGTCTGAACACCAGCTCGCAGCCGCTGCAGGACACCTTCAAGCTGTTGCGCACCCAGGTCCGGGAGGCCTTGAAACTGCCGGTCTGACCCGGGGTGGTGGGGCGATAGGAAATTTACTGCATCTTGCTTGACGCACTTTAATGCATGTACTAACATGCAGTCAGTTTCGCAAGAATGCATTATTTTTCCACCGACGGAGACACACCATGAGCACCGCGCCCCGCGTCGATTACCAGACCCATCCCAGCCAGTACAAGCACTGGAAACTGAGCTTTGATGGCGCCATCGCCACGCTGACGGCCGACTTCGACGAAAACGGTGGCCTGGCCCCCGGCTACAAGCTCAAGCTCAACAGCTACGACCTGGGCGTGGACATCGAACTCAACGATGCCATCAACCGCATCCGCTTCGAGCACCCCGAGGTGCGCACCGTGGTGGTCACCAGCGCCAAGGAAAAGGTGTTCTGCTCGGGCGCCAACATCTTCATGCTGGGCGTGTCCAGCCACGGTTGGAAAGTGAACTTCTGCAAATTCACCAACGAGACCCGCAACGGCCTTGAAGACTCCTCCCAGCACAGCGGCCTGAAGTTCCTGGCGGCCGTGAACGGCGCCTGTGCCGGTGGCGGCTACGAGCTGGCTCTGGCCTGCGACGAGATCATCCTGGTGGACGACCGCTCCAGCGCGGTCAGCCTGCCTGAGGTGCCCTTGCTGGGCGTGCTGCCCGGCACCGGCGGCCTGACCCGTGTCACCGACAAGCGCCATGTGCGCCACGATCTGGCCGACATCTTCTGCACCACCACCGAAGGTGTGCGCGGCCAGAAGGCCAAGGACTGGCGCCTGGTTGACGACATTGCCAAGCCCGCCGTGTTCGCCCAGAAGGTGCGCGAACGCGCCGAACAACTGGCCGCCCAGAGCGACCGCCCGGCCGATGGCCGCGGGGTCGAGTTGGTGGCCCTGCAGCGCCGGACCGAGGCCGATGCCCTGCACTACGACCATGTCAGCGTGAACATCGACCGCGCCAAGCGCACGGCCACGTTCGTGGTCAAGGCCCCGGCCGGTGCCCAACCCGCCGATGTGGCCGGGATCGAAGCCGCAGGGGCCGCCTGGTACCCGCTGGCCTTGGCGCGCCAACTGGAGGACGCCATCCTGTCCATGCGCACCAATGAGCTGGAGATCGGCACCTGGCTGATCACCACCCAGGGCGATGCCGCCGCGGTGCTGGCCATGGACGTCGTTCTGAGCGCCCATGCCAGCCATTGGCTGGTGCGCGAAACCATCGGCTTGCTGCGCCGCACCTTCAGCCGCCTGGACGTGTCCAGCCGCAGCCTGTTCGCCCTGATCGAGCCGGGCTCGTGCTTTGCCGGCAGCTTTCTGGAGCTGGCCCTGGCCTGCGACCGCAGCTACCACCTGGCCCTGCCCGACGACGAAGACCAGGCCCCGAAGATCACGGTGGGCGAGGCCAACTTCGGCCTGTACCCCATGGTCACCGGCCAGAGCCGCCTGGGCCGGCGCTTCTATGACGAAGTCGCTCCGCTGGAGGCCGTGCGCGCCGCCGCCGGCCGTGCCCTGGATGCCGACGCCGCCTACGCCCTGGGCCTGGTCACCAGCAACCCCGACGACATCGACTGGGCCGACGAGGTGCGCATCGCCATCGAAGAGCGCGTGGCCATGTCACCCGATGCCCTGACCGGCATGGAAGCCAACCTGCGCTTCAACGGGCCCGAGAACATGTTCACCCGCATCTTCGGCCGCCTCACCGCCTGGCAGAACTGGATCTTCCAGCGCCCCAATGCGGTGGGCGAATACGGCGCTTTGAAGGTCTACGGCAAAGGCAACAAGGCCGCCTTCGACTGGAACCGGGTTTGAGGGGGTGTCTGCCGGCTGCGCCCGCCGATCTGGCCTCTGTGCTCCTCGCCGTACGGGTGTACGGCTGCGGTGCTCAAGGCCACCTCGGCGCGCTCGCTACGGCAGCCACACCCCTCAAACCTGGTGTGATTTTCTTGATGACTGACTGACCACTTACCTGGAGACAAGCATGTCCACGATCGACTACAGCGAAAAGATCCCCAACAACGTCAACCTGGCCGAAGACCGCACCCTGAAGCGCGCGCTGGAGCAGTGGCAGCCCAACTACCTGGACTGGTGGAACGACATGGGTCCGGACGGCAGCCACGGCTTTGATGTGTACCTGCGCACGGCAGTCAGCGTGGATCCGCAGGGCTGGGCGCAGTTTGGCCACGTCAAGATGCCCGACTACCGCTGGGGCATCTTCCTCAATCCGGCCGAACAAGACCGCAAGATCCACTTCGGTGACCACAAGGGCGAGAACGCCTGGCAAGACGTGCCCGGCGAGTACCGCGCCAACCTGCGCCGCATCATCGTCACCCAGGGCGACACCGAGCCGGCCTCGGTCGAGCAGCAGCGCCACCTGGGCCTGACCGCGCCCAGCCAGTACGACCTGCGTAACCTGTTCCAGGTCAACGTCGAAGAAGGCCGCCACCTGTGGGCCATGGTCTACCTGCTGCACAAGTACTTCGGCCGCGACGGCCGCGAGGAAGGCGAAGCCCTGCTGGAGCGCCGCAGCGGTCAGCAGGACAACCCCCGCATCCTGCAGGCCTTCAACGAGCCCACGCCGGATTGGCTGAGCTTCTTCATGTTCACCTACTTCACCGACCGGGACGGCAAGTTCCAGCTGTGTGCCCTGGCCGAGTCGAGTTTCGATCCGTTGGCCCGCACCACCAAGTTCATGCTGACCGAGGAAGCCCACCACATGTTCGTGGGCGAGTCGGGCGTGAGCCGCGTGATCCAGCGCACCTGCCAGGTCATGAACGAGCTCAAGACCGACGACCCTGCCAAGCTGCGCGCTGCCGGTGTCATCGATCTGCCCACTCTGCAGCGCTACCTGAACTTCCACTTCAGCGTGACCATCGACCTGTTCGGTGCCGACGAGTCGAGCAATGCGGCCACCTTCTACAGCACGGGTCTCAAGGGCCGCTTTGAAGAAGGCAAGCGCACCGACGACCACCAGCTGCGCGGCCAGAGCTACAAGGTGCTGAACGTGCAGAACGGCCAGCTCGTCGAGAAGGAAGTGCCGATGCTCAATGCACTCAACGAAGTGCTGCGCGACGACTACATCAAGGATTCGATCGGCGGCGTGGAGCGCTGGAACAAGGTGATCGAAAAGAACGGCATCCCGTTCCGCCTGACCGTGCCGCACAAGGCTTTCCACCGCAACATCGGCTCCCTGGCCGGGGTCAAGGTGTCGCCTGACGGGCGTGTGGTGTCCGAAGCCGAATGGCAAGCCAAGAAGAACGACTGGCTGCCCAGCGCCGAAGACCGGGCCTTTGTGGCCAGCCTGATGGGCCGTGTCACCGACACCGGCAAGTTTGCCAACTGGATCGCGCCGCCGGTCATGGGCATCAACCGCCAGCCCGTGGACTTCGAATATGTCCGCTTCAACTGAAATGGCCCCCACGCTTTGCATTTCATGTCATGCGCTGCCCCCCAAGGGGGCCGTACCCCGCCTTGGGGCGGCCCGGCGGCGGGGTATGCCCCTCGCCGAGCCCTCCGGGGTTTGAGGAAAGGGGGCTTGCCAGCCCCCTTTCCCGCCTTCAAGATCCCGCTCCAGAACCGCCCCACAGCCCACAACAAGTCGAGACAGCCATGGACATGAGCGAACCCCAAGTCATCCGGCAGCATCTGATCGACCCCGAGATCTGCATCCGCTGCAACACCTGCGAGGCCACCTGCCCGGTCGCGGCCATCACCCACGATTCGCGCAACTACGTGGTCGACGCCGACAAGTGCAACCTGTGCATGGCCTGTGTGCCGCCTTGCCCCACGGGCTCGATCGACAACTGGCGCAACATGCCGCGCGCGATGGCCTACACGGTCGAGGCCCAACTGGGCTGGGACAACCTGCCCGACGAACTCAGTGCCGAGCAACTGGCGGCGGCCGGTGCGGCCACTGCGCCGGATCAGGCCCCTGCCGTCAGCACCGCACCGGCGGGGCCTGGTGAAGGCGAACGTTTCAACAGCGCCCAATATGGCGCCACTCTGCCGCCCTGGTCGGCGGCCCATGCCTACACCAACCTCTACGGCCCCAAGGCGTCCGAGAAGTTCATCACCGCCACCGTGGTCGGCAATGTGCGCGTCACCGAAGTCGGCAAGGACTACGACACCCATCACGTGGTGCTCGATTTCGGCCACCTTCCGTTTCCGGTGCTCGAGGGGCAGTCGATCGGTGTGATCCCACCCGGCACCGATGCCCAGGGCCGGCCGTACCATGCCCGCCAATACTCCATCGCCAGCCCGCGCAATGGCGAGCGACCGGGCTACAACAACCTGTCGCTGACCATCAAGCGCGTGTTGGAAGACCACCAGGGCCAGCCCGTGCGGGGCGTGGCCAGCAACTACATGTGCGACCTGCAGGTGGGGGACAAGGTCCAGGTGATCGGGCCCTTTGGCGCCAGCTTCCTGATGCCCAACCACCCGCGCTCCAACATCGTCATGATCTGCACCGGCACCGGCAGTGCCCCGATGCGCGCCATGACCGAGTGGCGCCGCCGTCTGCGGCAGTCGGGCAAGTTCGAGGGCGGCAAGCTGATGCTGTTCTTTGGCGCCCGCACGCCTGAAGAACTGCCGTACTTTGGGCCCTTGCAAAATCTGCCCAAGGATTTCATCGACATCAACTTTGCCTTCTCGCGTCAGTCCGGGGCTCCCAAGCGCTATGTGCAGGACCTGATCCGCGAACGCGCAGCCGACCTGGGGCCCTTGCTGGCCGATCCGGACACCTATTTCTTCGTCTGCGGCCTCAAGGCCATGGAGGAAGGGGTGGTGCTGGCCCTGCGCGATGTGGCCCAGCAGGCCGGCCTGGCCTGGGACAGTGTGGGCCCCGGCTTGCGTCAGGGCGCCCGCTTGCACCTCGAAACCTATTGAGGATCCGACGAGGATCCGACGATCCGATGCGCCTGCGGCTGTTTTCGGTCGGGGGCGCAGGCTGTTCGCGGCGGCGTCACTGGCAGGTGACGCGGTCGCGACCGCCCTTCTTGGAGGCATACAGCGCAGCATCGGCGCGTGCAATCAGCGAGTGTGCATCGTCGCCCTGGCGCAGGGTCGCGATGCCGCTGGAGATGGTCACGGTCAGCACCACCTCCTGGGTGGATCGATTGCGCAGCTTCATCGCCTTGGTGCGGGCACGGATGGTTTCAGCGATCTGCGTGGCCTCGGCGCGGCTGGTGTTGGGCAGCACGATGGCAAACTCTTCTCCGCCGTAGCGGGCCACCGCGTGACTGGGGTGGGTGACCGAGGTGCGCAGGATCTCGCCCAGGCCCTGGATCACGCGGTCACCCATCAGGTGTCCGTGGGTGTCGTTCACGCGCTTGAAGTGATCGATGTCCAGCATCAGCAGGCAATGGCTTTCGCTTGAGTCGGGTGCCTGGCTCAACAGGGCCTGCAGGCGCTGGTCGAAACCCTTGCGGTTGAGCAGGCCGGTCAGCGGGTCCAGCATGGCTTCCTCACGCGTGCGTTCCAGGTCCTGGCGCAGGCGCTTGATTTCTTCCTGGCTCTGGTTGACTCGGGCCTGCAAGGTGTCGACCGCGGCTTTCATCTCCAGCGTGCCTTCCAGGGCGCGTGTCACCTGGGTGCTCAAAGGGCTGTTCTCAGTCGCCGTCAGGGCTTCATTCAGTTCCACCAATTGCTGACCGAAACTGCCGGCCTGTTCGCCCGTCGCGGCGGCCGAATCGGCCATGTTGCGCATCAGGCGCTGCATCTCGTGGGCGATCAACTCCATCTGCTCCGTGTCCGCGGGCGTGATGTGGTCGCGGTACAAGCGCAGCATCATCTCGTCGTCCATGGCCAGGCCCTTGCTCAGGCACTGGCTCATGTCGGCATTCAGCTTCGGGTTGATGCCAGCGGCATGTTCGTACCACACCGTGAACGTGATGGGGTTGAAGGCGGCTGTGTGATGGCCCATGTTGGCCAGCGTCAGTCGCAGCAACTCGGCGCTGCGGGCCTTGGATTCTGTGTATCGCATGGATGCCCGCGGGCCAGTGAGGAGGTTGGGATCTGCGCTGATTGTGACTGAAAAGTAACGCTATTGTAAATTTCTGACAATCATCCGCGCAGCGGGATCAGAGGGTCAAATCCAAGTCTGCAGCGCCTGCTGCATCTGTTTCAGGTGGCGATTCAATTCCGGCCCCTGCAGCAGATCAGGCAGAGGTGTCAGTGCCGGCAGCGCCAGCGCCCGGCGCACCGGAAACAGCTCGATCCGAGCGGCCTCCGTCAGGTCCAGGGCTGCCGGTTCCGTCAGCTCGCCGAACATCATCAGTTCACCGATGCGGGCGCTCAGGTAGGCCACGGCCAGCCGGGCTTCGGCGCACGGGTTCAGGGCCTGGGGCTGCGGGCTGAGCAGGGCGTCGATGGCACTGGTCTCCTGGATCAGCGCCGCGGGCAGGTGCCAGGCTTGCATCAGCAGGCCACCCACTTCGCTGGCACACAGGCCGAGCTGCTGTTGCTCGGCCCGGCTGCGCTCCAGCAGGTCCAAGGGGGCCAGGGCCAGCAGTCGCTCAGTGGGCAGCACCGAGGCCATCGACAGCCGCCCCAGAAAAGACAGCACGACCTGCGTGGCCAGGGCCCCGGGGTCGGACAGGTGGCAACCCTGTGCCAGACGCAGGCACAGCTCGCTGGCCAGGCTGCTGGCCCCCCACACCTGATCGAAGTAGCGCCGCAGGCCACGGTCTGCGCTCTGGAAGCTGTCCTCCAGCATGTAGTGCAGGCACAGACCTCGCACCGTGTTCAGGCCCAGGTAGGTGATGGCGGGGCCCAGGCTGACCACCGGTGCCTGCAAGGCATACAACGGCGAGTTGACCGTGGCCAGCACCTTGGCCGTGACCTGGGGTTCGCCTTGCAGCAATTCGGCCAGATCGGCCGAACTGGCATGGGCCAGAAAGTCGGGCGAGACCAACTGGTGCAGTGCGCGCGAGGGCTGCGCCACCCGCTGCAAGGCGGCCGTGATGGCGGCCTGGCGGGGCATCGACAGCTGGTCGCGCCCCAGGCGCTGGAACGAGGCCAACGTGTCGGGCAAGGGCAGCACGGCCCGAGGCGTGGCCGCCACCGGACCGGCCCGTGTGGGCGGTGCGACGTCCACCCGGGGGGGCGTTGCACTGGGTGCGGGCGCCACCGGTTTCGCCGGATCACGCCGGCGCCGGCCCAACAGCAGGGCAATGAACAACAACAACAGCAGCAGGCCGGCGGCCGAGGCGATGAACAGGGTCAAAGGGGGCACTTTCTGAAACGGGCTGGCGCAGATTGCTCAGGGATGTTCGCCCTGCCTCTAAAGAGCGCAAAAACGCGTAACTTTTACGTTTCGAGAGCACGAACGGCGCGCTTTTGCGTTCTGGTCTGACGCGATCCCTGTTACAAATAGAGACGATACCTGTTTATGAGCCATGGCCACTGAAAACTCGCGAGAAATTGCCAACACCAAGGCGTTGGTCATTGACGGCAACACCACCTCGCGCTCAATCCTGGTGCGTCAGTTGCGTGATTTCGGCGTGGGCGAGGTGGTCCAGTGCAGCCGCATTCAGGACGCGCGCAACCGGCTGGAGCACACGGTGTTCGATTTCGTGCTGTGCGAGCAGTTCTTTGCCGAGCACCACTATTCGGGTCAGACCCTGCTGGACGATCTGCGTCGGGCCCACATGCTGCCGTTTTCCACCGTGTTCTTCATGGTCACGGGCGAGGCCTCTTACGCTGCCGTGTCCGAGGCGGCCGAATCGGCCCTGGATGGCTATCTGCTCAAGCCTTTCACGCCGTCCATGCTGTTTGAGCGCCTGAACCTGGCGCGGCTGCGCAAGCGCCATCTGCTGCCCATCTTTGATGCCCTGGAGCACGGCCGCGTCGACGAGGCGGCCAACCTGTGTCAGCAGCGCTTCGAGACCCAGGGCCCTTACTGGCTGTATGCGGCGCGCATCGGGGCCGAGCTGCTGTTGCGCCAGGGCCGCCCCAAAGAGGCCGAGGCCTTGTACCGGGCCGTGCTGGCGCTGCGCCCGGCGCCCTGGGCCGAGCTGGGGGTAGCGCGAGCCCAGATCGAGGCCGGGCAGTCGACCAAGGCGGTGACCAGCCTGCAGAGCTTGATCGAACGCGACACCGGTTTTGCCGATGCCTACGACGTGCTGGGCCGGGCCCAGGTCGAGATGGCCGATTTCGGCGGTGCCATGGACAGTTTCCGCCGCGCCAGCGACCTCACGCCAGAGTCGGTGGCACGCCTGCAGAAGACCGGCATGATGGCCTATTACGTCGGCGACCTGAGCAATGCCAAGTTGCCGCTGACCCGCGCCGGCATCCTGGGCGTGAACTCCAAGCTGTTCGACTTTCAGTCGCTGGTGCTGTTGGCGTTCTGCCACCTCAACGAGCGCGACCGGCGTGGCCTGGATCGCTGCGTGGCCGACCTGGCCCGCTTTGCGGAACGCCACACGGGCAGCGCCCGGGTGCGTCGTTTTCGCGACATGGTGCACATCCTGGGGCATTTGCTGCACCGCCGTCACGAAGAGGTGCTGGCCGGCCTGCGCGCCATGGCGGCTGAACTGCACGACGCCGATTTCGACTTCGAGGCCGCCTGCAACGTCTGCAATCTGTTGTCGGTGCTGGCCGAGCGCGAGCTGCGTGTCAACGAGGCCGAGGGCTGGGTGCGGCAGGTGGGGCTGCGCTTTGCCAACACCCGGGGGCTGGCCGAACTGATCGCCAACGCCTGTGTGCGCCACACGCCCTATGCCGATCTGGTGCGCGATTGCCTGCAGCAGATCAACGCCATGGCCGAGGCCGCGATGGGCCGCAGCCTGGGCGGCGATGTGCAGGGCGCGGTGGCCCAGTTGCTGGAGGACGGCGGCCGGACACAGAACACCAAGCTGATCGACCTGGCGCACCAGATCGTGTCGCGCAACCAGACCCGCCTGGAGCAGGCCGGTGAACTGCAAAGCCAGATCGATGCCTTGCGCCAGCGCTGCGGTGTGGGGCCGGCCCGGGCCATGCTGGGGCAGGAGGGCGAGCGTTCTGCCGGCGGCGTGGTGCTGCGCATCCGTGATCGGGAGGCGGCCAAGGCGCAACTCAAGACAGGCCAGGGGGCGCTGGCTGGCGCCAACCGCGGCCTTGGCCAGGGGGGGGGCGGGGCGCCGGCCCGCTCCGACGCGCTGGCCGATTCGCTGCGCCTGCACCCCCAGTGAGCGGCCTGGCGAGGCCCCGGCCACGCGGCTCAGGCGGCTCAGTCGGCCGAGGCGCGTGAGGCGCTCGGCCGCCCCAGCAAGTGGCTGCGCAGCGTCGGGTCCGAAGCCTTGTCGCCCAGCCAGATGGCCAGCAAGGTGTTGTAGAACCCCACATCGTGTCCGGGCAGGGTCGTGACGTTGTCGTTGTAGCTCATGCTCATGCCCTGGTCGGGCTGCCAGTCCAGTGTCAGGCTGTCGCCCTTCTTGAGCACCGGTGCCTTGCTGGCGATGATGCGGCCCAGGTGCAGCACCCTCTGAGCGGCGCGGGCGTCGGGTTCGTCGCCTCGGGGCCCGAAGTGGTTCATCACCGCGTCGTTGAAGTCGCTGCTGCTGAGTTCGCGCAGCGCGGTGATCACCATGCGACGTGGCTCGTCGGTGGCCATCACCTCCTGGGCTGAAAACCGGCGCTCGGGCAGGTACAGGCCCACGGCATAGACCTTGAACAGGAAGCGATAGCCCACGCCGGCCCCATTGAGCCGCAGCGGCTTGCCGGCCACCACGATCTGGTCGTCGAAGTGCACGCCGGCCAGATCAAGCGCCAGGGCCGGGGCGGCGGCCCCCAGCGTGGCCAGCCCCAGGACCATGCCCAGGCCCAGACGGATGAAGCGTTGTTTCATACCCTTTCCTTTCTTGCGTTGGGGGGGGCGGCTGAGCGCTGCCCCTCGCACTTACCAGACCGACAGGCTGTTGGTGAGCACCCTTTGCAGCCAGTTGCGCGAGGCGGCTTCGGAGACATCGCCCTGGCCGGCCACTTCGAGGCGGGCATTGGCCACGTCGGCCGAGGCCACCACGTTGCCCGAAGCCAGGTCCTTGGGGTCGACCACGCCCGAGAAGCGCAGGGTGCGCACGCCGCCATTGAGGGCCACGCTGCGCTCGCCGGCCACCACCAGATTGCCGTTGGGCAGAACGTTGATCACGGTGGCCGTCAGCTGACCTGTGAAGCTGCTGACGTCGGTGGTCTTGCCGTTGCCTTTGTAAGAGTCGCTGCCCGAGGCGCTGGCGTCCAGGTTCAGCAGCGAGCGGATGATGCCGCTGCCCACGCCTTTGACGCCGGGGCCCTTGGTGCTCATCGCGTTGCTGCGGCTGTTGTCGGTGGTCAGCACATTGCTGGCGTTGATGCTTTCGGAGATGTCGACCTTGAGGGTGTCGCCCACGGCGCGGGGCTTGCGTCGGTCTGTGAACAGCGACGCGGTCGTCATGCCGGGCTGGAACAAGGAGCCGGTGTTGGCCCGTTCGATGTTCAGGGGCGGGGACAAGGGGGCGGCCGTCAGCGGGCCGGGCACGGTACTGACCGGGGTGGGCGTGCTGCAGGCCCCCAGCAGGGCGGCCAGGCTGCACAGAATCAGCAGGCGCTGCGAGGACGAAAGCGAGAGGTGAGACATGAAAGCTCCTTGGCCGCTCTGGGCCATCATTCAAAACCGGTGACCAGGGCCGTCACCACGGGGCCCAGCTTGTCGCGGGTCGAGGCCCACTTGCTGGCATTGAAGCCACCGCCGTCAAAGCGGTAGTTGCTGGTCGACAGCACCTGCCCCCGGTCGTTGTGCAGGGTCAGCGAGATGTTGTTGACGTAAGGCCGCAACTCGTCGTTGTAGGGTTGGGTGCCCCAGTCCATGTAGGCCGTGTAACGCAGCCACACCGGGCAGTTGGCGTTCCAGGCGTTGGCCTGGTAGACCCGGCTCTCAATGGCGTGCTTGCGCAGCTCCAGCTGCAGCGCGGGCACCACGTCGGCCACGGGTGCCGTGGGGTTGTATTCGATGCACACCGTCTTGACCGTCGAGTGCAGGTGGTAGACGGTGTCGGTGGCCTTGCCGGCGCTTGACTGCACGGCCACACCGGTCACGTTCGCCGTGCCTTTGGCCAGTTCCAGCAGCGGGATCGGGCTGAGGATGGAGCAGCCGCCCAGGGCCGCACCCAGGCCCAACGTGCCCAGGCGGGCCAGCGTCCGCGTCAGGCGGGCATGGCGGCGCTGGGCGGGCGGGCGGTGATGTGCCAGTCTTGCCTTCATGGAGAGTCTCCTGCTTGAGCTTGAGAGAGGGGGGCGTCAGGCGGTGGTGTCGAGCAGGCTTTTGGTGCCCAGGGCGCCGAGGGTCACATAGGCGGCGATGCTGCTGGCGGTGTCGCTGATGCTGCTGCCGACCGAGCTCGCCACATCGCCCACGGTGCTCGCGGCGCTGCTCACGGCGTCGGTGACCGTGCTGGTGGCGCTGCTCAGGGCATCGGTGACGGTGCTGGTGACCTCGCTGGCCGTGTCGCTGACCGAGGTGCCCAGGCCTTCGACCGCCTGCAAGCCTTCGCTGGCCGCTTCAGTGACGGTGTTCACCACACTCTCCACGCTGTGGCCGACAGCATTGGCCGCATCGCTGAAGGTGGAGGTGACCGAGTCCACCCCGCCGCTGATGGAGTCGCTGAGCGCCTGCAGGCTCTCGGCGCTGAAGTTGTAGACCGCGCTGGCGGCTTCGGAGGCCCCATCGACCACGCCGATGGCACTGGCGACGACTGGCCCATAGGCCTTGGTGTTGATCTCATAGGGGCTCAGCCCGGCCGAATAGGCCATGCTGCTGGTGTTGATGGTGCTCACGGGTTTTCTCCAGAGAGTTGGGGTGTCTGAATCGTAGGTTTCAGCCCCGAAAACTGGCGTTTGATAAACCCACCGGATTTGCTTCAATTCCGGATGAAAATGCATGTATCAAAATACAAACAAACATTTTCTTGGTACATATTTAAACTATTAAATTTATATTTACAGTGCAGAAACATATTGCATTCAATCTCTTTACCCGATGGCAAAGCGCCATCGTGCTGAGCGCTGTGGCACTGGCGGTGAAGACGGCCAGGGTGTGCTGATGTCAGGGTTTTTGTAAGCGTGTTGATATAAAGGCCGGATTTGTATCGGGGGCCTTTTTGAATTCAAACCGGTGTCCGGCTGTGCCTGCCCTGGCAGGGATTAAATAGTGCGCCGTGGCGGGGTGGGATATTCAGCGCCTTGAATACCTGAGTGGCTGATACAAAGCTGCCGAGGTGGTCGCTGGCTGCTGCTGTGTCGCGACCTGTGCCAAGGACATCGACCGTTGCGGTCGCTGCCGGATGTCGGGCGCCGCCGACCCCAGATGACAAAACGCCCCGCGGCGCGAGCCGGCGGGGCGTTTTGTCGAAATGAAGGAGGCGGAGGGGGTCAGTGCACCATCAGGGCGCCGCTGGCCTTGCTCTTGCCGGCGCGTGCGGGCGGGTTGCACAGGCCGCACAGGAAGTGGCGGGCGTTTTCGTAGGGCTCGGTGACGAACTTGCCGGCGCAGCGCGAGCAGGCGGTCATGGTGAGCATGTCGGCA